>NZ_KV805602.1:56879-215549 GCF_001811595.1 Enterococcus sp. HMSC078F03 | reverse complement strand
CAAACGGAACGTCTTGACCTGTTTTGTCTGTCGCGGAAACGAAGTTATCTTCTGCTTCCCATTTATCACCCACATAAATTGTTGTATCTTTGACCTCTAACTGACTGTCATCACGGACATGAACGATTGCTTTCGCTTCTTTTGTGCCATTTTTATAGACAATTTCATAATCGCCTATTTTATCAACATTTACTGTTCCCTGAACATCAATTTTTTCAAACGGAACGTCTTGACCTGTTTTGTCTGTCGCTGAAACGAAATTATCTTCTGGTTTCCACGAATCACCAACATAAATCGTTGTATCTTTGACCTCTAACTTAGATTGGTCGGGTTTGACGGTCACATGGGCTGTTTCTTCTTTACCTTCGTAACTGTAAACGATTGGATAAACGCCTGCTTTGCTAGTATCAACTTGACCTGAAACAGTGATTTTTTCAAACGGAACGTCTTGGCCTGTTTTGTCTGTTGCTGAAACGAAATTATCTTCTGGTTTCCATTTATCGCCGACATAAATCGTTGAATCTTTGACTTGTAAACGACTGTGATCAATTGTTTTAGTTAATGGAATTTTTAGTTGGTTGTCTCCTTTGACCAGCTTAATGGCTTTTCCTGTCAAATACTCTTCATCCACGGAATATTCCTGCGGTACATTCGTTACTCGCAAAGTATAATCACCTGTCATGATGGCATCAAAGAAGTATTGACCTTTTTCATCTGTTGTAAATTCGGTTGCTGTATGCGTGACATTATCAATTAGTTCAAAAGAAACCTTCGCAATTGCTTGGTTTTCATCCTCTATGTTATGCGTATAGAATGTGGCAGTTGCTAAATAAACAATACCTTCCGCATCGCCTTCTGAGAATTTCAATGTGATTGGTGCAGTGGTGACTTTTTTCTTGTTAGCAGACATCTGGTCCAATGTTTCAGAGTCGATTGTTGTTTCTGTATAGATTTGGCCAGCGTTTGCAGAGACAGTATTGTATTCAATCGTAATGTTTTCTGTCAATGTATAGTCTTTAAAAATGACTTTCGCACCGTTTGTAGTCTTCTCTAATGAATAAGCATCTTCTGGCACGCCTTTCACGGTAATAGAATTCAAATCGATTTGAGCATTGGTTGTGCCTTTTGGTGTTAATTCAATCGTTGGATTTTTCACACGATGTGTTTTATTATCAATATTTTTTGTTGTTACTGTTGTTTTTGTTACATTTTTTAATGTTGGATTCGCCGCTTGTGTTGCACTCAAAATGTCTAACGCTTCATTTTGAACAGAAACCGAAGCAGACATTTCATTATTATTCGATTGTGGTTCTTTAGCTGTCCCTGTTATATAAAGAGTTGGCACGTCGATCCAGCCATTGGCGTTTTTATACTCAATAATGTAACGTTTGTTGGTTTTTCCAAAATCAAACGTGTAACTATTGGTATTTTCGTCAAAAGTAATCGTTGGATATCCAGGGCTGTTTGGTGTCATTGGTTTATCAAAGTATTGACCGCGGTCCCAGTATTGTGGATAAATTGAATCTACCTGATCGTTTGAAACATCATAAATGTCAAAAAGAACATCGGCGCCAGCTGGAATTTTTGTACGGACGCTTAGTGAGTCAAAAGAATCATTTCGTGCATTGACAAGGAATTGATTTTTACTACTTTGAAGTGTTCGTTCAGAACCACGCTTACTATTAGTAGTTACTGTCGTATCAACTGGAGTTAAACCTTCAGCACTCATTGTTATCGGTATCGTATCGACTGGGATACTTTTATCTTTTGGCAAACTATCTGGCACATAATTAAAACCTATTGGAATTTGGATTTCATTGGTTATTGGCGTAGTGAACTTAATAACTGAGCCATCTGACGTTGGCGTTACTGTATAATCCGTTCCTAACTTGTAATAAAAATAAATTTCTTTTGTAGCTCGTAATGAAAGATAGTTAGGATGCTTTACTTTAATTTCTAAATTTTGAATCGGTGTCTCTTTGCTTCCCATAACTGAGACAGTTGTTCTTGATGAATAGGCACCATTTTGATCATAATTACCCCAAGCAGTTTCAGCATTCAAAGGATTAACAACACTAATTGGTTCAATATATTGATCAGATACTAATTGAATGGCTTTATTGGGACCAATTACAGGTGTACTTAATGATAGATTGATATCTTTCTTGTCAAAATCCATTGTTAAGTCAGAAATATTTATTCTTAAATAGCTATCTTTTGTGGCCGTTAAGGTAAGCTTGCCACCTTCAGTTTTAATATCAAAATAGTCTTCCAATTTTACATTTTCATATAAAGGACCATACGCCGTAAATTTAGGATTCTTAATTTCTTGACCGTTGGTACTCTCTAATACGATTTGTTGACCCACTTTTGTTTCTGTTAACGTGCCATAAATTGTTACATAATATTTCCCTTTGCTTTGAAAACTGATATAGGACATACTACGCATTTCACGATCAGCAATTACTTTACTTGTTTGACTCGTCTTAGCAGTAAAATCGGTTGTTTGTTTAGTTCCTGTCGTACTTTTCAAAGAAATTGACCCAATTTTTGTTGTTGGATACTGCTGCGAATATAAGTAGTTATAGTCCGAAGCACTCTCTAAATAAATTGTTCGATTAATCGATAAAGAATAGGCTTTTTGTTGATTCATGTTTGGAACAGTTACAGCAATCCGCCCGAGTGAATTATCGCTTAATGTATAATCTTTGCCAGGTGTTAACAGGGTTTGCGTTTCTGGTAAAATTTGACCATTAATGTCGACATCGTAACTGAAAACTTGAGGTTCCAAGTTATCTTGTTTTCCAAAGACAGCGCCTGGCGTCTCTGTTGTTAATAATTCTAATGTTTGATTGCCAGTTAACGTCCGGTCTAAATTATAAAAAATTTCGCCATCTAACCCCGTCGTTCTGGTTCGTTCGTTATATTGAATTGGTTCCACTTGTTCATATAAATCAAACGAGTAGGTTTTTTTATTTTTTCCTGGAGTTTCAATTTTGATTAATGGTTCCGAATCTGTTGTTAGATAACTTTTTAGTTCTACTTTAAAGGAGGTATCCGAAACTCGCTGATTAAACGTAATACTTAATGTTTTGGTCGCCGCATCGACTGCCCAAGTTGCGCCAATGCCCGTCACATCTCCGCTAACAGTTGAATAACCTAAATGTTCTGGTAATTGAACTGTATAAACTGATCCAGGTGCATAACCTGTGTTTCCAACAGCAAATTGGAACGTAGCGGTTACCGGTGTTGTATTTAATTCGCGGTGAACCTCTGTTTGGCTGTATTCTGTTCCACCAATCGGCGCAAGACTCATACTGTCAAGTAGTTCATCTGTAATTGGCGCTTGAACATCTGGTAGGGCTTTTTCATTAAGTGAGGTGTCCTTGTCCTCCGTTGTTTGTTGTTCAGATGGTGTAGCAGCATCACTGGAAGCTGTTGTGCTCGCCTCTGTGGTTTGCGATTCAGTTGTTGCAGTTGGTTGATTCATTTCTGAAGTAGTCGTTGTTGCTAAAGGTAAAGATGGTGTTGAGTTCGATAACTCTGCCTCTTTTTTTGCTGTATCAGTGGTCTCTGTTTGTGCTTCTGTCGTTGTTACAGCATAGGCATTTACGGCAAACCCGAAATTTTGTGCGAGAAGTATACTCAACATCACAAAAGAAAAAGTTTTTTTCTTCATACTAATCCCCTTTCAATAAAATTCATATAACCTAATAATAGCTTGTTAAAAATGAAACAATTGATTAATTTTTTTTGAATCTTCGAAAAAAAAAAACAGCTTTTCATAAAAAAATACTTGGAAAATCAGCCACAATCACTGTTTTTCCAAGTATTTTTTTATGAATATTTGTAAATTATCGTTTCTTTTGGCGAAAAACGACCACGAAATAAACTGCAATAAACAATAACACTAAGAGCGAGTTACTATTTTTAATGAAAGTTAAAAATTGACTTGTTTGCATTGAAATGCCTTTGCCGCCAGTCAATTCTAATAAAAATTGTGTCGTACCACCTTTGCCTACTACAGTGACTAACATAAGCGCCATCAAAATAAATTGATGGAATAAACTCCCTTTTGTTTGTGTTGTATATTTGATAAGGATGCGGCTATCTTTAGGCAAATCTGTCTCTTGATAATATCGCCTAGCTAAAAAGCTGTTCAATGTGCTTTTGAAAAAACTCAAGAGAAACAGGCCTAAAATAGTCCACGAAGTAAGAAGTAATATTCCCAAACTTCCCGCCAGACCAATCATTGGTATGTTGTTTGACCATTGTTTCGTTTTACTAGCTGCAATCATTGCAAAAATCATCCCTAAAACATAAGGTAAATAGAGATAGATGCCCATATGAGCTCTGCCGTAAACCCCTGCAACATAAATGGAACCAAATAAAAATAAATAGTTCCCCACAATCCCGTTAATCAAGGTCGCAAGATTCATTTCTAATGATACTTTATATGCGCCGCGTTTGCCATAATGACTAACGAAAAGGACAGCCACCACAAAGAAACAGCAGGCGCCAACAATCGCATAATCAAATTCCACCGCATTCGTTAATAAGCGACCACTTCTTAATAAAAGTAATAACACAAAAAAGATAACAAACAGAATTAATTCTTTTCGTGAAACTTCTGCTGATTCTTCTTCTAGCTCGTTTAATGAAACAGGATAGCTCTTGATTGCTACTAAAGCAACCAGAAAATAGAGCGCGTACACCAATAACGCCAGTCCAATCTCAGTCGCTTTAAAAAATAAAGCGCCAAATAAAACAGCGGTCAATAAGACTGTCGTTAAAAGATTGCTGTGACTAATTTTTTGACCTTCTTCTTTCAAGAAAAAGCGAATTGATTGATTACTTGGTGGCAACAACGCCCCACTAAGTCCTAACAACATTCCTGAAATACTATAAAGCGGGAAAGAAAAAGCGCCGGCGATCCCAATTAAGGAGCCTGCCAAGCCTAACAATAGAGAAATCTTTAGTAGACCTAGACTAGTTAAAGACAAATTAATTCCTCGAACCAGAAAAATGCCTGTCATACGCAATGTATAAAATAAGACAAATGGTAAAATTGTTAGAAGGTTGTGTCCATCACTCAATTGAATGTAAAGTAAATAAGGCACAACAATAATCGTATTACTTAGTAAACTTAATGCTGTATTACCAAGACTTTCAATTTTTTTATTCATTTTGACCTCTTCTTTTATCTTTCATTTTCTATTATTTTTAGGGTAGCATTGTTTACTTTTTTTGTCCATAAAATAACAGATGTAGCAATTTCCTAATGTCTATTTTCCACTGTTACGTATAATAGTTAATGACGACTGCTTGGACTTTCTCTGTTCCGTTATTTATATACGTGTGTACTTGATTAGCATCAAAATACATAGCAGCGTCTTTTGGAAGAAGATATCTCTGACCGCCCACTTCAATAGCTAATGTTCCTTGAATAACCATGACATATTCTGTCGAACGTTTTGAATGCCCAACAGCTTGATACTTTTTCCCTGGATCTAATTCAAACTGAAAGAGTTCAAAATTTCTTTCCTGGTTGTCTGAGTAGTAATTAAAGACTCGATAGGAGTGATCTTCAGAATGTTGTGTTACCGTCTCAGTTTTTTTTACCACGGGATTTTCTTTAACATAGTCATCTTCTAATAAATACGTATACGGAACATTGAGTCCATTACTTATTTTCCAAATTGTATTTATGGTAGGATTAGTGGTTCCTTTTTCAATCTGCGAAAGCATCCCTTTACTCACTCCGGTTATCCCAGCTAGTTCATCTAACGTAAGTTTTTTTTCTTGTCTAATTTTTTTTAAATTATTGCCAATAATTGTATTAATCTCCAAAATAGTTGCTCCTTCTGTTTCTTTTTATTATCTAAAAGTTTAATATATTGAACAAAAGTATTCTTTATTGTATTATACAATATATATCTTAGTTGTTCAAAAGGAGTGGTTAATAATGAAAACGCTCATTCGCTCGTTGTGTCTCATTATCGAAGGTCTAGATTTTCAGACACACGTGTTTAAATTTTATACAGAAAGAAGGAAAAAAAGAGAATGAACCACCAATTAGATGCACGCACTGGCATTCGTGAAGCCTTGCCAACGGTTTTTGGCTATATTGGTATTGGCATTGCTTTTGGTATCGTAGGACAAGCAGCAGGTTTTTCCCCTCTTATTGTTAGTGCGATGTCGTTTTTTATTTTTGCAGGATCTGCTCAGTTTGTAACAGTTAGTATGTTGACTGGTGGCAGCCCTATCTTATCTATTGTGTTAGCGACTTTCTTAGTAAATGCGCGTATGATTCTTATGGGAATGACCATTGCGCCTTACTTTAAAGCCGAATCTCTCGGTAAAAATCTCTGGTTGGGAACCTTACTGACGGATGAAAGTTTTGCACTAGGAATGAATAAATTAAACCACACCAAAGGACGTTTAAGTTTTGAGTGGTTTAATGCTGCCAATTTGATTTCCTATGCGACTTGGTTTTTTTCGACGATCATCGGTGCCTATCTAGGGCGCTTTATTGCAAATCCTCAAGCATTAGGTCTTGAGTTTGCGGTCGTGGCTATGTTCATTGGTTTACTCTATCTGCAGATAATTAGTGATCGTTCCATGAAAATTGCTTTACAACTCATCATGGTCCTGATTACTTTTGGGTTGATGTCTATTGGTCTAATTTTTATTCCCAGTAATTTAATTGTCTTAGTTGTCACGTTAATCGGTTGTGGAATAGGAGTGATGATAAAACATGCCTTCTTCTGAGTATCTCTTTTTAACAATTTTAGGCTGTACCGTTGCAACCTGGCTTTCAAGAATACTGCCATTTTTACTTTTAAAAAAAATCAGTCTGCCGCAGAAATTATTAGAATATCTAAGTTTTGTTCCCATTGTGATTATGTCCGCCTTATGGTTTAGTAGCTTATTTGAACAAAGAATAGGGCATTTACCAAGCCTCAATCTTCCTTATTTATTCGCTTCATTTCCTACCATTTTAGCCGCAATACTCTCTAAAAACTTATTGATTATTGTACTGGTAGGCATTGCTTCATTTGCACTAATCCAAAATTTCATCTAAAAAAACAGACAGGCACTACCAGATGGTAGTGCCTGTCTGTTTTTTAGATGCCAGCTGCAGGGATCGAACCTGTGACCTACGCGTTACGAGTGCGTTGCTCTACCAACTGAGCTAAGCTGGCCTGAAACAAATCTATTATAGGACTTTCTACTTTATTTGTAAAGTCTGTTTGTTATTTATTTATACAAAATCTCTTTAAAATAAGCCAAATAGCGACTTTACAAACTTTTTTCTGAAAATGTGGTATAATAGAGATATCAAGAAAGGATGGTTTTTTGTATGTCAAATTTTAATGGTATGGTTACTCCTGTTGTTCCATCGGATGCTGGTAAGGATTTCGCCGTTGACACCCATGTTACTTTTCTTGTTCACGGACAGCCACAAACAGGCGTTGTTACGAAACAATTAAAAAATGCCGCTGTCGTCGAAATTGACGAAACGCAAAAAAACAATCACTTAATGGTGCATAGCAATGGTGTGATTGTTATTAATTACAAACAATTGAAAAAGATTTAATTCTTCAAGCGTGGGAAATTTCCCCCGCTCTTTTTTATGTACAGAATTGGAATACTTTCCAATTCGTCGGAAACTATAATGCTGTAATAAAAGCAAAAAAACCAAAAATAATTCCGGGAACATTAGCAAAAATAATGGACTTATCTCGTGTTTCTCCATCGTCTCCATATAACCCATGAATCGTCCAAAAAATACAATTAATCATTGCCACTAATGGTTGCGTCGGATTGCCTTTTTCCCCATGTAAATTTCCATAAATTTGTGGAATATATGAAACATACATCAAAACTGACATCACACTAGCAATCACAGCGATAGCGTGTAAGACTTTTTTATTCTTTTTCATAGCTCCTCCTTTGTTTTTTTATTTTTTATTATACACCTAGAAAAGTTCTTTAAGCAAAAGAAAACCGTTAGTAACCATAATCGGTTATCTAACGGTTTTTTGTTATTATTTTGTTCCGAATAAACGGTCACCAGCATCCCCTAAACCAGGAACGATATAGCCGTCTTCGTTTAAGCGCTCATCTAAAGCTGCTGTATAAATATCTACATCTGGGTGCGCTTCTTGTAAAGCTTTCACACCTTCTGGAACGGCCACTAGACATACAAATTTAATGTTGCTAGCACCACGTTCTTTTAATGAATCGATGGCCATAATTGCGGAACCACCTGTTGCTAGCATTGGGTCAACAACAAATAATTGACGACTTGCAATGTCTTCAGGTAATTTCACGAAGTATTCATGTGGTTGCAACGTTTCTTCATCACGGTAAAGTCCAACGTGTCCAACTTTCGCTGCTGGAATTAATTCTAAAATCCCATCAACCATGCCAATGCCGGCACGTAAAATAGGAATGATTGCTACTTTTTTCCCTGAAAGTGTTTTTTGTGTTGATTTACCCATCGGTGTTTCGATGACAACATCCTCTAAAGGCATATCCCGTGATACTTCATAAGCCATTAACATAGCAATTTCGTTGACAACTTCGCGGAAAACCTTTGTCCCACAGTTCTTTTCGCGAATCATTGTTAGTTTGTGTTGAATTAGCGGATGATCAATTACTTGAAATTTTCCCATATCTATTCTCCTTCATTATTTTATTCTTTCTTATTGTAAAACAAAAGAGCCTAGGACACAAGTTGAATTCCTTAAATCCTAAGCTCCGACTCTTATTTGTACAGAGAATCGCGCTTCAGCTATCCCTGATGTTAGTTATATAATGGATATTTTTTAGTTAGCGCTGCTACAGCTGCTTTGACTTCATCATGAACTGCTGTATTTTCTGGATCTTTTAAGACTTGAACGATTAATTTAGCAACTTCTACCGCATCTTCTTCTTTAAAACCACGTGAAGTAATCGCAGGCGTTCCAATACGGATACCACTTGTTTTAAATGGACTTAATTGTTCAAACGGAATTGAATTTTTATTGACAGTAATATTTACACTATCTAAAATAGCTTCTGCTTCTTTTCCATTTAAACCAAAACCTGTCACTTCAATCAGTAATAAGTGGTTGTCTGTTGCCCCACTAATTAAACGAGCTTCTGGCGCTTGATTGAAAACTTTCGTCATCGCTTGCGCATTTGCAATCACTTGCTGACTATATTCAGCAAAACTTGGATCCAATGCTTCTTTAAAAGCTGCGGCTTTTCCGGCAATCACATGTTCCAACGGGCCACCTTGAATGCCTGGGAAAATACTACTATTTACTTTTTTCGCCAATTCTTCGCTATTTGTCAAAATTAAACCGCCACGAGGACCACGCAATGTTTTATGGGTCGTACTTGTTACGATATCAGCATACGGAACTGGATTTGGGTGCAACCCTGAAGCTACCAAGCCTGCAATATGCGCCATATCAACCATTAACTTGGCATCTACTTCATCAGCGATTTCACGGAAACGTTTGAAGTCAATCGTTCGTGAATACGCACTTGCGCCTGCAACGATTAGTTTTGGACGATGTTCTCTTGCTAAAATTCGCACGACATCGTAATCGATTACTTCTGTTGAAGGATCCACTCCATAACTGACAAAATTATAGGTTTTGCCACTAAAGTTAACGGGCGAACCATGTGTTAAGTGACCACCAGCTGATAAATCCATCCCCAAAATGGTATCACCTGGTTCAACCAATGAAAGGTATGCCGCTGTATTGGCTTGAGAACCTGAATGGGCTTGTACATTCGCGAATTTTGCACCAAATAATTCTTTGGCACGATCGATAGCTAAATTTTCTACGATATCGATAAATTCACAACCACCATAGTACCGTTTGCCAGGGTAACCTTCTGCGTATTTATTCGTTAAAATACTTCCTTGGGCAGCCATAACTGCTTTTGACACAACATTCTCAGATGCGATTAGTTCCAAGTTATTTTCTTGGCGCTCTTCTTCTCTTGCAATTGCATTCCATAAATCTGGGTCATACGTTTTGTAATCCATTCAAACAACACTCCATTTTGTTTTCTTTTGTCTGATTGTATCATACTTCTGTGTCAGCTTCGTTACAAATACCTCTTATTTTTCAAAAAATTTTTGATTAGCTGATTTTTTCAAGCGATTCATGTAAGCAGTGCCTAAACCAGTTTCTGCAAATCCTTGCGCAAAAATCGTGGTAGCTCCTTGCTCATCTAACGCTCTTAACCCTGCAAATAGTTCTTTTGTGGCATTTTCAACCGTTTCTGCACCATAAGAATAAACAAATACATTTTCTGTATCTAGTTGTGCTGCCTGTTTATCACTTAAAAATAAGCCGATTTTTTCCTGTTGTTCTTTTGCTTGCTGAATCGCCGCTTGCCATTCTGCTGTTTGACCGCTTATAATCCAAACTTCCGCATCAGGAGAATAGTGTTTGTATTTCATCCCTGGCGCTTTGGGTGCTGCAGTTTCACTAATCAAATGTGTATCGATTTTCACTTGAGGAATAATGCTTTCCAACTGCTCTTTGGTAATTGCTCCTGGTCGTAAAATAACTGGCACACCATCTTCCGCCGTTAAATCTAAGACCGTTGACTCCACCCCAATCTGCGTTGGGCCATCATCTAATATGGCAGCAATTTTCCCCTGCAAATCATGATAAACATGCTCTGCAGATGTTGGACTAGGCTTACCAGAAGTGTTCGCACTTGGTCCGACCAATGGAACATTGGCTTGTTCAATCAAAGCTAAGGTCGCTTGGTTATCTGGCATACGAAAAGCGACTGTCTCTAAACCACCTGTTACTGTTTTAGAAAATGTATCGCTAGGCACATTAAAAATTAAAGTTAATGGTCCCGGCCAAAAGGCAGACACCAATTTTGTAGCGACTTCTGGTAAGGTCGCCACGTATTTTTTGACCATCTCAACGTTGTTCACATGAACAATCAATGGATTATCACTGGGGCGGCCTTTTACTTGGTAAACTTTTTTTACTGCCGCTTCATTTAAGGCATCGGCACCTAAGCCATAAACAGTTTCTGTTGGAAAAGCCACTAGCTCGCCTGCTTGAATGGCTGCTGCTGCTTGGGCTATTTCTTGTTTGGTTAATTTTTTTGTTTCCATTGCAAATCGCTCCTTCTAGAAAAGTGGCGACGAAGAACCTTAGTTACTCGGCTATCGCGAGGCGATCGTTGCCAGATAAATCTTTTTCAATTTTAATTGTTTTTTGTGGATAGGCGGCGCTCAATAATTCTTGGAGGGCCGCGCCTTGTTGAAACCCTATTTCAAAATAAATTTTACCGTCTGCTTTAAGCATCGTTTGACTTTCATGAATTAATTGTTGGTATAAAGCCAAACCGTTATTTTCAGCGAATAAAGCGGTTTTAGGTTCATACGTTCGGACACTTGCATCCATTAAATGCCATTCTTGTTCACTAATATAGGGCGGATTAGAAATAAGCAGATCAATTTTTTCAGAAGCAACTGGCTGTAAGCCATTCCCATGATAAAATTCGATGTCAGCACCTAATACTTTCGCGTTTTGTTTAGCGACAGTCAACGCTTCCTCTGAAAGATCAATGGCAATAACTCGCCAGTTGGGCCGTGCCAGTTTCAAGCTAATCGCAATGACACCTGTCCCTGTTCCGACATCCACGACCGTCAAAGGAGTATCTGGGTTGGCTTTTAAGCAACGCTCGACTAATTCTTCTGTTTCTGGCCTAGGAATCAAAGTATGTTCATTAACAATAAAGGAATGTCCATAAAATTCAGCTTGTCCTAGTAAATATTGTGCTGGGTAATCTGTCAATAATTGGGCTAAATCCGTTTTTAATTGTTCCTCTTCTTCTTTAGGCATTTCTTCTTGCATATGCAGGAGCCACTGCGTTTTATCCCAACCTTTACGTTCTAAAAAAACATAGTGAATAGCATAGCCTTCTTTGCCTTGCGCCTCTAAAAAAGAAGAAGCCCAGTTAAGGACTTCAAAGTAACGTTTAGCCATTTTGCATCTCTTCTAATTTCGATGTTTGATCATATAAGACTAATGCATCAATGATTTCATCTAATTTACCAGCAAGAATCTGGTCTAGTTTTTGGATGGTTAAACCAATACGATGATCCGTTACTCGATTTTGTGGGAAGTTATACGTTCTGATTCGTTCTGAACGATCTCCGGTCCCCACCGCCGATTTACGGTTAGCATCATATTCACTTTGTGCTTCTTGTTGAATTTGGTCATACACACGAGCACGCAAAACTTTCATTGCTTTTTCACGGTTTTTTAGCTGTGAACGTTCATCTTGCATTGCGACCACGATTCCTGTTGGTAAATGGGTTAAACGAACAGCCGAAGCGGTTTTATTGACGTGCTGTCCACCAGCGCCACTTGCATGATAAATATCGACACGGATATCTTTATCAGCTAATTCGATTTCGACTTCTTCGGCTTCTGGCATAACTACAACGGTTGCTGTCGATGTATGAATCCGTCCTTGTGATTCTGTTGAAGGAACTCGTTGCACGCGGTGAGCGCCACTTTCATATTTTAATTTTGAAAAGACGTTATCTCCTGAAATCATCATAATTACTTCTTTATATCCACCGATTCCAGTGACGTTCGCTTCTAAAACTTCCACTTTCCACCCTTGTGCTTCTGCATATTTCTGGTACATATTAAATAAGTCGCCAGCAAAAAGTGCGGCTTCATCGCCACCGGCTGCACCACGGATTTCCATGATGATATTTTTATCATCATTTGGGTCTTTTGGTAATAATAAAATTTTAATGCGGTCTTCTAACACTTCTTTTTCTTTTTTCAAATCAGAAAGTTCTTCTTTCGCCATTTCGGCCATTTCCGCATCTAAGTTTTCACTTAAAAGTTCTTCGGCATCGCTAATCCCTTCAACAACTTGTTTATATCGGCGATAAACCTCAACCGTCTCACGTGTATTAGCTTCTTCCTTCGATAATTCCATGAAACGTTTTGTATCACTAATGACTGCTGGGTCACTTAATAATTCGCCCAATTCCTCATAGCGATCTTCAATAGATTGTAATTGATCGTACATAGTGTCTCTCCTTACTGTTCTTCATTCACTGTTTTTGGATGAAAATAATGTTTGCGACAAACAGGATAGTAGGCTTCATTCCCACCAATTTGGACTTGATCCCCTTCATAAACGGGTTTGCCATCAATATAGTGCAAGTTCATAGTTGCTTTTTTATGACAGAACCAGCAAATCGTTTTTAATTCTTCTAATTTGTCTGCATATAAAAGTAAATACTTTGAGCCTTCAAATAATTCATTTCTAAAATCATTCTTTAGCCCAAATGCCATTACTGGAATATCTAATTCGTCAACAATTCGTGCAAATTCAATGACATGATGCTTGTTTAAAAATTGACATTCATCGACTAATACGCAAAAAGGTTTGTAAGACAAATCATTAATCAAGTCAAAGACATTGGTTTCTTCAAAAATTGGAATAGCATCTCTGCGTAATCCGATGCGACTGGATACTTTCCCGACACCATCACGTGTATCTAGTCCACTGGTCATCAAAACAACTGGTTTGTCTTGTTCTTCGTAATTGTGTGCTACTTTTAAGATTTCAATGGTTTTACCACTGTTCATTGCGCCATACTTGAAAAATAATTGAGCCATGTTCACTACACCTTTCCGTTAGTTCCTTACGTATTTTACTATATTTTCAGCAAAAAAGCAGTATTTTTAGCTAAAATGGTCGTGCATTTTTCTGAAAAAAACAGAATCTACGCCAAAGTCATTTTAGCAGGGCTTTTTATGCTCCAACTAATGATCCTGCTAGTATGCAATAAAAAAGCCCGAAATTGTAGTTATTTGACTACAATTTCAGACTTTTTAATGCTAGTTATTTTTGAGCAGAGGCAAATTCTGCTGATTGCGTACCTGCTTGACGACCATAAATGATAATATCGGCGATGGCATTGCCTCCGATACGGTTTTGACCATGTAAGCCACCTGTTAATTCACCAGCAGCATATAGACCTTTAATTGGTGTGCCATCTTCACGTAAAACTTCTGTTTTCGTGTTGATTTTCACGCCACCCATTGTGTGGTGAATCCCTGGTGCAATTTTAATTGCGTAGTAAGGCGCTGTGCTTAAGTCAGCTTCCATGCCAGTTGTCCGGCCAAATTGTTTGTCATCTTTGGCATTAACATCTTGGTTCCAAGTATCAATCGTTGCTTTCAATGTATCGGCAGGCATGCCAATTTTTTCAGCTAATTCTTCAATCGTTTCACCTTTTTCCACGAAACCTTTTTGATCATAGAAATCAATGGCTTTTGCACGGTCGCGAACGCCTTGGTCAAAGACTAAATAAGCTGATTTTTCTGGTAAGGCATTGATTGCTGCAGAAACTTTGTCACGTGTATCTAACTCATTAACAAAACGTTCTCCTTTTTGAGAAGCCAAGATTGCGCCTTCTCCACGAACTGCTTCACCAATTAAGAAAGCATCGCTTTGTTGAACAGTTGGGTGAATTTGAATTTCTTTCATATCCACTAACGCACCGCCAACTTTTTGAATCATTTGGATACCGTCACCTGTTGTGCCTTCTTGGTTCGTTGTAACATAGTTTTTCAATTCTGGTTTGTATTGTGTAATTAATTTTTCGTTGGCACCGAAACCACCTGTTGTGACAACGACTGCTTTTGCTTTAACTGTTTTTTCTTTATCATCTTTCATTTTCACTTTTACGCCATCGATTTGACCGTTTTCTTCAACTAAGTCTGTCACGTCAGCATCAACAAACAATGGAATTTTTTCTTCGCGAACGTTACGTACTAAACCGTCAACTAGATAGCCCCCAATTGCTGATCCGTCAGCAGGTCGGTGTGTGCGTTTTTCGCTCATTCCACCTGTAATCGTTAAATTGCTCAATGTAATTCCTTTTGTATCTAACCAATCAATTGCTTCAGCTGAATGATCAACAAAATAACGTAGTAATTCTTGATCGTTGGTTCCTTTACCACCTTTTAGTGTTTCTTCAAAGAATTTATCGTTGCTATCTTTAATGCCTTCTTTTTCTTGGAATTTTGTTTGTGAAGCATTCATTCCTGAAGACGATTTAATTGTATTCCCACCTGCAACAGGCATTTTTTCTAAAATAACTGGATTCATGCCAGCTTCTTTGGCTTGTAATGCAGCGGTCATCCCCGCACCACCTGAACCAACAATAACAACATCATAACTGTCTTTTAGTTCACTTGGATCTGTATAACCATTAGCAGAGGCACCAGATGTTGCTTCTGTTTTTTCAGAAGATGCTTTTGTTTTACCAGCGGCTTTTTCTTGATCGCTTGTACAACCTGTTGCTGCACCTAATAATAACCCTAGGGAAAGAACTCCCATTAACACTTTTTTCATTGTTTTCCCACCTTATAAACTATTGATTTCTACCAACACAATTTTTTATTTTTCATTTGAATAAAAATAACAGTTTGTTACATAAAGTGAACACATTCACATATCAACCGAAATAAAAAAGCTACCACTACTTTTTAAAGTTGTATCGTTAGACAAACTGACCAATTATTAATAAGTTGTTTGGGGAACAACCTATTTTTCTATTCTTTCATAAAATATCATGTTCTCGCTTGTTTGTGGATGTTTTCCAATTATTTCTAACGAATTTCTTATTTTTATTTGTCATTTCAAGGATTTTCTGGCAGAATTATTCGTTTGAGGCGAAAAGTTTTGGTATACTTAGTTTAATTAGAATTGGGAGGTTATCTAGTGAACCATACACGTTTGCTGTGGCTGGCACAGCGAAAAAGCGATCGATTTATTCGCAAAAATTTTTCATCTATTCAAATCATCGTCGCTTATTACATATTAATGACGGTTATTTCTTATTTATTGTTTTGCCTCCCTATTTTCAGAGAACCTGACTCGCATGTTCCTTTTATTGATTTATTTTTCTTAGCAATCAGTACAGTCAGTGTTACTGGACTCACCACAGTCGATATTAATTCGGTTTTTAATGATCGTGGGATTGTCTTATTGGAGGTTCTTTTCCAAGTTGGTGGCTTAGGGATTATGATGATTTCAACGGTCTTTTTTATTTTATCAAAACGGCGCATCACATTAAAGCAACGTCAGTTAATTATGACTGACATGAATCAGCCACGACTGAGCGGAATTGTTCGACTGATCCGCACCACTTTTTTGATTTTAATTTGGTTCCAAGTAATCTTCGGCTCGCTCTTTTCGCTTTATTTTTATATAAGTGGTTATTATACAAACTGGCGAGATGCGATATTTTATGGATTTTATCAAGCTATTTCTGCAGTGACTAATTCAGGCTTTGATATTTCAGGTGATTCAATTATTCCTTTTGCTCATGATTATCTCTTTTTACTGGCAATTATGTTCTTAATTTTTATCGGCGGAATTGGATTTCCCGTTTTACTGGAAATTCATGAGTGGTTACATTTTAAGAAAAAGAACTTTCGTAAGAAGAAACGAGGCTTGCCTTTCCGCTTCTCATTGTTTAGTAAAATTGCTTTGCTAGCGTTTATTGTTCTGTTTATTGGTGGGACTATTTTGATTTACTTATTAGAAAAAGATCACCTATTTTTGACAATGAATGAAAGTGGCCGTTGGGTAAGTTCGATGTTTTATTCGATGACTACACGAAACGCTGGCCTCCAAATTAATGATTTAGGGGACTTCCAAATTACAACATTGATTATTTTCTCTGTGTTAATGTTTATTGGTTGTAGTCCTAGCTCTGTTGGTGGTGGTGTTCGAACAACGACTGTTGCGATTATTGGCTTGTATTTGTTAGCCTTTTTAAAAAGTGAAGATGATATTAGCGTCTTTAGCCGTAAAATAGATGACGATGATGTCAAAAAATCGATTGTCGTCTTCATGTTATCTTTGATTATGTGCTTTTTCGCTGTCGTCTTTTTGTCAGCAACTGAAAATCTGCCCTTGATTTCAATCATTGTGGAAGTCGCTTCTGCCTTTGGGACAACCGGTCTTTCTTTGGGCATTACAGACGATTTAACAACAGTAGGTAAATTAATGATTGCCTTATTAATGTTTATTGGACGTATTGGTATGCTTTATACCTTAATGATTTTTGTACCAAAAGAAACACGTGACTTAGGCTACGAATACCCTTCAGAAAAAATTATTATTGGATAAAAAAACAAAGCCTCTCAAGGAAGAGGCTTTGTTTTTTTATTTTTTCATATGTGTGGCTAGTTTGTTATAACTTTCAGAGCGTTCAATTGCATCTTCTTTAGTTTTATCAAGTAAATGTTCGACTACTTCTTGATTCTCTTTAATTGTATGCAACGCAGAGTAACGTGTTTGTTTTTCAAGGAAATCACGCATTTTGTCAAAATCTGTTTTCTTGTAGTCAATGACCATCGGATCTTTGCCTTTCTTAACTAACTCTGGATTATAGCGATAAAGTGGCCAATAGCCAGATTCAACGGCTTCTTTGGCTTGATCTAACGTCCGAACCATTCCACCTTTGACCCCGTGATTAATACATGGGGTATAACCAATGATAATTGATGGGCCTAGGTACCGCTCCGCTTCGTCAATTGCTTTAATCGTTTGCATTGAGTTTGCGCCTAAAGCCACTTGTGCAACATAGACATTCCCATAAGTGATTGCCATCATCCCTAAATCTTTTTTAGAGGTATGTTTCCCACCCGCTGAGAATTTGGCAATGGCTGAAGCTGGTGTAGCTTTAGATGTTTGTCCGCCTGTATTGGCATACACTTCGTTATCCATAACAAAAATATTAACATCTTCCCCACTAGCAAGAACATGATCAATGCCGCTAAACCCGATATCATAGGCCCAGCCATCGCCGCCGACAATCCATTGACTCGTTTTCACTAGTAAATCTTTTTGTTCGTAAATTTTTGTTAAAAGTGGATCTTCATCGGCTTCTTCACTTAATGCTGCCGCTAGTTTGGTGGCTCGCTGTTGTGTTCCTTCTCCTTCAGCCATGTGTTCCAACCAATCATTTAACAAGGCTTGAAGTGAATCTGATCCGACGTTTTTAGCAAGACTTTCTTCAACCAGACTAGCTAAATGTTGACGTTTCGTTCGATTGGCAATATACATACCATAACCATATTCCGCATTATCTTCAAACAGCGAATTACTCCAAGCTGGTCCTTGGCCACATTCGTTCGTTGTATAAGGCGTCACCGGTGACGAACCACCCCAAATTGATGAACAGCCTGTTGCGTTAGCAATCATCATTCGATCACCAAATAGTTGCGTCAACAACTTAATATAAGGTGTTTCGCCACAGCCTTCACAAGCACCTGAAAATTCCATCAATGGCTGGTTAAATTGGGAACCTTTAACAGAAAGTTTTTTGACTGGGTTGGCTTTTTGTTTAAGAGTCATCGCAAAGGCCCAATTCATCGCTTGCTCTTTCTGAGTTTCATAAGGTTTCATTAAAATCGCCTTGTCTTTCACGGGACATGCCTGAACACAAAGACCACAACCTGTACAGTCTTCTAAAGAAACTTGGATACGATACATCAACCCATCTGTGCCACGCATTTCGCGCATGGCAAAACCTGCAGGTGCTTCTTTCAGTTCTTCTTCATCCGCTAAAAACGGTCGAATAGCCGCATGTGGACAAACAAAGGCACATTCATTACACATCGTACACTTATCCATTTGCCACTCAGGCACTTCTAACGCAATGCCACGTTTTTCATAAGCCGCAGTGCCCATAGGAATGGCACCGCCCTTCATTCCGTTTTCAATCAAATCTGAAACGGTCAGCTGATCCCCTTCTTGACGATTGATTGGTTCTAAAATATTTGTCACAAAAGCTGGAGCTTCCGACTCTTGATTTTCTGGTTCTAAAACAATGGTTGCCCAATCTTCTGGAACTACGATTTCTTGCAGCGATTCAAAAGTAGCATCAATCGCTTGGTAATTTTTTTCAACAATTTCCATTGATTTTTTTCCATAAGTCTTTTTCACTTCTTCTTTAAGTAACGGTAAATATTGCTCTTTCGTTAAAATATCTGTTACTTCAAAAAAGGCAGTAGACATCACTGTATTGATCCGACGGCCTAAGCCTACTTTGCGAGCTAACTCAACCGCATTGATAATATAAAATTTGATTTGGTGCTCCCCAATATATTTTTTTAACTTAGCCGGTAATAAACGATGAACCTTTTCTTGATCCCAAATAGTATTCAGTAAAAACGTTCCGCCATCTTTTAAACCTTTTAACAGGTCGTATTTATGCAAATAGGAAGCATTATGACAAGCGATGAAATCTGCTTGTTCAATTAAATACGTGGAAGTAATTGGCTCTTTACCAAAACGCAGATGCGAAACGGTTAAACCGCCTGATTTTTTAGAATCATAACTAAAGTAAGCTTGTGCATAAAGGTCGGTATGATCTCCGATAATTTTAATCGCTTGCTTGTTTGCTCCCACAGTTCCGTCAGAACCAAAGCCCCAAAATTTTGCTTGGAAGGTAGTATCTGGCGTTAAATCTAAAGTAGGTTCTTCTGGCAATGATTGATAGGTTACATCATCAACGATCCCTACCGTAAAGCGTTGTTTTAATTCTTTAAATGGCAATAACAAATGGTCATAGATCGCTTTAATTTGATTAGGCGCTACGTCTTTAGAACCTAACCCATAACGTCCACCAATCACAATTGGACGATTTTCATGTTGATAGAGAGCGCTTTGAACATCTAGCAATAACGGTTCCCCTTCGGCTCCTGATTCTTTTGTTCGATCTAAAACCGCAACCTTTTCTACTGTAGCTGGTAATTTTTCAAGAAGGTTTTCGGTAGGAAATGGACGATATAAATGAATATTGATAAAACCAACTTTGCGTCCTTGTTGATTGAGATAATCGACTGTTTGTTTGATTACTGGTGAAGCCGACCCCATTGAAATAATGACTTCTGTTGCATCTTCAACCCCATAATAATCGGTTAAATCATACGTTGTTCCACGAAGATTGTTAATTTTTTTCATGTATTTTTGAACAATTTTTGGCATTTCTTCGTAATTTTTATTGACTGTTTCTCTTTGTTGAAAATGAATGTCAGGATTTTGAGCGGTCCCTGAAACAGTGGGATGATTAGGATTCATGCCTCCCATTCTAAAACGAGTTACAGCTTCCTGATTCACCATTTCTTTCAGGTCATCATAATCAATCACTTCGATTTTTTGTAGTTCATGGCTCGTTCTAAAACCATCAAAAAAGTTTACAAAAGGTAAACTACCTTCTAAGCTAGCTAAATGAGCAACTGCCGACAAATCCATTACTTCTTGGACACTCGATTCTGCTAACATACAAAAACCTGTTTGGCGGGTAGCCATCACATCGCCATGGTCACCAAAAATACTCAATGCACTTGTCGTTACTGCCCGAGCCGCCACGTGGAACACAGAAGGTAGCAATTCTCCTGCGATTTTATACATATTGGGAATCATCAACAGTAAACCTTGTGAAGCAGTATAAGTAGTGGTTAACGCACCTGTTTTTAACGAACCATGAACTACTCCCGCTGCCCCAGCTTCTGATTGCATTTCAATAACTTGAACTTTTTGACCATAAATATTTTTTAAACCACTTTCCGCCCATTCATCTACCAACTCAGCCATTGTTGAACTTGGTGTGATAGGATAAATAGCGGCAACTTCTGTAAACGCATATGAAATATAAGCCGCTGCGGTGTTTCCATCCATTGTTTTTTTCATTTTTTCACCTTTTATCTTTCCTAAACATTGCTTGTGACTGTTGTTTTTTGTGTTTTGACATACTGATCAATTGCATTAGCTGCGATTTTCCCAGCGCCCATCGCTAAAATAACGGTGGCAGCACCTGTGACTATATCGCCCCCGGCAAAAACGCCAGGTATTGAGGTTGCTCCTGTTTTAGGATCAGCTTGAATGTAACCCCATTGGTTTAGTTCTATTTCTGGATATGTTGATAACAAAACTCGATTTGCCCCTTGGCCAATTGCCTCGATTACTGCATCAGCAGGAATGGTAAACGTGCTGTCTGGAACCGGTTCTGGCCGTCGTCTTCCAGACACATCTGGTTCACCTAAAACCATTTTGATACATTCAACACCGGCTAGATTTCCTTGTTGGTCATCTAAATAAGCAATTGGATTCGTTAACCAATAATAGTTAATTCCTTCTTCAAGGGAATGGTGGTATTCTTCAATTCTTGCTGGTAATTCTTCTAACGAACGACGATACACAATGTTCACATTTTCAGCGCCTAATCGTTTGGCTGAACGAGCGGCATCCATTGCAACATTCCCGCCGCCAATCACAACAACATTTTTAGCACGTTTAATCGGTGTATCATATTCTGGAAACTCATAGCTATGCATTAAATTGATTCGTGTTAAAAATTCACTAGAAGAATAAACCCCATTTAAACTAGTTCCTGGGATTCCCATAAAATTTGGTGCCCCTGCACCAACCGATAGATAACAGGCATCAAACTCTGACATTATTTCTTCCATCGTAATCGTTTTACCTACTACCACATTGGTTTCTATTGTTACACCTAAGGCTTCAATACTCGCAATTTCTTGTTTAACAATTTTTTTCGGTAATCGAAATTCAGGTATGCCATAGGTTAATACGCCACCAGCTTCATGAAGCGCTTCAAAAATAATTACTTCGTAGCCGAGCTTTGCCAAATCCCCCGCAACTGTTAACCCAGAAGGACCAGAACCGACCACTGCGATTTTCCCTTTTGTTGGTTCCGCTGTTTTTTTTGGAAACATGTGATTTTCTAATGCCCAATCGGCAACTAAACGTTCTAATTTGCCAATTGCCACTGGTTCAAAGTTTTTGGCTTTCCCTAATTTACAAACTTGTTCACATTGTTTCTCTTGCGGACAAACGCGTCCACAAATAGCAGGTAAATTCGTATATTTACTTAAAATATTGGCTGCTTGTTCCATGTTTCCTTCACGAATAGCTAAAATAAATCCAGGAATATCAATCATCACGGGGCATTTAGCAATACAAGGTGCATTTTTACATTGTAAACAGCGAATCGCTTCTTCTTGCCCTTCTGCTAATGTATAGCCTAAGCAAACCTCTTCAAAATTATTCTTTCTGATAGTAGGTGCTTGTTCCGCAATCGGTGTTTTTATACGACTTTTTCTAGCCATTTTTCTCCACCTGCTCTTTCAAACGATCTGTAAAGCAAACTGCTTCTTCTTCCTGATATTGCTTCATTCGATTAATGAATTCATCCCAATTTACTTCATTGCCTTTAAACTCAGGTCCATCAACACAGGCAAATTTCATGGTGCCATCAACAGTGACCCGACAACCGCCACACATGCCTGTTCCGTCAATCATAATAGGATTCAAGGAAACATAAATTGGTAATTGATGTTTTTCAGCTGTCAAGGTACAAAATTTCATCATGATGCTGGACCCAATCGCCCAACTGCACGCTACAGATTCACGTGCAATAACTTCTTCCATCGCTTCTGTTACTAAACCCTTTTTACCTAATGAACCATCATCCGTTGTAATGATTAGCTCATCTGAATAACGACGGCATTCTTCTTGTAACAGAACTAACTCAGCTGTTCGTGCTCCCAAAATCGTAATCACTCGGTTGCCTGCTTCTTTTAAAGCCTTGATAATTGGATAAATAGCCGCGATACCAACCCCGCCACCGACAACCATCACCGTTCCATATTGCTTCACTTCTGTGGGCATACCTAAAGGTCCAGTGACATCTAACAAAGAGTCGGAAGTTTTAAGTTGGGAAAGTGCAGCTGTTGTCTTACCGATTACTTGGAAAATAATTCGAATACTGCCTGCTTGTGGATTTGTCTCCGCAATCGTTAAGGGAATCCGTTCTCCCTTTTCGTCAATTCTTAAAATAACAAACTGTCCAGCCTGAGCATGTGTCGCTATTCTTGGCGCTTCCAGCCAAAAGTCAAATGTATTACTAGATAATTGAGTCGACTGAAGAATATTAAACATTGAAATACCTACCTTCATCATTCCTTTTCATTCTGACTCCTACTTTCTTAAACCTTTAGGCAACGCTATCAGATAAAGTTGTGGCAACACTTTTAACAAATGTTTTTAGCATTTCGATGTCTTCTTCTTCTGCATTGTTTTCAATTTCAACTGTTTCAGCTACTTTTTTAGCACCAGCTTTTTCAAAAGCTCCTACAAAATCATGCGCTGATTTACAGAAAAATTCACCATATTCACGATCACCGGAACCAACAACGCCAAATGGCTTACCTGTTAAATCCTTTTCAGTTAATTCATCAAAGAAATCTTCAAATTCAAAAGGCAGTTCCCCATCACCATAAGTATACGTTGCGATAATACAAGCATCTGCATCATCAAAGAAGTCTACATCAACTTCTGAACACTCTTCACGTTCTACTTCAACTCCAGCTTCTTGAAACTGTTCTTCCAAAATCTCGGAAATTTCTTCTGTGTTTCCAGTCATACTTGCATAAACAATTTTTACTAGTGCCATCTTCATTCATTTCCTTTCTTTTTCCTAAATATTTCAATGCATTCAAATGCAATTGTAACCCCTTACATTAATTCCTAAAAAAATAACTTTTACAAATGATTTTATTCACAAACTAATCTAAATAAGTATGTACTCTTCCCCTTTCGAGATAGAGTATTTTTTACTACGTCTTTACTATACCACATTCCAAACCTTTTTAACAATATTTTTAAGGTAAAAAAAATATTATTTAGGTTCTTTTTTATAAAACGTTTTTCCTTCTTCCAATCATAAAAATTGCTTCTAAAACCGCTCCCCCTAATGCACGAGCTTTGTCGGAAATCGTCAAGCAATCGACTTTCTCAACTGGTCGAGGATCTACATCTGCACACTTCAACCCTTGATAACAGGTTACCTTTTCTGAAATCAATCCTCTCAAAGTCCCTGTCAGAGGCGAATAAACTGGAACCTGATCGATAAAGAATAATGCTTCCCCTTTCAACACGAGATCCCCTATGTTTTTAAGGTGGGTAACTTGTCCTGAAGCAGGGGCATGGACAACTCGTTCCGCACTTTTTCCGCCAATTTCACCTGGAATACCTGTATTAGGTAAAGCTGTTCCTTCAAAGTATAAACGTCCCAACCTATGGCCACGCATTGTCTCAATCACAACATCGACATCTTGCGGTGCTGAAAAGCCTGGTCCTAAAGCAATCGTAATCGGTGCCATTCCTCGATGCGTACCTAAATTTTTCTTAGCCAAAATCGCATCGATAACAATCAGTGGTTTCAATTGTTGAATAGCACTTGCTGTTTGATCGACAAAAACAGGCAGCTTATTTTGCTGCCAACATTTCGCGCAATCCTTTAATGAAGTAATTCGAACAGCAACCAAATCTTCCACTCTTTGTTCTTTCTGGAAAATAGCATCACAAACTGAAACAGTCCGCCGAATGGCCAGAGGACATTCTGTTTCTAATACTAGTATTTTAAAGCCAACGTGCCATAATTTTTGGATAACGCCTGTCGCTAGATCACCCGCTCCGCGAACAATCACTAATTTTTCTTGGATGTTTTGACTGATTTCTCCCATAAAATAAGTCCTTTCTCTAATTCCATATTGCAAGCAATAATCTTGTCTAATTTTTCAAAACAGCTTTTGGGTAATTGAAGACAGACATTCATTGCTTGAACAAATTCTCTTCGCGTATGGGTTTGATTTAAACACAAAATTCGTTGGCCTTGGCTCTCTTTAAACAATCCTTTTGGATGAGCAATCAGTTGAGCTAACAATGTTTCTGTGATTGGTTCTTGTAGTTGCGCATCGGTTAATTCCAAAAAAAGCGGCAACCGATGAATGGTCGTTTCATCTATCTTTTGACCAATCACAGAAATCGGAAGCACACCAATTGTGGTGGTTGTTTCTTTTAATATCACGGGTTCATAAGAGGACCAGCCTTTCAAAGGTCGTTGTTTGGACCCATCCGCTTCTAAAAAAACTTTCGTGAAGTGCTGAAACAATGTTTGAAACGAGGTCATTGCAGGCATTGTTAGTTTTGTTTGGTTGTTGATAGCGGTTCCTGCTAAAGTGATTCCGCAGATATTCGGCGTTATTTTTTCAAAATGGTTCGTATAAAAATAATCATACAATTGACGTTGGGGAAACCCAATTTTTGTGGTTGTACTAACCAGAACAGCTTCTTTTCGATATGTTTTTGCTAGCGCCCACATTAAGCTTGTTTTCCCACCACTACCAACAATTGACACAATCTCCTTTCCTTGTAAATCAAAACACTTTTTTAAGGACTCCACAGTTGGTACCTCCTTTCCCCAAGGTCATTTTTCACAGAAAAAATAGAGGCTACGCGTACTTTTGCTTCTTCTAAAAAACATACACTGTGAGTTATTTCCGCTTCATTAATGAGTAAACCGATCCCACAGCCATCCGTCAATGATGGTGGCAAAGTAAAGACGCGAACAGCCACCTTTCTTGTCAACAGTACTTGTTCTGCCTGAACAGCATAATGTGTATTCGGAAAGGTTAGCAAATACTCCATCTTTTCACCTTCTTTTTTGTTAAAGCGTAATTACTTTAGCCGCTTGATTCATCGTTTCAACAATTTCATACATATTAGTAATAGAGCCGATAGCTAAGGTGTCTGTTAAATGATAAAAATCTAAACAGGCCCCACACGTTTGAATCGTGGTTCCCTTCTCCGCTAATTGTTGCAAATCAGCTAAGGTATTCGCTGCTTGATTCGTTAAAAACGCCCCTCGATTAAAGAATAATAGCTGTGTAGGAACAGTTTCTGCTTCTGATAATGATTGAAGATAACTTTTCATTAATAGTCGTCCTAGCTGCTCGTCTCCAGTACCTAATTGATCGGAGCCAATCGTAATTACTAAATCTGTTGCTGACTGACTTGTTTGTTGCGTCGCTTCTTCAGGTACCGTAATTTTGACAGAGAAAACCGTGGCTTCTATCTGCTTCGCAGTCAAAGTGGCCTGTTTTTTAGCAGCTAATTTTTTCAAATTTTCAACAGCTACTTCGTTATCGACTAAAACTTCGATAGTGCCTCCAGCTAAACCTAACTCCGCCAAGGCTTTTTTTGTTTCAATCACAGGTATTGGGCAAGGTTTTCCCAACGCATCTACTAATTTCATATTTGGCCCTTCTCTCTATAAAAGTACTACTGCTTGTTGTTCTTTTGGCAGAACCTCGCCAATAATTTTGGCAACAGGGTCCTCTTTTTGAATAGCTGCTAAACAGGCTGCCGCTTCATCAGCAGCGACACTAATTAACAGTCCGCCAGATGTTTGTGGATCAAACAAAAGTTCTTGCATTTCCATAGAAATTTTTGAATAATCGATTGTCGTTCCGATTGTTTGGCGGTTTCTTTGCCCAGCTGCAGTGACTAAACATTCTGCGGCGTAGGCCAACGCTCCTGTAATGGTTGGTAATGCTTCTGTATCAATCAGTAATGTTACCTGATTATCAGCCATTTCTTTTGCATGAATTAATAGACCAAACCCAGTCACATCAGTACAAGCATGTACTGCGTAGGATCGAGCATTTGCAGCGGCATATTTATTTAAACGTTCCATCGAATCTTGTGCGATTTTTTGTTCCGTCTGCTTCGCTAATTGCCCCCGAACAGCCGCTTGAATAATTCCTACACCTAATGCTTTAGTTAAAATCAAGACATCCCCCACCTGTGGCGTATTATTATGCCACAATTTTTCTGGATGAACTTCTCCAGTTACCGCTAAACCATACTTGGGTTCATGGTCATAAATCGAATGGCCTCCCGCCAGTAAAGCACCCGCTTCCTTTAATTTTAAGCTGCCACCTAAGAGCATTTGTTCCAACCATTCTTTTGACATCTTTTGTGGAAAACAAACAAGATTTAGCGCATAAAGGACTGTTCCGCCCATGGCATAGACATCGCTTAAAGCATTAGCGACCGCAATTTTTCCAAATGATAACGGATCATTGACCATTGGTGAAAAAAAATCAACCGTTGAAATCAAAGCTTTTTCAGGCGTTAGTTGGTAAACCGCGGCGTCGTCGGCATGTTCAAATCCGACGAGTAGCCGCTCATTTGCCGGTGTTTCGGGTAAGTGTTGCAATAATTGATTCAGTACACGGGATTCAATTTTTGCCCCGCAGCCACCTGATGTACATTGTGATAAAAAATCCATGCTGTCCGCTCCTTCTCAAATTAGTAGTTCTTGTAAAGCGTGAATTGTCCAAGTAATTTCTTCAGGCGTTGTCTGCCAACCAAAGCTAAAACGTAAGGTGCCAGTTGCTAAAGTCCCAGCTGTTTCATGGGCTAATGGTGCACAATGTAAACCTGCGCGCGTCATAATGCCATATTGTTCTGCTAGTTGCTGTGCCACTACTGTTTCTTCCTGATTCCACAGTGTGATAGAAACAACAGGGACAGTTTGTGCCACGTCCTTGGTTCCTAAAATTGTGACAGGTAACCCTGATAAACCATTTAAAAAATTCTGCATTAAGGTTCGTTCGTGCTTTTGAATCGCTGCTAAACCAATTTTATTCAACTCTTTAACAGAACTATTTAAGCTTAGAATACCTAAACTGTTTAACGTACCAGCTTCAAATTTATCTGGTAAAAAAGAGTGTTGATCAAAGGAATTAGAGTGGCTACCAGTGCCGCCCGTTATCAGTGGCTTAACCGCTTCAGCCCCTCGCTCACTAAAAGCTAACCCACCAATACCTGCTAATCCATATAAGCTTTTATGTCCAGTAAAGGCTAACACATCAATGGCCATCTGGGTCATTTTTATTGGTAAAAATCCCGCCGTTTGAGCCGCATCCAAAACAGTTAGTAATCCTTTCTGGTGGGCCCATTGAAAACATTCTTCAATGGGTAAAATGGTGCCTAAGACATTGGATGCGTGTGTCATCACCAAGGCTTTTGTATTCGTTCGCCAGGCTCGCTGAATATCTTCTACATCTAACAGGCCAGTTTTTTGACAAGCAACATACGTCACTGAAATGCCTCGTTCTTTCTCAAGTAAGTGAAGCGGTCTAGCTACTGCATGATGTTCTAACATAGTCGTAATCACATGGTCGCCAGGTTGTAAAATCCCCGCTAATGCAAGATTTAAGGAAGTTGTTGCGTTATTCGTAAACGTAATCTGAGCCGCACTGGGTGCCTGAAAAAAGTCTGCAAACAATTGACGTGTCTCTAAAAGAGGAAGCCCCTCTCTAAGCAAAGGGGCATTTCTTCCGTAATTCATGAACTGATTTTCTGCTAAATAGGCAGTCAAAGCCTCAATGGTTGCTGGAAATTTTTTATAGGAAGTCGCTGCATAATTTAAATAAACCAAATCCTTCATACGATTTTCCTCTCTAACTATTGGTTTCTTGAATTAATTTTCTGTACTCTTCTGGCGTATCGATATCTTTTAAACGGCCAGGAGTCGCTATTCTCAGCATCTGAACTGCTTCTGGAAAGCGTTCATAAATCATGCGTCCGCCTTTTTCACCAGTCAATGTTAATAGTTCTTGTCGAAATTGATTACCGAATAATACTGGACTACTAGGACAGCCATCTTTTTGTAATGGCACTACAATTTTATTTCTCTGACATTTATCTAACACAGGTTGTAGCATTTTAGGTGTTAACAATGGTTGATCACTAGGTAAGTATAAATAGCCAGCTCCCCGAGCTTGTTCAGTTCCTAAACGAATACTGCTACTTTGCCCTTCTTGCCATTGATGATTGAGAATCAACTGAATGTTCTTAGGTAAAGGAAACGCTGGCTGATTCTCAGGCGAAACAACTAAAATCCGTTCTAATACGTCTAATTGATTCACTAAGGTTAACGTGTGCTCTAAAAATGTTTTTCCTTGATATTTTAAGAACAATTTATTTTGGCCCATCCGTTGTGAATTGCCCGATGCTAGAATAATGACACTAACGAGTGACATGAGTTGTCTCCTTTTATCTTTTTTTCTTTTGATAAGGGGTATTTTCTAAAGGCAGACTTGGTCGGAGCTGACCATCCAAGGCAAAATATGCGCCTGCTAAAGCTGGTGCGGTAGGGATCGTTGCTAACTCACCTACGCCTTTAATTCCATAAGCTAAACCTTCGTGAAGATTGTCAGCATGAACCAAAATTGTTTCGATTGGTGGTACTTGAGTGGCGTTCACTAATCCTAGCGTTGCATATTTTGCTTTAACATAGCCTTCTTCTAAGGCAAATTTTTCAGTTAAAGCATACCCCATGCCCATCGCAATCCCACCTTCAATTTGACCTTCAGCAGCTCGTGGATTCACCACTTGCCCCATATCATACGCAGCCACAAATTTAGCTACTTTTCCTTTGTCATCTAGAATAGCTACTTCAGCAGCATAACCATAGCCAGCATGACTAACTGGACTTTTTTTATCATTAATTAACGGATCCGTTTTCGCTGAATATTCCCCATAAAATTCTTCACCTTCCAAATCACTTAAAGCACGTCCCATATCAAGCTCATACCGTAATTGCATTGCCGCTCTTCTAGTTGCTTCTCCTGTGAAGAGTGACTGCCTCGAAGCCGTTGTCGTTCCTGAATTCGGTGTTCTTCTCGTATCAGGGGCTTCCGCAACAATCATTTCTGGTGGTAAATTTAATGTTTCACAGGCAATTTGCGTCGTAACGGTTGCCATTCCTTGACCGATACAAGCAGCACTTGTGCGGACATGTATTTTTCCTTCTTCAACAGAAATAATACAACGCCCTGTATCAGGTAGCCCCACACCCACGCCACTATTTTTAAAGAAACTAGAAATTCCAGCAACTTCCGCTTGTTCATAGACGTCTTTAACCGCTAACAAGGCTTCTTTTAACGCCGCATTTTTCGAGACCAATTGTCCATTCGGTAAAGTATCTCCTGGGGCGACGGCATTTTTAAAGCGTATTTCCCATGGTGATAGTCCGACTTTTTCTGCTAACAAGTTTAAATTACTTTCAATTGCAAAAGCCGTTTGGCAAACACCAAATCCACGAAATGCACCTGCTGGCGGATTATTAGTATATACAGCAAACCCTTCCACATCAATCGTTTGATACTTGTAGGGACCTGCCGCATGTGTACAAGCCCGTTGCAATACTGGTCCTCCTAAAGAAGCATAGGCCCCAGTATCCGCATAAATCACTGCTTTCATTGCAGTTAAATTGCCTTCTTCATCACAGCCGGTCGTAAAGTCCATTTCCATGCCATGGCGTTTGGGATGAACCATCAAACTTTCTTCACGGCTTAGCAGTACTTTTACTGGTTTCTTCAATAACCAAGCGGCTAAGGATGCATGATGCTGAACACTCATGTCTTCTTTCCCACCAAAACCACCACCAACAAGTTTTGATTGAACATGAATTTTTTCCTTGTCTAGTCCTAACATCCGAGCCACTTCCCGTTGTTCATCATAGATACTTTGACCCGCACTAAAGAGTAAAATGCCCTCACCTTCAGGCTGTGCAATCGCACACTCGGGTTCCATGAAGGCATGTTCGTTAATTGGTACGGAATAATGTTCTGTCACTACAAACGCAGAATTTGCTAATACTTCATCTGCGTTGCCACGTACCAAGTGTTCATGAGACAAGATATTGCCCTTTTCATGAATAGCTGGTGCACCTTCTGCTAAAGCAGCTTCACAAGAAGTAAGCGGTATCATTTCTTCGTAATCAACTTCCACTAAATTTTTTATCTCTGGTAAGGTTTCTTTTCTTTTTGAAACAACGAGTGCTACTGCATCCCCAACATACCGTGTTATTTCTCCTACTGGAATCATTACATCCCAATCGGAAATAAATTCTAAATGACCAATTTTATTATTTCCTGGAACGTCTTTAGCTGTGAACACAGCCACACAGTCAGGATGCGCCAATGCTTGGGTACTATCGATTGATAGAACTTTTGCGCGAGGATAGGCACTCCGCAAAGCAGATGCATGAAGCATTCCTTCTATGTCAATGTCATCTACATAAATCCCTGTTCCTAAGGTTTTCTCCACTGCATCGACCCGTTGGAAGTCTTCCCCTAATTTACCATTTGAATGTTCTTCTGGAATGCTCGTTTCTTCACAAAACATTTTAGCAGCTAACTGAATGGCTTCTATTATTTTCACATATCCTGTACAACGACAAATGTTTCCTCGTATAGCTTTCTGAATGTCTTCTTTTGTGGGTTCGGGTTTCTTGTTCAATAATCCTTGTGCCGAAATAACCATCCCAGGGATGCAATACCCGCACTGAACTGCACCCGTTTTTGCAAACGCATAAGCATAGACATCTTTTTGCCGTTGGCTTAAACCTTCGATTGTCGTGACTTCTTTGCCAGCTAATTTTTCTAGAGTAAACAAACATGCTTTGGAAGCCTTTCCATTTACTAACACCGTACATGCACCGCAAGAGCCTTGGTTACAGCCATCTTTTGTTCCAGTTAGGCCCAGATCCTCCCGCAAAAAGTCCATTAATTTTTTGTTTGTTTCACAGGTTTCACTTTGACCATTTACAATAATTGAATACATTTCTTGCACCTCGATTTCTGATATAGTTTAGTGTTCAATCACCTAGATTATACCACAAATCTTCGTTCTAAAAATTATTTTTTAGTAAAAAAACTTTTTTATTTAACTTAAAGGTCCTCATTATTGATAGCGCTGTTGAATTAATTCTCCCGCGATGCTAATCGCTAACTCTTCTGGTGTTTCGGCTGCAATATCTAAGCCAATTGGCATGAAAATTCTTTCAATTTCAGTCATTGTATAACCGACCTCTTTTAACCGTCGAACTTGTGAAGCAACTTTGTGTTTGCTCCCCATCACACCAATATATTTGGCTGGTGTTTCCAATAACTGTTTGGCAACGATGAAATCAAAATTGTGTCCTCTGGTAATTACTATACCATAATCGTCCGCCGTTATTTCAATAAACGCAGCTAAATTTTCTAAAGGAATAACCCGTAGTTCCTCAGCTTGTGGAAAAGCTTGTGCCGTCAAAAATTCTGGACGATCGTCCACTACAACGCAATAAAACGATAAATAGTTTAAAATAGGTACCAATGCGCGTGCGACATGTCCACTTCCAAAAATATATACTTTCCCTACTTGGAGGATTGCTTCTGTTAAAAAAGTTGTTTCCTCTTTTTGCACACAATGGATACCTTTAGGTAGCAAACTTAATTCCCCCTCCCAAGAAGTGGAACCAATCAATTCGCCTGTTTCACTATAAAAGGATACTTTTCCTAAATTGTTTTGATCTAGTTCAGTCATTAACCAACCTTGTTGATTATTTTGAAAATGCGTTTCTATGGACTCACACAACTCTTTTAAAAATGGCGTTTCCCATGAAAGATAATGGAAAAAAATCGTGACATTTCCGCCACAGACCATGCCTAAATCAGCAATATTATTCGGGGCTAAAATAAATTGACGTTGTGCATTTTCTTTCTCAAGAAGTAGCTTTTTTGCCACTTGTTCAGCCTGAAATTCAACCGCCCCACCACCAACAGTTCCGGCTATTCTACCTTCGGCGGAAACCAGCATTCTAGCCCCTTGACTTCGTGGTGTAGATCCTGAACTTGTACCAATCGTTAATAACATCGTGTCTTGCTTTTCCAATATTGCCTGTTTCAAACGCTGAAATACTTCTCTCATTTCAGTTCCTCCGATACTACATCCTGTTCTTTAAAGATTTCTTCAAAGCATGCCTCTACCTGTTGATACACTTTTTTCTCAAATAAAAGATATTGATCAATCAACTCTTTTCCTTGATCCGTAACAATTGACCCGCCACCATTACAACCACCAACACTTTTGATAATTAATGGAAAAGATAGCTCTTCTTCAGCTACCCGCACAATCCGCCATGCCTTATTATAAGACATTTTCATCTCTTTTGCCGCTAAGTTTAGTGACCCAGTTTGCTGAATTTTTTGTAAAACTTCGACAACGCCAGGACCAAAAAAGTTCCGATCTGTTTTTAATTTTAAGTTTAGGGAATACGTAAACATCTTCTCCTCCTTTATTCGTTCATTTTTTTATAGATAACGTAAGGGAAAAAGGATACGAAAGCTTACTCACTTTCGTATCAAAAAAAGCAATCTTTACTCAAGTGCTACGCGCTTTTTTGGTTTTAAAATGACATTTAAAAGGACTGCTACCAAAGTGGTTAAGATAACTTCCGAATTACCGAAAATCGTTGTTACCCAAGTTGGAAAACCAGCTAAGCTTCCAGTAGACAATGTGACACCAATTCCAAATGCTAGAGCTGTTCCGACAACCCCAGTATTTCGAGGAGTCATTTCCTGCGAAGCAATCATCCGAATACCTGTCATAGAAATAGAAGCAAAAACTGAAATCGTTGCGCCACCAATTACCGCATAAGGAATCGTAGTTAATAATGCAGCTACTTTCGGAACAAAACCAGCAATTAATAATATAACTGAAGCGAAAACCAGAACATATTTATTAATCACTTTTGTTACCGTAACCAGACCAACATTTTGTCCAAAAGTTGCCACTGGGATTGATCCAAATAAACTGCCAATAAAGTTAGTGAAACCACTCCCCATAATTCCGCCAGATAATTCTTCATCCGTTGCATCCCGATCCATTGCCCCAACCGTTGTTGCTGTAAATTGACCGATGGCTTGAACAGCATCAACAATAAACATTACCACCAGCGTAAAGATAGGTACCAGTTGAAAATCCAGTCCAAAATGAAACGGGGTAATTAGCTGAACGATTTTAGCATTTTGAACTGGCTCAAAACTAACCATCCCTAAAGCTAAAGAAATCAAATAACCAATAACCATTCCGTTTAAAATTGCTGATAACTTCAAAAATCCTTTTGCAAAATAATTGAAGTAAAAGACAATCGCAAAGGTTAATAATGCAACTAACCAATTCCGGGCTGAACCAAAATCAGCACTACCAGCTCCTCCTGCCATATACTTAATCGCAACTGGAAACAGGGATAGCCCAATACTTAAAATAACCGTTCCTGTTACTAAAGGCGGAAACAACACACGGATTTTTTTAATGAACAAACCAACAATAATAACAAGAATACTGCCAACTAATTGGGAACCAAAAATTGCTGCAATCCCAAAATCAGCTCCGATGGCCATCAAAATCGGTACATACGCAAAACTTGCCCCCATCATAACTGGTAACCGTGAACCCACTTTTCCAAAAATAGGGAAAAGTTGAATTAACGTTGCAACTGCTGAAAAAATCAATGATGTTTGAATCAAAATAGTCGTATCACTAGGACTTAATTGGCAAACTTTGGCAATCATAATTCCCGGTGTGACAATCCCTACTACTGCTGCGACAACGTGTTGCAATCCCATCGGAATTGCTTCAGAAATTGATAGTTTCGCATCATATTCAAATAATGCTTGCTCTTTTTTTTCATTCATAGGATCGTTTCCTTCTTCTTTTTATTCTAAAAGGATTGTTCCCCTTAATCAGTAAAGAATGCAATCCTTTTTCCCTCAGAAACATCTTAAAAATTATCCTTTGACAGCAACTGCTTCAATTTCAAATAAACCATCTTTTGGCAACTTGGCTACTTCTACACAAGAACGTGCAGGCAAAACTTCTGAAAAGTAATTCCCATAGATTTCGTTAATTTTGCTAAAATCAGACATATGTTGTAAAAACACCGTTGTTTTCACAACATTATCATAGGTCATCTCGACCTCTTTTAAAATCGAACCTAAATTGATAAAAGCTTGTTTTGCTTGTTCTTCCACTGTAGTCTTCATTTCGCCCGATTGCGGATCTAATCCTAGTTGTCCAGAAATGTACAACGTATTTCCCGCTAAGACAGAATGTGAATAAGGTCCTACAGCAGCTGGTGCCTGTGCAGAATTAATCATTTTGTTTGTCATCGTTTTCCTCCATTCTATGATTCTTTATTTTCAATTAAAGTCCCTGTTTTTCCAGATAATCCTTCTTTGGCTTTTTCTAATAACGTAATCAATGTTTTTCGACCTGGCTTAGATTCAGCAAACTTAATCGCTGCTTCAACTTTTGGTAACATTGAACCTGGAGCAAACTGACCTTCTTGCGCATATTGTTTCATTTTTTCTGTTGAAACATTCCCTAAGGCTTCTTGATTTTCTTTACCAAAATTAATACAAACTTTTTCAACTGCTGTTAAAATCACGAGCAGATCAGCATCTACTTGTTCAGCTAGTCGTTCACTACAAAAATCTTTGTCGATGACTGCATTTACACCTTTTAGTCGGTTCCCTTCTTGAATGACTGGGATGCCACCACCGCCGCCAGCAATGACTGTTTGGCCAGCATCAACCAATGTTTGAATCGTGAGAAGTTCGACAATATTTTTTGGTTTAGGAGAAGCGACGACTTGGCGATAACCACGGCCAGCATCTTCCATCACTTGTATATTTTTTTCTTTGACTAATTGTTCTGCTTCTTCTTTTGTCATGAAGCGGCCAATTGGTTTCGTTGGTTTTTTGAACGCCGGATCATTTTCATCCACGACCACTTGAGTGACTATGGTGGTGACGGCTTTACTTATATTTCGCTGACGCAACTCTTCTTGTAGCGCATTCTCTAAATCATAGCCAATGTAACTTTGACTCATGGCTACGCACATGGATAACGGAACAACTGGATATTGTAGATTATTAAAGGAAAATTCTTCCATAGCTAATTGAATCATCCCCACTTGAGGACCATTGCCATGAGATAAAATAACTTCATATCCTGCTTCAATCAAATCTGCAATCGCTTTGGAAGTCTGTTTTACGGCAGTCATCTGCTCCGTCAAATTATTTCCTAAAGCATTGCCACCTAAAGCTACTACGACGCGTTTGCCCATTGCTTCACCTCATTTTCTGTTTTATAAAAAGGACGATGCTTTTTCTTTTTCACAACGAGTTTTCGTATTAACTGTCTGTTGTCGTTGCATGAAGTCAACGCACATGACTAAGCGTTCTTGACTCGAGACAATCACACATTCATGAATAGACTTGGGAAGGTCTTATTTGTTCATGTTGAAGAGGCAACTTCTAATGATTCATTGTGTAAAGAAAAAGCATCTGTCTTCATGCCAAATTCATTATTTTACTTCTCTTGGTGTCGCTTTATCCGCTAAGTCTGTTAAAGTTTTTTGCGGATTTTTTACTTTACTTAAGAAAATCATAGCCGCAATAACATACGGTTTGTAGCTAGCTTCTTTGTAAAGTTCGACCCGATAACGATCGAAAACAGAAGCTTCCACTTCGCCTTCTTCACAACTTACGCCAGTAATATCAGCTGGTAGACAATGCATATACAAAGCTTTGCCGTCTTTCGTTGTTTTCATCAATTCTTCTGTACATTCCCAATCTTTGTGCTTTTTATTTTGAGAAAGTAATTCTTGTTCTAATTGATCAATTCCTGCTTGGTCACCATTGCCATATAATTCAGTTCGCTTTTCCATTGCCGCAAAAGGTGCCCAGCTTTTCGGATAAACAACATCCGCATCTTTGAATGCTTCTGCCATACTATTCGTTTTAGTAAAGTTCCCACCAAATTCTGCCGCATTTTTCTTCGCAACTTCTTCTACTTCTGGCATAATTTCATAACCTTCTGGATGTGCTAAGACGACATCCATTCCTAAACGGGTCATTAGACCAACAATTCCTTGAGGAACAGATAATGGTTTTCCATAAGATGGTGAATACGCCCAAGTCATGGCAACTTTTTTCCCTTTCAGGTTTTCAATACCACCAAATTCATGAATTAAATGCAACGCATCCGCCATTGCTTGCGTCGGATGGTCAATATCACATTGTAAATTCACTAACGTTGGGCGTTGTTCTAATACCCCATCTTTATATCCTTCTTGGACAGATTCTGATACTTCGTGCATGTAAGCATTGCCTTTACCAATGTACATGTCATCACGAATACCAATGATATCAGCCATAAAAGAAATCATGTTTGCTGTCTCACGAACAGTTTCTCCGTGAGAAATTTGACTTTTTCCTTCGTCTAAATCTTGAACTTCTAAGCCCAAAAGATTACACGCTGAAGCGAAACTAAAACGTGTTCTTGTAGAGTTGTCGCGGAATAAAGAAATCCCCAAGCCACTATCAAAGATTTTAGTTGAAATATTATTTTCTCTTAAATAGCGTAATGTATCGGCAACTGTGAAAACAGCTTCTAATTCATCTCTTGTTTTTTCCCAAGTTAGGAAAAAGTCATTTTCGTACATTTTTTCAAATTCTAATTTATCTAATTTCTCAATATATTCTTTAAACGTTTCCATTCCATCTGCTCCTTTTTTCTTGTCTAATAATCCTTTACTTAACCACAATAAACCGTTGGTAATGCCGCATAAACGGCTGCACAACGAACCAAATCATCTTTCCAAGTTTTTTCATTTGGTGCATGTGCTTGTGCTTCCGCCCCTGGCCCGAAACCAATACAAGGAATGCCATTACGTCCCATAATTGAAACGCCATTTGTTGAGAAGGTCCACTTATCTAACAATGGGCGTTCTTCACGCATTTCCACTGTTTCTACAGAGCCTTTCCGTGTTTCTCCATAGAGATTTTTATGCGTTTCCATCAAGGCTTTTGTTACATCATGATTTTCTGGAATGACCCACGTTGGGAAATAACATTCAATTTCATAAGTTAAATCAGTATAAGAAGGACGATCATAGTTGTACATTGAAACCGTCACATCATCTCCATATTTTTTAACAGCTGGTAAATTGCGAATTTCTTCTAAACAACTTTCCCAAGTTTCTCCAGCAGTCATTCGACGGTCTAGTGAAACGGTACAGCCATCCGCAACAGCACACCGACTTGGTGAAGAATGGAAAATTTGCGATACAGTCACCGTACCACGTCCTAAGAAACGGGCTTCTTGCCACTCTGGATTGTACTTAGGATCTAACATACGAACTAAACCACGAATCGCTGTGCTTTCTGTATCTCCATTGTTGTTTAAGGCACGAACATCTTGTAAGATATCCGCCATTTTGTAAATGGCATTATCTCCACGTTCTGGTGCTGAGCCATGACACGAAACGCCTTTGACATCAACTTTAATTTCCATGCGGCCTCGTTGACCACGATAAATCCCACCATCTGTTGGCTCTGTTGAAACAACAAATTCTGGACGGATACCGTCTTCTTTGATAATGTACTGCCAACATAAGCCGTCACAGTCTTCTTCTTGGACAGTAACTGTTACTAAAGCAGTATATTTTTCTGATAATAGACCTAAATCTTTCATGATTTTAGCGCCATAAATAGCCGAAACAATCCCGCCTTCTTGGTCAGACGTACCGCGACCACCGATCTCAGTTTCTGTTTCATAGCCATCGTAAGGATCAAATTTCCAGTTACTCATTTCACCAATTCCGACAGTATCCATGTGCCCATCAAAAGCAATTAATTTTTCACCAGACCCCATATAACCAAGTAAATTCCCTTGAGGATCAATGTCAATTTTATCGAAACCTAATTTTTCCATTTCGGCTTTTGCTCGCGCAATTTTATTGCCTTCTTCTGCACTTTCTCCTGGAATTTTGACAAGGTCTCTTAAAAATTTGACCATATCTTCTCTGTAACCTTCTGCTGCTGCATTTACTGCATTAAAATCCATTCCTTTTACCTCCATAAAATTTTTTTATAATTGTCTGGATCAGTGTCCCCTTCGGTAGAAAACATTAAAACGTTTGACGTCTCATCCAGTTGCAATGCCTCACGTAATTCTTGATAGTCGGGATCTTGCATCACTGTAGCTACTAAGCCCATTGCTACTGCCCCAGATTCGCCTGATACAACTTGCGGATCCCCTTTTAATGGCGCGCCCAACATACGCATTCCTTTTTCAGAAACCCAATCTGGTGCTGAAACAAAGAAGGATGTATGATTTTTTAGAATATCAAAAGAAATCGTATTAGGTTCTCCACATGCTAAGCCAGCCATAATTGTCTGTAAATCACCATCGACAAAGCGAATTTCTCCGTCTTTTTTAATTGCTGATTGATATAAACAGTCAGCCGCCTGTGCCTCAACTACGACCATAATCGGTGGGTTTTCTGGAAAAGCATTAGCAAAATAACCAATCACCGCCCCAGCTAAACTGCCGACACCAGCTTGAACAAAAACATGACTAGGTCGTTCAGAGCCAAATTTTCTTAATTGTTGAGAGGCTTCTAACGCCATCGTTCCGTATCCTTGCATAATCCAAGTCGGAATTTTTTCATATCCGTCCCAAGCGGTGTCTTGAACCATGACACCGTTTTCAGTTTCTTCGGCCATTTTATTAGCCATTCGCACACATTCATCGTAATTAACTTCTTCGATTGTGACGGTTGCGCCTTCTTTTTCAATATTTTCTTTTCTCGTCTGTGTTGAACCCTTCGGCATGAGTACAACTGATTTTTGGCCTAATTTATTCGCAGCCCAAGCGACTCCTCGTCCATGGTTGCCATCAGTTGCTGTAAAAAACGTAGCTTGTCCAAAAGCTGATCGTAATTGATCAGAAGTTAATTCATCATATGTTAGTTCCGAAACATCTTTCTTTAATTTTTCGGCAATATAGTTAGCCATGGCAAACGAACCACCTAAGACTTTAAAAGCATTTAAACCAAAGCGATAAGATTCATCTTTAACAAAGAAATCATTTAACCCCAGATACGCGGCCATATGATTCAATTCTGCTAATGGTGTTTCTGAATACTGTGGAAAACTTTTGTGAAAAGCCAAAGCTTTCTCAATTTTTTCTTTAGACATCAGAGGTAAGTACTTATCCTCCGTCTTCGGCATTTCATTTGCTGTCCATTTAATTTTTTCCAAAAATACTTCTCCTCCTTCTATTTTTAAGTTGCTTTACGAAAAACAAATTTTCCTTGATTTGCCAAGATGACTTGCCCAGCTTCAGCAACTTTTTGACCTCTTAAATAAACCATTCGAGCCTGTCCTTGTGTTTCAAATCCTTCATACGGCGTATAATCGACATTTTGTAACTGCGTTCTCGCAGCAATCACGCCGGTTGTTCTAGGATCCCAAACAACTAAATCGGCATCACTGCCTTCTTGCACCACACCTTTTTGTGGATACATCGAGAATTGTTTAGCAATATTTTCAGAAAGCAGAGCAACCATTTTTTCCAAGGTGATTCGGCCCTTCGCCACACCTTCCGTGTAAATTAATTCTGGTCTCGTTTCAACACCTGGCATCCCATTGGGAATTTTACTAAAATCATCTTTGCCAACTGTTTTTTGTCCGTGAAAATTAAAACTGCAGTGATCTGTCGATATTGTATTGATTGCCCCCTCTTTAATTCCTTGCCACAAAGCCTGTTGATCCTCTCGTTTGCGTAGTGGCGGTGAGCAGACATATTTTGCTGCTTCAAAATTAGGCGCATCATACAAGTGATCATCTAGTAAAAGATATTGAGGGCAAGTTTCTACATAGACTGATTGTCCTCTTTGACGAGCCCGTTCCACCGCTTCTAACGATCGTTTTGTGCTTAAATGCACAATATTAACCGGCAAATCAGCCATTTCCGCTATCATCAAATATCTTGCTACCGCTTCTGCTTCCACAGCCGCCGGTCTTGATAACGGATGATAGTGCGGGGCTAACTTTCCTTGAGAAACATATGATTGGATTAATTCATCTACTAAATCACCATTTTCACAATGAACGCCTAACATTCCATTAACTTTTTTTATTTCCTTCATCGCTTCAAAAATTTCCGCATCTGTGGTCCGTAAGTTATCATAAGCCATATACATTTTGAAGGAAGTAATACCTGCAGCAATCATTTCCTGAATTTCAGCAGCTATCGTTGGTTTCCATTCAATCATGGACATATGGTAAGTATAATCACATGAACTCTTGCCTTCAGCCAATTGATTCCAAGTAGCTAAACAGTCTTTCAATGAGCCGCCTTTATTAGGTGTAGCCATATCAATAACCGTAGTCGTACCTTTGGCCACCGCCGCTTGGCTGCCAGTAGTAAAGTTATCCGCCGTACTTAACGAACCTTTGCCATTATTTAATTCCAGATGCGTGTGCGCATCAATAAAGCCTGGTAATACATAACACCCCGTAACATCCTCAATCTGAGAATTTTCTACTGGTAAATTTGCCCCCATCTCTACAATTTGCTCGCCGTCAATTCGAATATCCAATTGACGACGATTATATGCAGATACGACGGTTCCACCTTTGAGCAGAATAGACATTTATTTATCCCCCAGTCGTAAATTTCCTTTTATGCTTGCATACAATAAGCATATTCTTCAATCATAGTTACCATTAATGCGATTAAATCTTCTGGTACATCTAATCCTTGATCCGTTAATTGAATTGTTGACACCGTTCCCCATAGACGCAGTAAACAAATTTTATCCACAGGATTTTGAACATAGAAACCTGAATTAGTACTGTCATAAAAATCAGCTTCACTGTTAAATAAGGTAAATTTGTCTTTGTAAGGGGCACTTGCATAAGGGCAAAATGTTTCACAGTTACCACATTCGTTACACATCCGATCAACATGGACAATTTGTGGTTTTCCTTCGACATACACAACAATATTTGCTCGGTTTGGACAGACATCCATACAAGATTCACAAATTGTGGAGCATTCTAAGCAACGACTAGCTTGACTACAAGACATCTCGTCTGTTACAAGGATACCTCGTTTGTTTCTAACAAATGCAACATCACTATTTAAATTATCTTTTTCATAGTGATGATTGTGGACAAGACAAATATTATTTGCCGCTTTTGTTGCATCAGCGATTGCTTCAACAATTGTGGCTGGTCCTAAATTAGCGTCACCAATGACATAGACGCCTGGTATATTTGTTTCCAATGTTTCTTGATTTGAAACGACTTTCCCATAGTTGTCTGTGTGAATGCCTAATGCTTGGTAAAATTCTGTATCTACTTTTTCACCAACAGCGGCAATCACTGTATCAGCAGGAATATCAATCATTTCTCCTGTACCAATTGGACGACGGCGTCCAGAAGCATCTCGTTCACCTAGGACCATTTTTTCACAAGTTAATTGTTGATTTTCATGTTTAATTGGCGAAAGTAATTCTAAAAAGTCAACGCCATCTTCTAAGGCTAAATAAAGTTCTTCTTCATCTGCTGACATATTGCGTTTATTCCGACGATAAACCACTGAGACTTTTTTAACACCAGGTAATGTTGTGGCTGCACGAGCACAGTCCATAGCTGTATTTCCGCCACCAACGACGACAATCTGTTCTCCATAAGGATTAATTGTTGGATTTTCTCGGTTTGCTTTTAAAAATTCTAACGAATTCAATGCTCGACCAGATTCTAAACGAAGGACCCCATGTTTCCATGCACCAATGGCATAAATAACATTCGTATAGCCTTGGTTTTTCAATTCTGCCAATGATGGCGCCTCTTGTCCTGTACGGAATTCGGCTCCCATAAATTCCGCTAACTGAACGTCTTTTTGAACAGATTCCATAGAAATTCGAAATTCTGGTACAATCTGGCTACAAACGCCCCCAATTGTCTCGGATTTTTCAAACACAGTAACAGGCATGCCTTCACGTGCTAATAAATACCCAGCAGAGATCCCTGCAGGGCCTCCACCCACAACAGCTGTTTTAGGTGCATTTTCTTTTGGCTGTGGCTTTTCTAGTGTCGTCAATAATTCATCATAAGCATGTTCAGCTGCTTCTAACTTCACTTCCCGAATATGAATAGATTCTTCATAAAATTGACGTGTACATTTAGTCATACAAGGATGTGCACAAATGGTTCCAGTAATAAAAGGCAATGGATTTTTATCGACAATTACTTGCAAGGCCTTTAAATAATTACCTTCACTTACATAACGAAGGTAAGCAGGAATATCCTGATTGATTGGACAACCACCGTCACTTCGACAAGGAGCGATATAACAATCTGTTAGTGGAACTGTTTTTCTTAGTTTGGTACTTTCTGGTAATTTAATTGATTTTTGGTAACGTGCTTGTGTTTTAGCTTTCTCAACAACTTGAGCTAATTTATCCAAGTTGACATGAACCATCTGAGGATATTCTGCTGCGCCCAATACATTAGCAACTTGATTCATTCGTTGATAGCCACCAGGTTTCAACAGCGTCGTTGCCATAGTGATTGGCCAAATCCCAGCATCAAATATTTCTTTACTATTGAAAATATCTGCACCGCCAGAATAAGAAATTTGTAGTTTCCCATCAAATGCTTCTGATAATTTTTGTGCCAATGAAATACTAAGAGGAAATAGCGAACGTCCTGACATGTACATTTCATCACCAGGTAATTCATTTGCTGCAATCGTTACTGGGAAAGTGTTCGTAATTTTAACTCCGAAGCTTAGATTTTTACTATTAGCTAATAATTGCAGACGTTGTAACATCGGTACTGCTTCTTCAAATTGTAAATCTTCTTTAAAATGGTGATCGTCAAAAACCATATAATCAAACCCTAGCTCATCCATCGTTTGACGCGCATATTCATAACCTAACATGGTTGGATTACATTTAATAAAAGAATGGAGCCCTTTTTCACTTAATAAATAGGCCGCAATTCGTTCAATTTCGTCTGATGGACAACCGTGTAAAGTCGACAGCGTAATAGAATGACAGACTTTAGGACTAATTGCTTCGATATATAAGTCATCTACTTTTTTAAAATAAGATAGATATTTTTTGGCAGCTGCTTGGCATTCCGCCCAAATCGGCGTTCCTTCTGCGTTCTGCATTTCGTTAATATAACGATCAATTTTTGGTGATTGAATCCCTGCCAAATCATAGCCAACACTCATATTAAAAATGAAACCATTCGGGTCACCTAGCTCGAACTCTTTACTAAGTAACTTCAAAACGAACCATGCTTTGACGTATTCATCATAAGCTTGGGGAACGCGCAATTCTGTGGACCACTCAACGTTGTAACATTCATCTGCTGCTGCGATACATGGTTTACTCACAGGTAAATCTTCTCCATCCAGTATCTGGACTGTCTTAACTTCAAAAAAACGAGAACCTGTTAAATAGGCCGCAATAATATTTTGTGCTAATTGTGTATGAGGACCTGCTGCTGGACCACAAGGGGTTTCCATTTTTTCTCCAAATAACGAAATCGTTTTTGTAGGATCCGCATGATAAAATTTACGAATGCCAAAAATTGTGCCATCTTGTTGATACTCACTAAAAATCCAATTTAATAAAGCCTCAATTGAGATGGGATGCATAATATCACTCATTAACGTCACTCCTTTTATTTATAATGAAAGCTATTGATTTACTCGTTTCCAGAAAGATTGTGCTTGCGTTTGCGCATCATGCCAAACTTTCTCTTCATCAATTCCTTGAACTTCACGATTACGCATCCGAATTTCTCCATTAATCACCGTGTCAGTGACCATCCCACCATTCATGCCGAATAAAATGTGCATGTTATAATTCTCTTTTGTCATTGGTGTCGGGCCATGATAATCAACAATAATGACGTCTGCTGCTGCATTAGGTTCTAAAACGCCTAGCTTTGTTTTAAAATAGCGATTAGCCATTTGCGGATTATTATCAAACAGCATTGTGGGAATTTCTGCCCAAGCCGCATTTGGATCAGCTAAATGATGTTTGTGGATAACATTTCCTACCTTATAAGATTCCGTCACATCATTCGTATAACCATCTGTGCCAAGACCCATCAAAATACCATACTCATTAAACATGCGCATCGCAGGTGGGCAACCGACCGCATTCCCCATATTCGACTCTGGATTCGTGACCACCATTGTGTCTGTATCTCTTAGTAATTCCATCTCATGAGGTCCAATATGGATGCAATGGCCTGCCATTGTCTGTTTTCCTAAAATTCCTAAATCAAATAATCGGTTCACAATCGGCTTCCCATATTTTTTCAAAGAATCATGAACATCGGCTAAATCCTCTGCAATATGAATATGATAACCAATCCCATCTGGCGTATTGGCTGCACATAATTCTAAAGAAGCATCTGATAAAGTAAATGCTGCATGCATACCCATCATCGCTTTTTGCATATCATCATTTCTTAAGGAACTGGCTTTAATAAAGGCGGCATTTTCTTGAACTGCTTCCCGCATTTTCTGCTCACCATCGCGATCAGAAACTTCATAACAAAGGCAGGTCCGAATCCCTAACTCGTCCGCTGCATTAGATAATTGGGTTAAACTCCCTGTAATTTCTCCGTAACTAGCATGATGATCAAAGACAGTTGTAACACCGTTGCGAATACTATCTAAATAAGCAACCTTACCACTTTGATAAGTGTCTTCTAATGTCAAAGCACGATCAATTCGCCACCATTGATCTACCAAAATATCCATGAAATTTTTAGGATGATAATTCGTTAAACTTAACCCACGTGCAAAGGTACTATAAATATGATTGTGCATGTTAATAAAGCCTGGCATAATCACTCCACCTTTAGCATCAATAAATGTCGCTTCTGGATAAGCTTGTTTTAAATCTTCTGTCGTTCCGACTTGTTTCACAACTTGACCATCAATCGCCACACACCCATTTTCAAAAAAATGATTCTGCGCATCCCGAGTGATTAAACGCCCATTTCCAATTAATAACATGTATTCTCCTCCTATTTTTCAACCTATTCCCCACAAGTGGCAAACGCTTACAAATCTATCGCTCAATCATTCACGAATATAGCTTGACTAGCTTGGCTAATCTATATCCCTACGAAAAGCATTTGAAGCGCTTGCATTTTTTTACTAACGAACTCATTAACTTGATTAAAGTATATCACCTTGCCTTAAAAAAAACAATGCTACCTAAAAAATATTTTTTAGAATTTTAACAGCCGTTATCTTGTATTATTATTTTTATCATGCTATCATTATTTTTCAGAACAGGTAGTACGCGACATTAAAGGATTTAACACTGCCTATTCCATTTAAAAATATTATGTTAAATTTGACACAATCTTATAAAAACTGTTTGTGCCAGGCACATTAGAAAGGAGCTTATTTATGTTATCCGACGAAAAACTTACTTTTTTAACACAAATTGCTAAAGGTTTAGCTGGTCAATTTGGAGAAAACTGCGAAGTCGTTATCCACCAAATCAATGAAGACAATATTAACAATTCTATTGTTTCCATCGAAAATGGTCATGTCTCTTCTCGTCATCTGGGCGATGGACCTTCTCAAGTAGTTTTAGAAGCCTTAAAAAAAGATCCCAGTGAGTTGAATGATCATATTAACTATCTGACCCGTACCCATGATGGTCGTATTTTAAAATCTAGTACAATGTATTTTAAAGATGAGAATGGTCAACTCGATGGTATTTTTGCTATTAACTACGACATCACTACATTGATTGCTGCAGAGTCGAACTTAAAATCTTTGATTTCCACTGCAGAACCTGAAGAAGATAAAGACCCTGATTACATTCCTCAGGATGTTAATGAGTTGTTAGACGATTTAATTCATGAATCAGTCAAATTAGTTGGCAAGCCGGTCCCATTAATGACGAAGGACGATAAAATCAAGTGTATTCAATTTTTAAACAATAAAGGCGCCTTCTTAGTCACTAAATCTGGAGACAAAGTTTCTAACTTCTTCAATATTTCTAAATATACGCTATACAGTTATATTGATGCGAAATAAAAATGGAAATCGATGGACGATTTGTTGTTAAGACAAGTCGTCTATTCTCTTTTTTCCTTCACTATTCTACTTTTTCTAAAAGACTTTTTAAATAATAGTAAGAAAAAGTAAAAGGAATTAATTTTTTATTTTAGTTATGGTATGATAGATTGAGTTTAATTTAAAATAACGAAAAATTAAAGATATAGAAATTGGGGGACAACAAATGGGGATTCGAAGTCATTTAGCAATTGCTGCAGGAAAAACTTCGCAATGGGTTTTACAAACATTTTTTAAAGGCGGCAGTAGCTACCCAGGGAAATTAGCCCTAAAAATCGATCCTAAAATTTTAGATACATTGGCAAAAGACTATGAAATTGTCGTAGTCACTGGAACGAACGGCAAAACATTGACAACTGCTTTAACTGTTAACATTTTACGCCAAGAATTTGATGAGGTATTAACAAATCCAACGGGTGCTAACATGGAGCAAGGAATTGTCTCTACTTTTTTAAATGCCAAGGCGAAAAAAGGACAAAAGAAATTTGCGGTGTTAGAAATTGATGAAGCAAGTTTAAGCCGTGTCACTAAATATATTCAACCAAAATTATTTGTTTTTACGAATATTTTCCGCGACCAAATGGATCGCTATGGTGAAATTTATACGACGTATCGCTTAATTATGGAAGGCGCCGCTGCTGCTCCTGAAGCAACTATTTTGTGCAATGGTGATTCGCCAATTTTTAATTCAAAAGAAACTGTAAATCCTCGCAAATACTATGGATTTAATCATTTACCACCGAAAGAGCAATTGGCTCATTACAATACAGATGGGGTTTTATGTCCAAAATGTAATCATATTCTTCATTATAAAATGATTACGTATGCTAATTTAGGTGATTACTATTGCCCAAATTGTGGCTTCAAACGCCCTGAATTGGATGTGCAGTTAACGGAAATGGTCCGGATGGATAACACATCTGCTGATTTTGTGATTGATGGCGAAGAATATGGCATTGCTGTTGGTGGGATGTATAATGTTTATAATGCGCTAGCAGCCACAGCGGTAGCAGAATATTATCAGGTGGCACCAGATAAAATCCGAGCGGGCTTAGCTTATGATGAAAAAGTTTTTGGGCGTCAAGAAACTATTAAAGTTGGCGATAAAGAATGTACGTTAGTTTTAGTAAAAAATCCCGTTGGTTTAAATCAGGTCATTGATATGATGGGCTTAGCCCCTTACTCTTTCTCGCTGGTTTCATTATTAAATGCCAATTATGCAGATGGAATTGATGTCAGTTGGATTTGGGATGGTAATCATGAAGCCTTTGCTGATATGGACATTCCAAAAGTAATTGCTGGCGGTGATCGCCATGAAGATATGGCCTTGCGTTTAAAAGTTGCGGGTATTCCTGAAGAAAAATTACTAGAAATTCCTGATTTGGAGCAAGTAATTTCAGAAATTAAAAGGTTGCCGACAGATCATGTCTATATTTTGGCAACCTATACTGCTGTTTTGCAATTAAGAAAATCATTAACAGCCCAAGGGTATATTCAAGGGGGAATGAATGGTGTCTAAAGAATTAGTCGTTTGTCATTTATATGGCAACTTATTAAATACTTACGGAGATAACGGAAATTTATTGATGCTTAAATATTTAACCGAAAAAATGGGCGTTACCTTCCGATCAGAAATTATCAGTATCTACGAACCGTTTGATCCCGAAAAATATGATTTAGTCTTTGTTGGTGGCGGTCAAGACTTCGAGCAACTGATCATCTCAGAAGACATTCAGAATAAAAAAGAAGCTTTGACTTCTTATATTGAAAATGACGGCGTCTTGTTAGCTATCTGTGGTGGTTATCAACTTCTAGGACATTACTATGTCGGCGCACAAGGCGAAAAAATTAAAGGAATCGGTGCGTTAGATCATTACACTTTGAGCCAAGACAACAATCGTTTCATTGGTGATATTGAAATTTATAATGAAGAATTTGATGAAACGTATTATGGTTTTGAGAATCATAACGGCATGACTTTTTTAGGCGAAGGTGAACGACCTTTAGGAACAGTCAAACAAGGCAAAGGCAATAACGGTCAAGATAATGGCGAAGGCGTTGTCTATAAAAATGTGTTTGGCTCCTACTTCCACGGTCCAATCTTAGCACGCAACAAAAATCTAGGGATTCGGTTAATTCGGACCGCTTTAGAGAAAAAATATGGTGAACCGATCGCTATTCCTGAAACGCTTTATAAATAAAAGAAGAATCTAGTTCCTACATATAGGGCTAGATTCTTTTTCATTTCTCCGACAACTATTTACATCTTTACAAAATATAGTAAGATAAAGAGGTGCATTTAAAATCGAGAATTTCTCGGACTGGTTCGGAAACTTCCCAGAATAAAAAACTAAGTATCTCTCAATACTAACTCAAGTCATAGCTTTTTTAACAAGAGTTATCATTTGCAGTTAACGAAAAAGGAGGATTGGAAAAAATGCAAAAAGTAATTATTGATTGTGATCCTGGAATCGATGACACGCTTGCTCTCTTGTATGCACTTGCTTCACCAGAGCTAGATGTCCAAGCGATTACCGTTGTTTGTGGAAATGTCCCTGTGGAGATTGGCGTGGAAAATGTTTTTAAATGTTTGGAAAAAGTTAATCGCTTAGATATTCCTGTCTACCAAGGGGCTGCTAGCCCTTTAAAACGGCCATTTGTTAGTGCACAAGATACACATGGCATGGATGGTTTAGGTGAAACATATTTCCCCAGAACTAGCAAAATCCAAGCACAAGCGCTTTCCGCTGCTGACTATTTAGCACAAACCTTTCAACAAGCTACCGATTGCTCAATCATTGCCCTTGGTCCTTTAACAAATATTGCTTTGGCTTTAAAAAAAGAACCTCTTCTGGGGCGAAATCTTCAACGTTTTGTCTCAATGGGTGGTACCTTTAAAAGCCACGGCAATTGCTCTCCTGTTGCAGAATTTAATTATTGGTGTGATCCTGATGCAGCAGCTTGGGTTTTTGAGGAATTAGGTGCAAAAATCGAGATGGTCGGCTTAGATGTCACACGAGAAATTGTTTTTACACCAACAATTCTCAATTATTGTCAACGACTCAACCCCAAAATGGGGAATTACCTCGCTGAGATTACTCAATTTTATTTTGATTTTCATTGGAAATATGAACGTATTTTAGGGTGTGTTATCAACGATCCCTTAGCGGTTGCTTATTTTATTGATCCTACGCTCTGCCAAGGCTTTTCCAGTTACGGACAAATTGTTCCTGACGGCATTGCTATGGGGCAATCAATGATCGATCAATATCATTTCCAGCAGCAACCAGCTAATTGTCATGTCTTGACTACGGTTGATAGTCAACAGTTTTTCGTGAAGTTTCTATCCATTCTTTTAAATGTACAAATAGATGAGATCGAAAGAGATTTCAAAAATTTAAGGATGGGATAACCATGAAAAAAATAACACCACGAATCATTACAATTATCGCTTTTAGTGTTGCTTTAAATTACCTCGGCAGTACCATTGCGTTACTCCTTCGTTTACCAATTTATCTTGATAGCGTGGGAACTATTTTTACAGGTGCGTTATTAGGCCCACTCTTTGGTGCACTGACAGGTATTTTAACAAGTCTATTAACTGGATTGACAACGGATATCTTTTCTCTGTATTATTCACCTGTCCAACTCTGCACAGGAATTTTAGCAGGTTTGCTCCTTCATCAGCAGTTAAAAGTAACCAAATTACCATTTAAAACGTTGTGGTTAACAATACCAGGAACAGTGATTTCTTCCTTAATCACAGTTTGTTTATTTGGTGGAATTACTTCTGCTGGCTCCAGCATAATTGTCCAATTTTTATATGGTTTAGGCTTCAATCAGTTAGCAAGCGTCCTGTTGGTTCAATTGATAACAGATTACGGGGATCGTCTGCTATCAGTCATCATCGTCACAGCTGTTATCGCTGCCTTACCTAAACGTTCCTTTATAACAAAATAAACTGTTTTAATGCTAAAAAAGAGGAAATCATCTGTTGATGATCTCCTCTTTTTTTAGCGACTGCCAGGTTCTGAAGCTATAATCGTTAGATCACCTTCAAAACGCCAGCTCGGAATATCTGTCGGAAAGATAAAGCTATCGCCTTTTTTCAAATCAAAAGTAGCCACATCTGCTTTTGCAGCATCTTCTGTAATCAATCGACCCACACCTTCAATAACTGTTGCTAATGTATAAGGTGCTTGTTTTTTGACTTTTAGAATCCCACTGACACGCCACTCATAAACATTAAAGAAATCTGTTTTTACATAAGTAACAATGCTTGATTGTCCTTGATTTTCTTGTTGAATAGAGAAGTCAGGATCCTTTGCCGGAACGGTTGTCACATCAATGGATTGTTGAATATGCAATTCCCGGGTCTTTCCTTGATCATCTGTTCGATCATAATCATAAACCCGATACGTAGTATCACTGCTTTGTTGCGTTTCTAAAATTAAAATACCCGAGCCGATGGCATGAATAGTGCCGCTTGGTACATAATAAAAATCGCCTTTTTTCACTGGTACTTTTCTTAAAAGATCGTCCCAACGACCTTCTTCAATCATTTCAGCTAGTTCTTCTTTTGTTTTCGCGTGATGTCCATAAATGATTTCAGCGCCAGGTTCTGCATCAATAATGTACCAACATTCAGTTTTGCCTAGCTCGCCTTCATGTTTTTGGCCATATGCATCATCGGGATGAACTTGCACGGATAAATCATCTTCAGCATCTAAAATTTTCGTTAATAATGGAAAGACAGCGCCACCTGCATGGCCGAATAACTCTTGATGGTCTGCCCACAATTCATCTAATTTTTTTCCTTTAAATTCGCCATTTAAAACAGTACTAACGCCATGTGGATGTGCACTGATTGCCCAATCTTCACCAATTTTATCGCTCGGTAAATCGAAACCAAATAGTGTGTGTAGACGATTGCCGCCCCAAATTTTTTCTTGAAAAACAGGTTGTAAAAATAATGGTTCTTGCATTGACTGTGACCTCCCAAATTGAATTCGCTCTCATTATATCACTAAAAACTAGTCATTTCATCTGAAACTGATGATTTCTCTTTTAAATAGGTTGCCAACAACTGATCTCTTTCTTCGATATAAGTGTTCCGGTGGTCCTCTGGATGGACTCGATTAGATAAAAAGATAAACGCTGATTGTTGTTGCACATCAATTAGCAAAAAAGTGCCTGTATAGCCTGTATGGAATAATAATGGCCGTTGCGTAGCTACATCATATTTAAAATCCCAGCCTAGAGAACGTGGTTTATCTGCAGCTGGCACTTGGTTAACTAGTAACAAATCAATCGTCTCTTTTTTTAAGAATTGGAGATTGTGATAACTGCCTCGATTTAAATACATTCGAACAAATTTTGTTAAATCATAGACATTGCTAAACAAGCCAGCATTCCCTGCATGTTCTCGTAAAACAAATGCCTTAGGATCATGGGTTGTACCTCGAATCAACCCTCTTTGTTCATGTAATTCTGTTGGCACACAGTTTAAAGGATTCTTTGGTAGAAACGTACTTTCGTTCATCCCTAAAGGAAGCAATACTCGCTCAGATAAAATTTCTATCATTGATTGCTGGAACATTTCTTCTAACATAAATCCTAATAAAATAGTTCCTGCATCTGTATAAACAACTTTTTTACCTATCGCTTTGCCTGCGTGAAATGAATGATTGTAGGCGTCTTTTAATTCTTGGGCATTCAGCTGATCACGATTAGGAATATAGCCTTGTAAATCTGCCGTATGTGTCAACAAATGCCGGATTGTAATATTAGAATCTTGAAAAGAGGGATAATAAGTTTGTAATGATTGATCTAGAATAATTTTTCCTTCTTCCACTAATTGCAAAATAACGGTGGTGGTGCCGACTACTTTGGTTAAAGAAGCCACATCAAACAGCATGGCCGAGGTTAATTGTTCTTTGGTGGGTTTTACTTGTGCGAGTCCCCAACAATTGCTCTCCTCTTTTTCACCTTCAATGAAACAAAAACTAGCCCCCGAAAAAACACCTTTTTTCATCATATTTTGAATTTTCCACTTTGTTTTTTCGTACATTTTTTCACCTACTATTTTTAATATTAAAGGAAAAGTCTAGAATAAGTTCCGAACAAAAGTAGCGTTAAACTTTTATTCAGACTTTATTCCAGACTTGCTAAAACAAGCTTATTTTGTCTGTCTAAGCGTTTATTTTAAGACAAACCACCATTCCAAGCCAATTGGATCAAACACAGTGACAATCGCTTTTTTCTGGTCAATAAAGAACTCTTGATTTTTTGCCGTTAATTGTTGCTCCATTGCTAAAATATGGTCTTGATCAGAGAGCTTAATGGTAAAGAAATCTAAACCTAAGTGTGGATCAGGTAATTGATCCACTTCACTTGTTTCAGGTTTTTGGAATCCAATAGTTGCTTTGCCATCTTCTAAAACAAATTGATCTTTTTCATTGCGTTTTAAACCCAGAACTTCCTCATAATATGCTTTTATTTCTTTTTGATTGTTTGTTTTTAATTGCACATGCGCTAAATATGAGCCAGCGGCTAACCCTTGATGTGGCTCTAAGTCCTCACTGATAAGATCTTTAAGCACAATCGGTTGCTTTTCAGAAGTCGAATTTGCTGTTGCTTCATCGTGAAAAATCTCAAATTGATTGCCTTCAAGATCAGTAATGAACATGCTTTGACGTGTGCCAATTTGGAAACTTTCATCAATTGGGTAGTCTTGTTCAAGCACTCGTTGAGCAATTTGTAAAAATTCTTTTTCCGTAGGAACTTTAATTGAAAAATAAGCCATTTGCTTTTCTTCATTATGAAAATCTTCGGCTTTTCTAGTTTCTTCTAAAATTAATAATTGCGTTCCTGCTTCACGTGTACCCCAGATAGACAGGTTATTTTCTTCTGACTTTAAAACAAAACCCATTACTTTTTTATAAAAGTCGACCATTTCGCCAACTTTTTTCGCACGAATGGCAATTGTTTTTAATGTAGCAGCTTTTTCTAATTGAAATTCAGTCATTTTTTCTGTTACCTCCATTTTCTTCTCTCCCATTTTATACATCTCTTGCTATTTCATCAAGTAATATCCTGTTTTTCTCAAAAGAAAATAGAAATTTTTCAATTTCGCTAACTTTTTGTCAAAAAAATAAGGCTTTAGGAACCAGTCTTTACGACTATGGTTCCTGAAGCCTCATCATGAATTACTATTTTTTTGCTTCGCCTTTTAGGCTACTTCTTCAGAAAACTGACTGTTATATAAATCAGCATAAAAACCGTTTTTCGCCATTAATTCATCGTGGGTTCCTGTTTCCACAATTGAACCTTCTGCCATAACGATAATCGTATCGGCATCACGGATAGTCGACAAGCGATGAGCGACTACAAAGCTGGTCCGATTTTCCAGTAAACGATTCATTGCTGCTTGAATCAGTATTTCTGTTCGAGTGTCCACACTTGAGGTGGCTTCATCCAAAATTAAAACGTCTGGATTTGCTAAGAATGCTCGAGCAATTGTAATTAATTGTCGTTGACCTTGAGAAATATTGCTGGCTTCTTCATTTAGAATCGTTTGATAGCCTTCTGGTAATTTTCTGACAAAATCATCCACATGGGCTGCTTTCGCCGCACGGATCACTTCTTCTTCGCTCGCTTGCTCATTACCATAATGAATATTGTCATAGATACTTCCAGTGAACAACCAAGTATCTTGAAGAACCATTGAAAAGTGTGCTCGCAACTCTTCGCGAGACAAATCGCGCGTATCTACGCCATCATATTTGATGCTGCCGCTACTAATATCATAGAAGCGTTCCAATAAGTTAATTAGGGTTGTTTTCCCAGCACCTGTTGGGCCCACGATTGCGACCATTTCCCCAGGTTTAACATTTAAATTGAAATCTTTCATTAATAATTTCTCTGGTGAATAGCCAAAAGCAACATGTTCAAAAGAAACACGATAAGGACTATCTGTTTCCACTGGTACGCCAGAAGGTTCATCCACCATTTCTTCTTCATCTAATACTTCAAAGACACGTTCTGCCGAAGCCACCGTAGCTTGGATTGTATTCATTAAATTAGCGATTTGAGTAATCGGTTGTGAAAATTGATTGGTATATTGAAGAAATGCTTGGACATCCCCTAAATCCATCATACCATTCGCTACTTTTACGCCACCAAGGACTGCAACAAACACGTAGCCTAGATTTTTGATAAAGTTCATTAAAGGCATAATGATCGCTGAAATAAATTGTGCTTTGCGACCAGCATGGTATAATTTTTCATTTTCTTTTTCAAATACTTCTTGATCACTTTCTTCGTGGTTGAAACTTTTTACTACTACGTGACCACCGTAGGTTTCTTCGACTTGGTTATTCAATAATCCTAAGCTTTTTTGTTGAGCCGCAAAATGTTTTTGCGAGCGAGGCGCCACAACCATCACAACAATTAAACTTAATGGCACTGTTGCTAAGGCAATTAGTGTTAACTGCCAGCTAATGGTCAGCATCATCCAAAGTACACCCACAAATGTCACGATACTGGTAATTAATTGGGTTAAGTTTTGTTGTAAAGTACTCGCAATATTATCCATGTCGTTAATTGCCCGTGACATGATGTCCCCATTACTATGAGTATCATAATAGGAAATTGGAACTTTGTTCATTTTCGCTTCTAATTCTTGACGTAATTCATAAACTGTTCGCTGTGAAACACGTGTCATAATTACTTGCTGCAAGAAATTAAAGACAGCAGAAATAAGATACATGGCAATAACAATTAATAAAATTTGACCGATTTTGTCAAAATCAATTGGAAAAGATGTTATTTTTAAGCCTTGTTTCATTTCAGCAGCGCCTTTCATGACGCCTTTAAAAATTTCAGTTGTTGCCTGTCCTAATACTTTTGGTGTTTGAATTTGGAAAACGACGGCTGCGATTGCTAATACTAAGACAGCAATAATTGACAGCATTCGTTTAGACATGTATCGAAATAAACGTTTCACTGTTTTCCAGAAATTTTTTGGTTTTGGCCCTTTTGCGCCAATGTTGCGTCCTGGTCCACCGCCCATTGGTCCGCCTTTTGGTCGACTACTCATGCAAGGTCCTCCTCTCTCAATTGAGAATGTACGATTTCTTGATACGTTTGGTTGTTCGCTAATAACTCTTCATGCGTTCCTTTACCAACTAATTTCCCTTCGTCTAATACTAAAATTGTCGATGCTTCCATAACCGTACTTACACGTTGGGCCACTAAAACAACAATTGCATCCGTCATCTGCTCTTTTAAGGCTTTTCTTAAATTAGCATCTGTTTTGAAGTCCAATGCAGAAAAGGAATCATCAAAAACATAGACATCTGCTGGTTTTACTAAAGCACGAGCAATAGCCAACCGCTGGCGTTGTCCGCCAGAAAAATTACCGCCGCCTTGTTCGACATGACTATCCAAACCTTCTGCCAATTCTGAAACAAACGCCTTTGCCTGCGCAATTTCTAAAGCTTGCCAAATTTCTTCATCGGTCGCATTTGGGGCGCCGTATTGCATATTTTCACGAATCGTTCCTGTAAATAAAACAGCCTTTTGCGGTACAAAGCCAATCATTTCTCGTAAATTATGCTGTGACGTTTCTTTAATGTTTTTACCATTTAGTAAAATCTTGCCAGATTCAACATCATAAAAACGTGGTAAAAGATTAACCAGCGTTGTTTTCCCAGAACCTGTCCCACCAATAATTGCGACCGTCTCCCCAGATTTTGCTGAAAAATCTATATCTTCCAGTGCTAAGTTTTCAGCATGCTGGTAACGATAATTAACATGTTCAAACGCCAATGTTGCTTTGTCGCCTTTTAGAGAGAGTAGTTCTGGATTGGGTACATCTTTGATTTCTGAATCAGTATTTAGCACCTCATTAATCCGATCAGCAGAAGCTTGCGCCCGCGGTACCATGACAAAAATCATGGATAGCATCATGAAACTCATCAGAATTTGCATAGCATAAGTCATAAAGGCAATTAAGTTCCCTACTTCTAGTTGCATTTCCGCAATATAATGACCGCCAAACCAGGTGATTGCAATATTGGTACCACTCATAATGAGTGTCATTAAAGGAATCATCAAAGCGACAATCGTATTCACTTTAATCGCCGTTTGTGTATAATCCTTATTGGCTTCATCAAAACGTTGTTCTTCATAGTTTGCTTTGCCAAAGGCCCGAATCACACGAACCCCTGTCAGTCCTTCACGAAAAACTAAATTTAAACGGTCGGTTTTCTTTTGCATGCTTTTAAATAACGGAACCGCTAAAAACATGATACCTCCCACTAAAACAGCCATAATTGGTAAAACATATAGAAAAATTTTCGTTAATTGTGGGTCCTTGTTATATGCCATAAAACTTGCACCAATTAACGTTAAAGGTGCGTTAATCATTAAACGTAAAAACATTTGCATAACCATTTGAATCTGATTGACATCATTGGTTGTTCGTGTAATTAGCGAAGCTGTCCCAAATTTGTCAAATTCATTATTAGAAAAATTTTCAACTTTTCGATAAATATCAGTCCGTAATTTTTTACCTAAACTTTGTGATTCTTTGGTGGCAAAAAAGGTATTTCCAATAGAAGCGACAATGCTAATCAAAGAAAAGCCTAACATGACAACTCCTGTACTCCAAATATAGTTAATATCTCCTTTAGCGACACCGTCATTAATGATATTAGATGTTAATGTGGGCAGATATAAATCTGCGATAATTTGTACGATCATAAATACAACCGCTGCAAAGACCGACCATAACGACATCCGTTTGACTAGTTTAATCAACTAACTTCTCCTCCTTTTTGCTACTTATAAGCGCCATTTTTCAACCAATTTAATTTCATTTTTAATTGTTTGACTGCTTCAGTTGAATCATAGGCGGTATTTTCTCTTTGTTGACGATACCCGTCAACAATTGTTGAGAAAACGGCATGCATCGCCGTCTGCATGAACCATGTGAATTCTTTTGGCGTTTCAATGGTTAATTTCGAACGATCGATTATTTGATAAAGATGTTCTGCATAGGCAGCATGGCCTTTTCTTCCTCTATGCTTATGACAGTGCTGTTTCCTATTTTTTTCCTCTTCCCCAGTCGCTAAATTATCTGTCACCCGACGTGAAGCACGATAGTCCATGTTGACAAATAAATTCCGATAGAAAGAAGCATTCTCTCCAGTTAGCACTTCGACAATCATCTTGGAGAAATAGACATCCATGGCTTCGATTAAATCACCATTTTCCGCAATAATTTGTTTCTCTAAATCTCGTTCACTATTTTTTCTTAATGTCGCAAAGTAATAAAAATACAAATCTTCTTTGTTCTCAAAATATTGATAAAAGCTACCGCGAGGAATTTCCGCTAATTTAACAATATTTGCAATTGACGCTTCTTGTAAAGAATGTCGTGAAAATTCAATTTGCGCAGCATCTAATAAGCGTTGTTGCTTTTCTTCTGGCAAATGAAAAAACGTATTCGTAGGCATATTTGTGTTCCTCCCTTTTATGACACATTGTCATATGACACCATGTCATTATAGCACTCTCTATTCAGAATGCAAGTTTTTTACAAAAAAAATCAAGCACCCAGCAAGACAAAATTAATGTTAGATTCTGTCTCACCAGTTGCTTGATTAATAATAGTGTTTGATGCATTCTTGTAACAAGCCAGCGACCTCTTTTATAGGTCCATTGGCATCTATTCGTTGATAATTAGGATATTGTTCTAATTGGTTTTTGATAAGAATTTCTTGATCATAAAGGTTTAAACGTTCTTCAATAATTTTAGGATCAGATTCTCGTTGCTTTAAACGTTGATAAATATTTTCTTTTGAAACGTCAAAAAAAACTGGAATGACGGACTCGCCGAAACGCTCAAAGACCGCTTGAAAGCCTGGAAAAGTTAACGCATTATAGGCTGGATGCTCTTTCGTTGTTTCAACGATGGCATCTACACCGACACCGTAATAGTTTCCATGGTAAAAATCATACTCCACTAACTGATTGGTTTCAATCAAGGTTTGAAAACTTGCTTTTGTTTCAAAATAGTAATCCACACCATCCACTTCATCCAATCGTTTTTTCCTCGTAGTATGCGAGATAACTTTATAGTTTTTCGGAAAAACCTTACTTGTAATTGCGGTCTTGCCAGAACCACTCGGACCCATAATAACAAAAAATGGATGTTGTAATTGCTTAATCATTAGAAACGCTCCTCTCAGTTGTTTCTATTATAACGTATTGTGCATTATTTTGAAAAATTGACAAAAAAGAGCTTGGGCCAAAAATCACTTTGGATTTTTGGCCCAAGCTTAAAAATTAATAAACGGCGGGAACAGAAGCAACAACCTATTACGATTATCTTGTTTTGTTTAATTACAATAACTAGTCTAAGTTTTGTCCATTAGTTTCAATAACTTGTTTGTACCAATTAAACGATTTTTTTTCATAACGGTTTTTAGTACCATTTCCTTCATCGTCTAAATCAACGTAAATAAACCCATACCGTTTACTCATTTCACCTGTGGAAGCACTGACTAAATCAATACAGCCCCACGGCGTATAGCCCATTAAATCGACGCCATCTGCAACTGCTTCTGCCATTGCTTCAATATGACGACGTAAATAATCAATCCGATAGTCGTCTGCCACATAGAAATTTTCGTCTACTTTATCAATTGCACCTAAGCCGTTTTCCACAATAAATAAAGGTTTTTGATAACGATTATATAATTCATTCAGGGCAATTCGTAAGCCTTCGGGATCAATTTGCCAACCCCATTCACTTGCTTCTAAGAAGGGATTTTTAACGCCGCCTAAAAGATTCCCATCTGCTGTATCGTTGGTAGTACCAGTAACATCGACAGCAGTCGACATATAATAACTAAAGCCAATGTAATCCACTGGGTATTCTTTTAATAATTCTAAATCGCCTTCTTCAATGACTAAGTCTTTCACAGCATATTTTTGATACATGCGTTCTGCGTATGCTGGATATTCACCACGAACTTGAACATCTGTACAATAATAATTAAACTCTTGGTTTTCAATCATTGTAGCAACTTGATTGACTGGATTCGAATCAATGCCATACGTTGTTGCATAAATAATCATACATCCAATTTTTAATTCTGGATTTAATTCATGGCCAATTTTTACAGCTTTACTACTTGCAACAAATTGATTATGCCAGGCTTGGAAAATGTTTTGATAATCATTGGCTCCATTGCTTTTCACCAATCCTTGACTAAGTGCTGGGAAATGGAAAGCTGAATTAATTTCATTGAATGTCATCCAATAGTTAACTTTTTGGTGGTAACGTGTTAAAACAGTTTCCGCAAAACGTTCATAAAAGTCAACTAATTGACGATTTTTCCACCCGCCGTATTCTTTCGCTAAATGCAGTGGCATTTCATAATGAGAAATCGTAATTACTGGTTCAATGTTATAGCTTAAACATTCATCGATAACCGCATCATAAAATTTCAAGCCGGCTTCATTCGGTTGTGTTTCATCTCCTTGTGGAAAAATACGCGACCACGCAATTGAAAAGCGATAACATTTGAAGCCCATTTTAGCAAACAACGCAATGTCCTCTTTAAAGCGATCATAGTGATCAATTCCTGTATGATTAGGGTAGCGATATTTCGTTTCGTCAATCGTCCAATCAAACGCTTCATCTCCTAAAATAGCGAAACGTTGTTTTCCTCCAGGCATCGCATCTGCCACAGATAACCCTTTACCATCGGCTAAGTAAGCCCCTTCTAATTGATTGGCTGCGGTCGCACCGCCCCATAAAAATCCTTTTGGAAATTTTGTCGTTGTTGTCATACTTGTTCCTCCTCCAATTGTCTTTTATTTAATAATGGCTAAAAAGTCTTCACCATGTAACACGTCTGTTTGGTTCATATCCAAAACATCTAAATAATCATTCGTATTCGTTACCACAATCGGTGTAACTACTGGATAACTAGCTTCTTTAATGGCAGCAATATCAAAAGTAACCAGCAAATCTCCTTTTTTAACAGAATCACCTTGTTTCACTGATAATTCAAAGCCTTTACCATCTAATTCGACCGTATCCATGCCAATATGCATTAATAATTCAACGCCCTCTGTTGTCGTCAAGCCAACAGCATGTCCTGTGGGAAATAATGTGGTGATTTCACCATCTGCGGGTGCATACAGTTTGCCTTCAGTCGGCTCAATTGCAACACCTTTTCCTAAAGCACCTGAAGCAAAAACAGGGTCTTGTACTTTTTCTAGCGGTAAAATTTCACCTTGAAGTGGACTTGCTAAAATAATTTTGTCTTCTTGATTCGTTTTTACAGGTGCCACCATCTTATCAGTTTCTGTTTTTTCAGTTGCTGTTTCTGGATTAGGTTGATCTTCAAAACGTAAGACAAACGTTAAGACAAACGCAATGATAAAAGCAATTCCGGCACCAATTGCACCAGTAATCATCGGTGCAGTATCTTTTGTCTCTGCAGGAATAAACCCAGGTAAGCTCAACATACTAACCAAGCCAAACGTAAAGTTTTTCACGTGATTCATAGCTACAAATGCACCACCGATACCGCCACCAATACAAGCTGCAATAAATGGTTTTTTCAATGGTAAAGTCACGCCATATACAGTTGGTTCAGTAATTCCAAAAATAGTCGTAATACTTGAAGACAAAGCCAAACCTTTTAGTTTCACATTTTTTGTTAGGAAAAAGACAGCTAAAGCAGCCCCGCCTTGTGCAATAACGGCTGGTAATAACATTGGTACCATCGTATCGCCACCTTGTGTTAAGTTTAACATCATAATTGGTACAAAGCCCCAATGCATACCAAACATTACCAAGACTTGCCACAACGAACCCATTAATAACCCTGCGATAATTGGACTAAAAGCGTAAATTGCGTTGTATCCTTGTCCCAACCAATCGCCGATGACCGTCCCGATAGGACCAATAGCTAAGAAGGTAACAGGTGCCATAATAAGGAAAACAGCTAACGGAACGCAGATAATTTGTAGAAAACTCGGAATTACTTTTTTGAAGAAACGTTCCACATAACTTTGTGCAAAAACAGCCAAAATAATTGGTAAAACCGAAGAAGTATAGCCACTTGGCCCAATAATCACTGGAAGACCAGCAAAGCTAATTGTTTTGCCTGCTAAAGCAGTAATGCTGGGATGAACTAAGGCCATCGCCAAAGCAACCGCTAAAAAGGGATTAGTATTGAATTTTTTAGCAGCCGTAAACGCTAACATAATTGGTAAGAAAGTAAATAAACCATCTGCAATCGAAAAGAGAACAAGATATACGCCTGAAGTGTCAGCTAACCAGCCCATAGTTACAGCCAATGTTAAGAAGCCTTTTAGAACCCCAGCGCCGGCCATTGCACCTAAAAACGGTGTAAAAATAGAAGAAATAATATCAATTAAACGGTTAAAGATATTTCCGCCACTTTCTTTTTCTATATTATCAGAATCATTACCTAGTCCACTGTTGGCCATCAAATCCTTATAGACATCACTAACGTGACTGCCAATAACCACTTGATATTGTCCTGCACTTTGAACTACCTGAATAACATCTGGGTCAGCATTCAATGCAGCTGTATCTGCTTTATTTTCATCTTTTAATTTAAAACGTAAGCGTGTAGCACAGTGAACAACACTATTAACGTTGCCTTCGCCCCCAACAGCTTTTAACACACGTGCTGCAATTTCTTGATTTTTACTCATCTCTAGATCCTCATTTCCATTAATTTTTAATATCAAAAAAACCTACATTGAAAAAGAGCCAGATCCTTCTCTTCACAGCTGCGCAGTCTGCGAAAATCGTTATCGGTTTTTTCAATCTAGGTTTTGCCTGCATTATCAGTAACAATCCGCGATTATTGGTTGTTATGCTTTTTTATCATTGACCACTCTTTGGATATGAATGGTTAAATAAATCATTTCCGCTTGATCAATTGGTCGATCATAGCTTTTTAATAAATACTCATTAATACGTTGGACCGCTTGAAACGCCTTAGGATACTTTCCTTGGACCAATGCAAAAAGAAATTCGTCCTCCTCATCATGCGCTTCTTGTTTTAAATAACGTTGCGCAAAATATTGAAGATGTGTAACAATTCGTTGATAGTTCAATGAATCTTCATCAAACACCTGTCCAAAGTAGCGACTAATAATCGTTAAAATATCACGAACCATCTTGGTTGCTTCCATGGTAACTTCCATATTGCCATTTCCTTGTTCAGCATTCACAATATGAAAAGCAATGAAGCCCGCTTCATTTTCTGAAAATTGAACCCCTAGCTTTTCAGCAATAATCGCTAATGCTTGCTTTGCGATTTCAAATTCTTTAGGATAAAATTTGCGTGTTTCGAATACAAGAGGATTCGGAATATCAATTCCTTCTTTGGCTCGAAGTAACGCATAGTGAATATGATCCGTTAAAGTTAAATAAATATTTGATGAAAGCTCAATCGCTAGCGTTGTTTCTGCTAAATCAACGATTTGTTTGACGACTTCTACTTCTTTGGTGGGGACGTCTTCAAACAGCTGCTGGAATTGCCCTGCCATAGCGGAGTCCTTTAACACGAATTCCTTTTCAACATAATCTGGATTGATCGTGTCTCCAATCTTCTTTTGAAAGGCTAAGCCGCGTCCCATATAAACAATTTCTTCGCCTTGCTCATTTCTTGAAAGCACGACATTATTATTTAAAACTTTTTCAATCCTCATGATGAATGCAACCTCACTTTTTTATAAAAAAAGCCCAGAATCCCTCCACTGATTGTGTTAATGGAAGACTCTGGTTTTGCCTGCAAAGCAGTAACAATCCTTATTTACAAAGTAATAATAGCATGCTTTTTTTTAATATGCAAGCCTTTCCAAAAAAATATTTTTATTTATTTTTTACTCTTTTGATCCATTTTAAAAAAAAGTTTACTAAATCTAAAAAAAAGACTTGCTTTCTCTTACTTTTTATTAGTAAAATAGAGATGTTGAATTTTTAAACTATTTATTTTAAGGAGATTACACAATGTCAAAATTATTAGTTGTTAAAGCACATCCATTAACAAAAGAAGAATCACGCTCAGTTCGTGCGTTAGAAACATTTTTAGCTTCATACCGTGAAACAAATCCATCAGACGAAATCGAAATTTTAGATGTTTATGCCCCAGAAACAAACATGCCGGAAATCGATGAAGAATTATTATCTGCTTGGGGTGCACTTCGCGCTGGCGCAGCATTTGAAACATTAAGCGAAAACCAACAACAAAAAGTGGCTCGTTTTAATGAATTAACTGATCAATTTTTATCTGCAGACAAAGTAGTAATTGCTAATCCAATGTGGAACTTAAACGTACCGACACGCTTAAAAGCTTGGGTAGATACAATCAACGTTGCTGGAAAAACATTCCAATATACTGCAGAAGGACCAAAACCTCTAACAAGTGGTAAAAAAGCCTTACACATCCAATCAAACGGCGGCTTCTACGAAGGAAAAGATTTTGCTTCTCAATACATTAAAGCGATTCTAAACTTTATTGGCGTTGAGCAAGTTGACGGATTATTCATCGAAGGAATCGATCATTTCCCTGATCGCGCGGAAGAACTTTTAAATACTGCCATGACCAAAGCAACTGAATACGGTAAAACATTCTAAATTTTCCGAGTGATTTACATCAAAAAGAGACAAGCAGTTCGTTCACTGCTTGTCTCTTTTGTTACGTAGATTCTTGTTGATCTGGCTTATCTTCATCATACAAACCGGAAACGATTTGGTACCACTCAAAAATGTGTGTAATTATCACCTTAGCTGCGGCATAAACAGGAATTCCTAAAATCACCCCGACAATCCCAAATAGTTTACCAGACGTTAATAAAACAACCAAAATGGTGACTGGATGAATGGATAACTGACTGCCTAGAACAAGTGGTGAAATAAACCGACCTTCGACCGTTTGCTCAATGGCAAAAACAATCAAGACTTTAATTAACAAGGCTGGCCCACTGACAATTCCTAAAAAGACTGCTGGAATCATGGCTAAAAATGACCCTAAATAAGGGATTAAATTTAAAAAGCCTGCTGCAATACCTAAAGTGACTGCATAATCTAAGCCAATGACAGAAAAACCAATCATAAACATAATTGCCACTGCGAAAGCGACAGTTAACTGTCCTCTAATATAAGAAGAGACTTGATCATTGACTTCTGCAAGAACTTTTAAGGTTGGTTTACGCATCTTCACTGGTAAAAACTTCATTAAATATGGCGCTAAGTTTTTGCCATCTTTCAGTAAATAAAATAGAATAAAGGGCATCGTAATGATGGCGACAAAGATCGTAGCCACCGCCCCAAAGAAATTACCAATTCCTTGTACTGTGAACGTTGAGACGTTTTTAATGATGGTACCTAACGAACTGACAACTTTATCGCCTGCCGCTTCAAGTTGTTCTCTAAATTGCGCGAAAAGTGGATCACTTAATATTTCCTGCGATTTTTGATCAATTGTATCAATATATTGAGGAAAATGATTCACAAAGCTGACAGATTGCTCACGAATTTTAGGAACGATTACAATACCACCCCAAATGAGTAGTGCCACAATTAAAATAAATAGGCCGATAATACTCCAGACACGTGAGATTTGTTTTTTCTCTAAATAATCGACAATTGGATTTAATAAATAATATAAAATCCCCGCCATAATTACTGGTAAGCCGACAACGCCGAAAAACTGCCAGACGGGCTTAAATAAATAAGAAACTTTCGTAAAAGTTAGAATAATTAACAGCACCAATAAGACAATCAGTAAGGCTGTTACTACTTGATTATTTAAAAACCAACGCCAAAACCAAGACAGGCGTTTATCAGTCGTTTGTTTTTTATCCATTGATTCACGCTCCATTTACTAAGTAATCAATTGTTGTTCCAATAGTTATCTTTGGTAACTGATGGGGCGTTAAATAAACACCATTTCGGATAACATCATCCTCATCGGTTGGTGCATCAGCAAAGATTAAAGTGCTGTGAGCGATACTTTGCAAGTTACTATTGGCAAAAGAACCCACTTTTGTGATTGTATAGTTTGTATCGCCAATTTTCAGATGATCTCCTTCTGCCAAGGTAACTTGGTCTTTTTCTGGGAATGATTGAATAACTGCATGTTGCTTCAAGGTATCGGTAGCAGTTTCTCCAAAAAGAATAATCATTTTTTCTGAATCATCGATTGCATGTTTGCCTATTTCTGTTACGGTTGCTTGCATCTTCCATCCCACTCCTTCATTATCTTACTTCTATTATTATAGCATAGAATAAAATAGATATTCAGGAAAAAGAAAAGGCGGTGAACAATCGTCAATTGACTTTTGTTCACCGCCTTAAAATAAGTTTTTATTTAAAGAAGTTCATAATATGAGTCCAAATTTTTTCATCAAAGACATCCATTGGATTCCCATTTCCAATCAAACCATAACCAATCATTGTTCCCACAACAAATAAGATAATGACTAACGAAATGACCACTAGAATTTTCAATAATGTTACTAAAATATAACGAAATGAACTCATACGTTTGACTCCTTTAGATTACTGTCGTTGCTTGTTTTTCTTCAATTTTTTCATCATTGACACGTTCAACGTTCGCGCCTAATTTTTGAAGTTTTTTATGGAACTCATAATAGCCACGATCTAAATATTTCAAATTAGAGACACGTGTAATGCCATTTGCACGTAACCCTACTAAAATCAATGCGGCAGCTGCCCGTAAATCAGTGGCTTCCACTGCTGCTCCTTGTAACTCGTTGCCACCATTAATAACGGCAATGTTGCCGTCAATTTTTAAGTCAGCGTTCATTCGACGCATTTCCTCTAAGTGTTGGTAACGATTTTCAAAGACTGTTTCTGTCACGATGCTTGTTCCTTCAGCAAACATTTGGATCGCTGTCATTTGCGCTTGCATGTCTGTTGGGAAACCAGGATGCGGCATTGTCTTAACATCTGTTGGTTTTAGATGTTTTGGTCCAATTACACGGATGCCGTTTTCTTCTTCTTCAATGATTGCACCCATTTCAGTTAATTTAGAAATTAGCGGACGATTATGTTCAGAAATTGCTTCTTCAATTAAAACATTGCCCTCAGTCATTGCTGCAGCTACCATGAACGTACCTGCTTCAATTCGATCTTGAACGATTGAATGCTCTACGGCATGTAATTTATCGACGCCTTCGATACGCATCGTTTCTGTTCCAGCACCGATAACATTGGCACCCATTTTGTTTAAAATGTTTGCTAAGTCAACGATTTCAGGTTCACGAGCAACGTTTTCAATGATGGTTGTTCCTTTCGCACGAACAGCAGCCATCATAATGTTTTGCGTAGCGCCGACACTTGGGAAGTCTAAGTAAATAGTGTTACCGATTAGTTCATCCGCAATTGCTTCAATATAACCATTTTTTTGGATGATTTTTGCACCTAATGCTTGGAAGCCTTTTAAGTGTAAATCAATTGGTCGTTTCCCAATGGCACAGCCACCTGGCATTGCCACTTTGGCATGGCCATTACGAGCCAATAAAGGTCCCATTACAACGATAGAAGCACGCATTTTACTAACGTACTCATAGTTTGCTTCGATCCCTAAAGGTTGTGTTGCGTCTATTGTTACTTCATTCGCGTCTTCATCAAAATCAATGGCTACATTCAAATGCTTAATTACTTGATTCATTGTAAATACATCAGATAAAATTGGTACATTTTTTAAAGTAGTAACGCCTTCTTCAGCTAAAAGAGTAGCTGCTAAAATTGGTAAAACAGCGTTTTTGGCGCCTTCAATTTTTACAGTTCCTTCTAATTTTGTATTACCACCATGAACAATAATTTGTTCCATTTTGTTCCCCCCAAAAAAATGAGAATAGGTATTCCTATTCAAAATCTTTACTATTATACCATTATTCAACTAAAAATTGTACCTTTTTTTATTTTTCAATTTTTAAGGAAAATACACAATGAAAAGATTTCGACAAAGCGCAATCAATTCTAAAGCAAACGAGCTAACTGTGTATCCGATAGCGATGGCGAAAAATACCATCAGCATTCTAATTTGCGGTGTAAATTGGGTTTTGAAAAATTGCTCAATACGCAATGATTGCAACGCCCAAAAACTTATGTAAATGAACATAAGATGACTAACGATTCGAACAATAGCATCTACTCCATAGTATTGCATAAGGAGCCTCCTTTTTTCTAACGTAGGAACATTTTATCACAAAATAATAAAAACCGATAATTAATCCACTTGAAATGCCAAAATTTGACACTATTTATTAAAAAATACGAAGAAATAGAGTTTAAGGCAACTGACTCAATAGCAAGCGCCTTAAACTCTACAAAAGTGACTGAATCCTTCAGCCTTTTTTACCCATGTTTCGATACGTTGATCCGGTTGATTGCACGATGCAAAGCAACAGTCGCACGACGTAGTTGATCGCGGTCATCTTTTGCTTTGGCTTCTTCAATTAAACGCTCTGCTCGTTGTTTTGCTCGTTCAGCACGAGGTACATCGATATCTCGTTCACGTTCGGCACTATCGGCAATAATAGAAACGACATTATCACGGACTTCCATGATACCACCATTTACAGCTACCCAGTCAACATGTGTATCTGAATCGGTCCGTTTGATGCGGACTTCATCAATCGCTAGCGGAACGATGATTGGCGCATGTTTTGGTAAAATACCAATTTCACCATCTGTTGTTTTCGCCACAACGATTTTTGCATGGTGGTCATAAACTAGACCATTAGGCGTTACTACATTCACAGTAAGACTATCCATTGTGTTTGCCGCCTTTCTAGTAGTTTAATTGTTTCGCTTTTTCGATGGCATCTTCAATTTTACCGACACTACGGAAGGCTTCTTCTGGCAGATTGTCATGTTTACCTTCAAGAATTTCTTTAAAGCCACGAACTGTTTCCGCAACTGGTACATAAGAACCAGGTTGACCTGTAAATTGTTCAGCAACGTTAAAGTTTTGAGATAAGAAGAATTGAACACGGCGTGCGCGACCAACAAGTACTTTTTCGTCATCTGATAATTCGTCCATCCCTAAAATAGCGATGATATCTTGTAATTCACGGTAACGTTGTAAAATATGTTGCACTTCGGTAGCCACTTCGTAGTGTTCTTCTCCAACAATTTCAGGAGCCAAGGCACTAGAAGATGAAGCTAACGGATCTACCGCTGGATAAATCCCTTGTTCGGTTAATTTACGTTCCAAGTTAGTTGTTGCATCCAAATGGGCAAACGCTGTTGCTGGCGCTGGATCGGTATAGTCATCGGCTGGAACATAGATTGCTTGAATAGAGGTAATTGATCCTTTTTTCGTTGAAGTAATCCGTTCTTGTAATTGTCCCATTTCAGTCGCTAAGGTTGGTTGGTAACCAACGGCTGACGGCATCCGACCTAAAAGGGCAGAAACTTCTGAACCGGCTTGTGTGAAACGGAAAATGTTATCAATAAATAATAGCACGTCTTGTCCTTCCACATCACGGAAATATTCAGCAATCGTTAACCCAGTTAAGGCCACACGCATCCGTGCACCTGGTGGTTCGTTCATTTGGCCAAAAACCATGGCTGTTTTTTCAATAACGCCTGAATCTTTCATTTCATAGTACAGGTCGTTCCCTTCACGTGTCCGTTCACCAACACCAGTAAAGACGGAAATCCCTCCATGTTCTTGGGCAATATTATGAATTAATTCTTGAATTAAGACGGTTTTACCAACACCGGCACCACCGAAAAGTCCGACTTTACCACCTTTTAGATAAGGTGCTAATAAGTCAATAACTTTAATCCCTGTTTCTAAAATTTCATTACTGGTACTTAATTCATCAAATGCTGGCGCTTTTTTATGAATCCCACTACGTTCAGCATCTGCAGGGAATGGCGCTTCTAAGTCAATTGTGTCTCCTAAAACGTTAAACACACGACCCAATGTATCTTTACCAACAGGAACTGAAATTGATTTTCCTGTATCGATAACTTCCATTCCACGTTGTAAACCATCTGTCGATTCCATGGCGATAGAACGAATCACTCCATCACCTAGTTCTAAAGCGACTTCAAGTACTACTTTTTGTTTTGCTTCGCCATTTTTATAAACGACTAAAGCGTTGTTAATATCGGGTAAGGATTGATCTAATGAAAATTCCACGTCAACAACGGGACCGATTACTTGAACAATCTTTCCTGAACTCATAATTTCTTTCCTCCAGTCTTCATAAAGTCACACGCTTTGAACGTTTTTATAAACGTTCAAACGTAAGACTAGATTATTCTAGTGCAGCTGCACCAGCAACAATTTCTGTAATTTCTTGGGTAATCGCCCCTTGACGAGCACGGTTATAAGAAATTGTTAAATCGCTAATAATATTTTGCGCATTGTCAGTGGCTGTTTTCATGGCGGTCATCCCAGCAGCATGTTCTGCTGTTTTCGCATCAATGATCGCCCCATAAATTAAGCTTTCTGCATATTGTGGTAATAATTGATCCAAGATTGCTTCAGGTGAAGGCTCTAAAAGATATTCTTGTTCGTAAGAGGTCGCCTCTGATGGATCTAAATCAGTAATTGGCAACATTTTTTCCACACGAAACTGACTCGTTAGTGAGTTAACGTGGTGATTATAACAAACATACAATTCATCAAACACTTCGTTTTGGTACATAGTCGTTGCCGTTGTCACAATCTTACGGACTTCTTCAAACGTTGGTTGATCCGTTAAGCCTCTGAGCTCATAGGAAACATCGATTCCGCGTGCTTTAAAGAAATCCGCCCCTGTACCACCAATGGCGATTAAGGCATATTCTTTATTAGAATCATGGTCTTCTTGAATCATACTCATGGTTTGTTTTAAGATTGAGCTATTGTAGCCACCAACTAACCCTTTGTCAGAAGTGATAACGATATAGCCTGTTTTTTTGACAGGTCGTTGTGCTAACATCACATGATAGTTTCCTTCACTAAGAGAAGATTGTTCTGTTTCACGTAATTCACTTAACTGAGCAGCTACTAAATGCGTAACGACACTACGAATTTTTGAAGAATATTCTTGAAAGCTTTTAGAGGCGCCTTCTGACTTGGTCAATTTGGCTGCAGAAACCATTTGCATCGCTTTGGTAATTTGGCTTGTCTTTTTTGTTGATGCAATGCGTTGTTTGATTTCGTTTAATGAAGCACCCAATGTCGCTCACCTCTCTTATGCGTTATCGATTTTTTCTAAAGCTTCTTTGGCTGAATCTCCGCTATTGTTTGCCGCTGCAAACATTTCAGAAAACTCTGTAATCGCTGCATCTAATGCATCAGTATCTGGTAAGTCTTTCGTAGTACGAATGGTTTCCAATAAGTCTGCATGTTTGCCATCAAAATAATCGAATAAATCTTGTTCAAAGTGTAAAATTTTATCTACGCTCACGCTATCTAAAAAGCCGTGTGTTAACGCATATAAAATTAAGACTTGTTTTTCTACAGGCAGTGGCGCATGTAGTTTTTGTTTTAAAATTTCTACCGTACGACGACCACGGTTTAATTTAGCTTGTGTTGCCGCATCTAAATCAGAGCCAAATTGTGTAAAGGCTTCTAACTCACGGTAACTAGCTAAGTCTAAACGAAGCGTTCCGGCAACTTTTTTCATTGCTTTGATTTGCGCTGATCCTCCGACCCGAGAAACAGATAACCCAGCATCAACGGCTGGACGAGTGCCTGCATAGAACAAGTCGCTTTCTAAGAAAATTTGTCCATCAGTGATTGAAATAACGTTTGTTGGAATATAAGCAGAAATATCGCCTGCTTGTGTTTCAACGAATGGTAAGGCTGTCATTGAACCGCCACCTAATTCATCACTTAATTTAGCTGCACGTTCTAATAAACGTGAGTGTAAATAGAAGACATCCCCTGGATAAGCTTCACGACCTGGTGGACGGCGTAATAGTAGAGAAAGTTCACGATAAGCCACGGCTTGTTTTGATAAGTCATCAAAAATAATTAAGACATGTTTGCCGTTATACATGAATTCTTCACCCATTGCAGTTCCTGCATATGGTGCAATGTAAAGTAATGGTGCTGGTTGTGAAGCCCCTGCAGTCACAACGATTGTATAATCTAAGGCACCAAATTTACGAAGTGTCTCTACTTGGTTACGAACAGTAGATTCTTTTTGACCAATCGCTACATAAATACAAATTACATCTTGTCCTTTTTGGTTAATAATTGTATCAATTGCAATCGATGTTTTCCCTGTTTTACGGTCTCCAATAACTAATTCCCGTTGTCCACGACCAATTGGTACGAGGGCATCAATGGCTTTTAAGCCAGTTTGCATTGGTTCAGCAACAGATTGACGTTGCATAACACCGGGAGCTGTTGCTTCCACAGGACGTGTTTTGTCTGTTTTAATTTCGCCTAAACCATCTAATGGTTGACCTAATGGATTAACAACACGGCCAATCAAAGCTTCCCCAACGGGTACTTCCATGATTTTGCCTGTGCGTTGTACTTTATCTCCTTCACGAATGGTTTCAAAATCGCCAAGGATAATAATCCCTACATCATTTGTTTCTAAGTTTTGTGCCATTCCGTATGAACCGTTTGAAAACTCAACAAGTTCTCCACTCATGGCATTTTCTAAACCGTGGGCGCGGGCAATTCCGTCACCGACGTAAGTGACTGTTCCAACTTCTTCAACAGCAAGCTGTTGTTGATAGTTTTCGATTTGTTCTTTAATCAAGGCACTGATTTCTTCTGCTTTGATAGCCATTCAATTCACCTCTTTGTAGTCCTAAAGATTATTTTAATAACTTCTGCTGCATATGTTCTAATTGTTTGCGGATGCTGCCATCGATTACTTGATGGTTTGCTTCAATAACCACTCCGCCGACAATTGACGGGTCAATTAAATTGACTAAATGCGCTTGTTCATACCCTAATAATTGGGCAGCTTTTTCTTCCATTGCTTGATGTTGTTCTTTTGATAAAGGAATGGCTGTTGTCACTGAACCCAAAATTAGTCCTTGGTGCTCATCATAACGTCGTTCATATTCATCAATCATCAAGAGCAGATCGTACATGCGACGATATTCGTAAACCACTCGCAAAAAGTTTTGCATCATTTCACTAAAACCTGTTACTAGTTTTTCCATGATGCTGTCTTTTTCATAAGGCTCTAAGCGATCATCACTTAAAATATCGCCAATACCAGGTACTTGGTGATAGACTTCGCGAAGCGTCAATAATTCTTGATAAATTGCTTCAGCTTGGTTCTTTTCAACTGCCAACTCAAACAAAGCCTTGCCGTAGCGTTTACCAACTGTATATTTATCTAGTTTCATTTGCTTTACCTAAACTTTCAATATAAGAATCAATCAATGCTTCATGTGCATCTGGTGTTAATTCTTTATTTAAAATTTTGGCTGCAATTTGAAGAGAAAGATCTGCCACTTCATTTTTTACTGAAGACAATGCTTCTTCACGTTCTTGAGAAATATCTGTCCGAGCTTTTTCGCGTAAGCGAGTAACTTCCGCAGTTGTTTCTTTTAATGTTTTTTGGCGAGTCTGTTCTCCACTTTCTTTCGCGTTTTTAATAATTTCAGCTGCTTCTGATCTGGAAGAAAGTAATTGTTGTTGACGTTCTTTTTCCATTTTCGCTGCTGCTACGCGAGATTGTTCTGCAGAGTCTAAATCGTTGGCAATTTTTTCTTCACGTTGTGTCAAAATATCTACGATTGCTCCCCATGCATATTTCTTTAATAAGAGCATCAAGATTAAAAATGCACCACTGACAACAATCATCGTGCCTAGTGTGGTACTAGGAGCCGTTTCACCGACTACCAATGTAGTAAGTAGCATGAAGTCTCAACTTCCTTTCCTGCAAAAATCGATTTAGCTTCTTCAACTGCTTTATCACCAGCTATTGAAAAGGCTAAAGATAGAAGAAAGCAGTGACGGTCCCGATAATAATCAGCGTCCTGCCTCCATTTTATTGCTTATCTGAATAAAAGTAATAAAGAAACAACGACACCTAAAATTGGCACAGCTTCGATTAAAGCGACCCCGATAAACATTGTTGTTCTTAATTGACCAGACATTTCTGGTTGACGAGTCATTGACTCGATTGTTTTTGAAATAACTTGTCCGTTACCGATAGCGGCTCCGATAGCTGAACCGAAAATTGCAATTGCTGCTGCGATAAAATTTAATCCTTCCATTGTGTAAAATCCTCCTAAAAGATAATTTTTGTCCTTCGTATTTCTTGATTATTCTTCTGTTTCAATTTTGTGTGACATATAAACCATTGAAAGTGTCACAAAGATAAACGCTTGGATACATCCAATAAAGATTGAGAATGCTACCCAAATCATTTCTAGCGGAATTGCTAGTGGGATAACCCATAATCCGATGCTTGCTACGGTTCCAGCAATTAAGCCCAATAGAACTTCGCCGGCAAAAATGTTTCCGTACAAACGCAAGCCTAATGTTAATAGATTCGTAAATTCTTCCATTAATTTTACCGGTAGTAAGAAACCAACGGGTCTTAAATAACTATTAACTAGATAGCCTTTAAAACCAAAGCGTTTCATACCAAAGAAGTGTGTTAAGACAATCATCATCATCGCTAACGTTAAGGTTACGATTGGATCGGCGGTTGGACTTTTCCAAACGCTGAGATCATCGCCCACAACGATTTTTGTAACGAGACCCAAGATGTTTGAAACAAGTACAAACATGAAAAGGGTAAACGCCATTAAATGAAAATTGCTCACTTCTTTACGAGGTAAATTGTCTGTAATGATTCCACGAATAAAATCCACTAACCATTCGATGACCGTTTGTTTGCCCTTAGGTCGTAGCTTCATATTTCTCGTACAAGCATAGACAAAGGCGAAAACAATGATACACGTCAACAGCACCATCAAAACAATGGTTCCATCAAACCAAATTGGTCCGATATTGAAGAGTAATTTCTTCTCTTCCAAATCAATTCACCTCTTTTCCAACAATCTTTCAGAAGTTTCATCCTACTCCTGAGTGATAATCCCTGGCAAAGCTATCGTACCACCACTTGTTGATAATTTACAAATAGTTTACTTTTAAAATTTCATGTGTTGAAAATTGGTTGGAAAACCTTTTCCATAAACCAATCTAATGCAGGGTGGTACTGCTTTCCGAAGCGATTAAAAAATGAATCATTTACATTCATTTACTCAACACTTACCAGATTTTACACCTAATCCGAAGAAAGGCAAGCAAATATGCGAAAAAGAATAAATTTACATTTTTAACGTCGGTTATTTTTTAATGTTCGGCTGATTTGTCGGTCAACTTCCTTACGTTTCAAGTCTTCACGCTTGTCATACTGCTTTTTCCCTTTAGCTAAACCAATCAAAACTTTGGCATAGCCGTCTTTAATATAGACCTTCAAAGGTACTAATGTGATACCTGTATTTTTGGTTTCGCCGATTAACTTATTAATTTGTTTTTTGTGTAATAATAATTTTCTGGTACGTAATGGGTCATGATTAAAAATATTGCCCTGTTCATATGGACTAATATGAACATTATACAAAAAGGCTTCTCCGTTTCGAATTCGTGCAAAACCATCTTTTAAATTGATACGACCATTTCGAATAGATTTGATTTCTGTTCCTTGTAAAACAAGCCCAGCTTCAACCGTATCGATAATTGAATAATCATGTCTAGCTTTGCGGTTTTGTGCGATTAATTTTCCTTCCCCTTTTGGCATAAGCGACCTCCTCTACTTCTTCTTTTTCCCTTTTTTATTTTTTTGTTTCATTGCTTCTTTATAAAAAGGTTGTTTTTTGCCTTTGCCTTTTTTCTTATTTTTCTTTTTCTTACCATCAAATGATTCATCTTTTTTATTTCTTCGTTGATTATTTGAACGAGTTGAAGAATTGGCTTTACCTTTTTTACGTCCTTTTGGTCCTTCGACTGGTGCGACTTCCTCAGCTGAAATCAATTCAAAATCAACTTCTCTTGTTTCTGGATCAGCTTTTTCAACACGGATTTGAACTTTCTGACCAATTTTCAAAGTCATTCCCGTCCGTTCACCAACTAACGCCATATGATTTTCAATAAAGTGGAAATAATCTTGTTTTAAGTTGTTCACGTGAATTAAGCCTTCTATTGTATTAGGCAGTTCCACAAAGATACCAAATTTTGTGACTGAGCTGATAATCCCGTCATACGTTTCTCCCACTTTATCTACCATAAATTCGGCTTTCTTCATGGCGTCCACTTCACGCTCTGCATCAACTGCGCGACGTTCCATACTTGAACTATGATTGGCAATTTCTGGTAATGCTTCGTTCCATTTTTCTTGATTTTTTTCAGATTGATCTTGGCTATAGCTGCGAATCAAACGATGCACAATTAAATCTGGATAACGACGTATTGGTGAAGTAAAATGCGTATAATATTCAGCCGCCAACCCATAGTGCCCGTAGTTGTCTTCTGAGTATTTCGCTTGTTGCATACTTCTTAGCAACATCGTATTGATAACCACTTCTTCCGGCTTATTTTCAACTTGCTCTAAAACTTTTTGTAAATCTTTCGGTGAAATGTTTTCTTTTGTTCCTTTAACAAGAATGCCAAGTACTGCAGCAAAATCAAAGAAACGTTGCATTTTTTCTTCTTTTGGTTGTTCATGAATCCGATAAATAAATGGCAGTTTTAAGTCATGATAATGACGCGCCACAGTTTCATTCGCTGCCAACATAAAGGATTCAATTAATCGTTCACCCACGCCACGCGTGCGTAAAAGAATATCTTGGGGATGACCATTTTCATCAACTAGGACTTTGGCTTCACGATCTTCAAAAGAAATCGCACCACGGCGCATACGCATCTCTTCTAATATATGGTGCAGCTCGCCCATCTCTTTAAACATGGGAACTAGCTCTTTGTAGCGTTCTAACGTTTCAGGTTTTTGCTCTTCTAAAATTTCATTGACTGCTGTATAGGTCATTCGCTCCGTTGTTTGGATTACACTTTGGAAAATTTCATGCGAAATAACTTCTCCTTCTGGTGTAATTTCCATCTCACAACTCATGGTTAAACGTGGAACATGTGGGTTTAGCGAACAAATCCCATTTGATAATCGCTGCGGAATCATTGGCACAACTCGGTCTGTCAAATAGACACTTGTGCCGCGTTCATACGCTTCCATATCCAATTGGCTTCCTTCAGTTACATAATAAGAAACATCTGCAATATGCACCCCTAAAAAGAAATTGCCATTTGCTAACTTTTGTACCGTTACTGCATCATCTAAATCTTTCGCATCTTCTCCATCAATCGTCACAATCAACTGATCACGTAAATCCCGACGACCGACTAAATCGCTTTCTGCAATAGTTTCTGGTACTTGGTCCGCTTCAGCTAAAACTTCATCAGGAAATGCTGTGGGAATTCCATGAGCCACCACGATTGATAAAATATCCATTCCTGGATCATTTTTATGACCAATCACTTGTTTGACTAGTCCTTCCATACTCGTTGGATATTCTTGATCTGGATAATAGGTAATTTCAGCAATGACAATGCTACCATCTACTGGCTTAATCCCTTCAGGTGCAATTGATACAGTATACTGATTCAATTTCTTATCTTTGGGAATCATGTAGCCATACAGTCCCATTTCTGCCATTTCTTCTTCACTATATGCCACAAATTCTCCGACAACTTGGCTCACTGCTCGCTCTTTAATTTCTTTTACTTTACCTTCTGCGCCGCGATCTGAAAAAGGATCCGCATGTTGGATCACGTCAATTAAAACCGTATCTCCATCCATTGCAAAGTTCGTTGCCTCTTTCGGAATGTAAACATCTGGTTCTTCAGGATCGATGGTTACAAAACCAAAGCCTCGTTCATTTGCACGAAACGTTCCTTCTATTAATAAGTCTTTCATTGGTAACAGGACTTTGCCTTTTTTGTTGAAACTAACTGACTTTTCTCGTTCCATTTGTGCAATGGTTTGCACTAAAATTTTAAAATCTGAACTTTTTTCTAAATTCAAGCCTTGTGCAATTTCTTCCATTGAAAAGCTTTTCTTTTTTTGGCTTTCCATGAAATGTAAAATTTGCTCTTTAATTGTTTGTTTTGTCATTATTTCTCCTCATTCCAAGGTAGTGTTGCTAAAAATTGCACCACATCTTGCTCTAATTGTTTGTGTTCTCCACTCACCGTAATGACATGTCCGCTGTTTGGGTACCATTGTAAGGTCACACGTGCTTGTGTTAGCGCTTGGGCCGTTTGATAGACGCCCATTGGCTCAATCATTTCATCTTTGCCAGCTTGCGCTAAGAAAAGAGGTGCGTGGATTTTGTTTAGTTTGTCAGCCGTCTGACTAGCAATCGTTTCAATCGCTCCTAATTGTTGTTTGACTCGTTGCTCAATCGATTGCAACCGGCTTTGTTGTTCCTCTGCAGGAACTTCTGCGATTTTCATCACATTTTCTGCGTATAATACAAAATTTTCTGGGACTTTATTTTCGACAGGGTAGATCGGTGAACAGAAAAATCCACCACCAATTAATCCTGTTAATTGTTCCGTTAATGCATGCATACTGAAAATCCCGCCCATTGATAAACCAAAAATAGCAATTTCTTGGTAACCTCTTTCTCTCAAAAAAGCGACTGCTTCTTGTGTATCTTGCCACCATTGTTCCGTTGTTTGATCTAAAATATCTTCAGGAACTAGCGTGCCATGTCCTGAAAAATTAGGCGAATAGACAGTATAATTTTCTTTTTCTAAACGTCTGCTTAACATCCGTACATCATTACTGCTGCCAGAATAAGCATGTAATAAAAGGACCGCCCGTTTTCCTTTTTCTGAAAATAACGGCTTCGGTAAATTGATTTTTTTTGCCACTTCGCTCACCTCAGCTTCATTCTATCATATTCTCAAAAGAAAACCTTCCGAAATGATAAGTTTCAAAGACTTTTTCAGAAAGAAAAAGAACAGAAAAATAAGTGTCCGCACTCATCTCTCTGTTCTAAACTTGTCATTTTAAAAGATTACGTACTTATTTTGAAGATAAGAACGCCAAAACAAATAATAAAATCATCCAAATTGCGCCAAGAACTGCTGTTGAGCGTTGCATAACAGCTTCAAAACCGCGCGCTTTTTGCTTCCCAAATAATTTATCTGCACCGCCAGTGAAGGCACTTGCTGCACTGTTTTGTTTGCTTGGTTGCATCATAACAGTAATGACGATTAAAACAGATAAAATGATGACCAACGTTAAGATTAGATTATACATGCGTTAATTCTCCTTTTTATACAAATATGCGAAATTCATCTACTTTAATGTAGCATATTTTATCTGTAAACACCAGTGAAATTTAATGTCTTTCCTTATTTGTCTCTAATAACAACAGCCGCAAGTAGGAATCAGATTTCTACTTGCGGCTGTTGCTAGTTTCTTCTTTATTTTCTCAATACGTCTCCGTATTCAGGTTTAGTATCAAATTCTTTTTTGGCAAATGGACATAGCGGAATAATTTTTTTATGCTCTTTTCTCGCTTTTTCAACACCGGCTAAAACAAGTTTTTCAGCTAATTTTTGTCCACGATAAGTTGGATCAACAAACGTATGATCAATAATCATCATGCTTTCGCCAGCATCTGACCAAGTCATTTCACCAATTTCTTGGTTTTCATCGTTATATAGAGCAAAACGATTGTTTTCTTCTTTAATTTGCATATTCGTTCCCTGCTTTCCGAATATATTTTAGAGCACCACTTGGACATGAATCAACTACAATCATGTCATTTTCAACACTTCCGTTATCTGGAATAATCCATGGTTTCCGACCAACTTCAAAGACTTCTGGATTTCCACGAACACAATTACCAATATGTTCACAAATATCTTTATTATAAAAGATATCAATTCCTTCCCCAGTATATTTACGGTAGCCTTCTTTTAATAGTTGTTCTTCCGTGACTGGTTGCCCATCTATTTGGTTTCCTTTCATTGCACAATCTCTCCCCTGTAACTTATTAATATTAAAAACGTACCTTTATTTTACCACTAAGCTGGACATTCAGGCAATTAATTGTTCCACCTTACTTGCCAATTCGACGAGCACGCAAAGCAGATAAGATTGACACAGTGTCCACGACTTCTTGTAGCATAGCCCCGATTAGCGCCGGAATGATCCCGGTACTAGCAATTAGCATTAGTAAAACGCAGATAAAAATTCCGATTAATACAGATTGTTTGGCAATTTTCATGGTATCTTGGGCAATTTCGACCGCTTGGCTGACTTTACTTAAGTCATCTTTTAAAATAACAACGTCAGCAGTTTCACTAGCCGCAGTAGCTCCATGAGCGCCCATAGCAATACCTACGTCTGCAGCAGCAAGCGAAGGTGCATCATTTACACCATCTCCTACCATGATGACTGGATGATTTTCTTTAGGCAATTCTTTTAAAATGGTTAACTTATCTTGTGGTAAACATTCCCCATGTACTTCGGTAATTCCTACTTCTGCAGCAATCGTTTCTGCGACGGATTCTTGATCCCCCGTCAGCATTAAAATTCGTTGAAGATGTAATTGGTGTAATTTTTCCATAGTCTCTTTTGCTTCTGGGCGTACAGTGTCTGTAAAAGTAATTCGGCCTAAATATGTGCCATTACGTGAAATATGAATAGTCGTTTTATCAATTTTTTCAGTTTCTTGAGACTCTTGTGTCACAAAATTCTTTTTACCTACCCGTATCTCAGCACCATCCACAAATGCCTTCACGCCAGCACCAGAAACTTCCGCTAGATCTGTAATATTTTTTAATGGGACATCTTGCTTTCTGGCATAAGCAACAATTGATCTAGCTAAAATATGACTTGATTCTTGTTCCACGCTTGCTGCCAATCCCACTAATTCAGCAGCAGTTATTTCAGCATTGATTGGTTGGACTTGATCAACAGAAAGTTGTCCTTGCGTAATCGTGCCTGTTTTATCAAACGCAATCGTTTTTGCAGAAGCTAATTTTTCGACCATCGTTCCCGATTTAATAACGACCCCATGACGACTTGAACGACCCATCCCTGCCACTAAAGCAATTGGGGCAGATAGAATTAAAGGACACGGCGAAGCAACAACTAAGACTTCCGCAAAACGAGTCGGACTTTTTGAAACAAACCAAGCAACACCTGCAATTAAGTAGGCAACTAGTGTAAAAGGTACCGCATAGCGGTCTGCTAAACGTACAAAATGAGCTGGACGTGCCGCAGATTCTTTCACTAAGTTCACAATTGTTTGATATTGACTGTCTGCTACAGTTTTTTCAGCAACCATTTTCAAAGAGCCATCACCATTCACGGAACCCGACATTAATTCATCCCCAGGATTTTTTTCAATTGGTTTTGATTCTCCTGTTAATGAAGATTCATCGACTGTTGATGTCCCGGTTTTTACCAAGCCATCAACTGGAACTAGTTCCCCTGGTTTTACTACTAATTCATCGCCAACATTGATTTCCTCAACAGAAACATCTTCTAAATTTTCGCCATTCAAGCGATGAGCTTTTTGTGGCGAGTTATCCAATAATGACTTCAGCTCTTGGTTAGCTTTTCCAGCGGCATAGTCTTCTAATGAATCACCACCAGTCAACATAATTAAAATCATCAAACTGGCCCAGTATTCTCCCACAGCTAAGGTTGCAACGATAGCGGTAATCGCTAAAATATCGACACCATATTTTCCTTCACGTAAGGTTTGAATCATTTCCCAGAACATCATTAACGCCATTACAGAACCTGTTATTAAAATAATGCCATACGCCCAATTCGGCTGATGTAAAATAAATTCAAATAATAATGCCAAAACTCCTGTTATAATTGTAATCCCCAATTTTGTTACATGCTTCATCTCTTTTTCTCTCCCATCATTCACTTTACATTATTGAGCGTACCTTTTCTGTTTTGAAAAAGAAAGTGAAAACGCCTAAATGAAAACGACTTTCATTATCATAGGATAGTTGCTGTAGCAACGTTTACTTTCTGAAAAGTAGTTATGTAAAAAAAACACAGACCATCGTTCATTCGCCGATGGTCTGTGTTTTTATTTCCAAAAATCATCAAAAATTGTAATGGGTAAATGCCGTTTGTGTTGTCCTTTTTTATACCAGTTTTCAATTGTTTGTTGATCTGTTTCCGAGACTTTTTTGCCTTCCAAATAATCATCAATGGCATCATACGTGACACCTAAGGCAACTTCATCTGCAACTAACGGTTTGTCATCTTCTAGATCAGCTGTTGGTATTTTTAAATACAAGGCTTCTGGTGCCCCAAGTTCTTTCAGCAAAGCTTTTCCTTGGCGCTTATTTAAACGAAATAACGGTAAAATATCCGCTCCGCCATCGCCATATTTGGTGAAGAAAGCTGTCACATTTTCGGCTGCGTGGTCTGTGCCAATTACTGCGCCAGCATTTTCGCCAGCTACTGCATATTGTGTAATCATACGTTGACGTGCTTTCATGTTCCCTTTATTAAAATCGCTAATTTGAACGCCAGCGTTTTCTAGCGAACCAACCATTGCATCCACTGCTGGTTTAATATCCACTCGTAAAGAAACATCTGGCTGGATAAAGGCTAGCGCGGCTTGTGCATCAGCTTCATCTGCTTGCTCACCGTATGGAAGGCGAATCGCAATAAATTGATACGACATATCTCCTGTTTCTTCGCGCATTTCAGTCATCGCTAATTGTGCTAAGCGACCAGCTAATGTTGAATCTTGTCCGCCACTAATTCCCAAGACAAAGGTTTTTAAAAAAGGATGTTTAGTTAAATAAGCTTTCAGAAAATCAATACTTTTACGAACTTCTTCTTTTGGATCAATTGTCGGTAAAACACCTAACTCTTGAATGATTTTTTCTTGAAGTGTTGTCATTTCTAGGCCTCCTTATTCACCGTTTCCGTTAAATGTTTAACGTCTTTACGCACTTTTTCCAATAAATTCATTTTGTGGTTCCAACAATCTGTTGAAAGGTCCACTGGATATTTCTGCGGATTCAAGTCCCGCTTGTATTCTTCCCAAAGTGAATCTAAATTTTCTTTTGCATATTGTTTAATTTCATCTAAAGTTGGTAATTCGTACACACGTTTTCCTTCAACGAAAATATCTTGGAGTACTGGCCGTGCTTCAAAATCACGGACATACTTATTAATAAAGGTATGAACGGGATGGAACATATAAATTTCTTCTTCTTGGCGAGGATCTTCGTTCCAAAGTGTCACATAGTCCCCTTCTGACTTTTTATCAGATTTACGTGTAATACGCCAAACTTGTTTTTTTCCTGGTGTTGTCACTTTTTCAGCATTGCTAGATAGTTTAATGGTATCTTTCATTTGACCATCTTCACCTTCAATTGAAACTAATTTAAACACCGCTCCTAAAGCCGGTTGATCATAGGCCGTAATTAGCTTGGTACCCACGCCCCATACATCAATTTTTGATTTTTGCATTTTTAGATTCAAAATCGTATTTTCATCTAAATCGTTCGATGCATAAATTTTTGCTTCAGTAAAGCCTGCTTCGTCCAGTTGTTCACGAACTCGTTTAGAAATATAAGCCATATCGCCACTATCAATCCGCACACCTAGGAAATTAATTTTATCACCCATTTCTCGAGCTACTCGAATTGCGCTTGGCACTCCCGCTTTCAAAGTATCATACGTATCAACAAGGAAAACGCAATCCCGATGTGTTTTGGCATACGCCATGAATGCTTCATAATCATTTCCATACGACTGAACCAATGAATGGGCATGGGTCCCACTAACCGGAATACCAAAAATTTTACCAGCACGAACATTACTTGTCGCGTCCGCCCCACCAATATAGGCGGCTCTTGTGCCCCAAATGGCAGCATCTAATTCTTGTGCTCGGCGTGTTCCAAATTCCAATAAAGGATCATCGCCAATCACGGATTTAATTCGAGCCGCTTTTGTCGCAATTAATGTTTGGAAATTCACCATATTTAGCAAGGCAGTTTCTACCAATTGACATTGTGCCAAAGGACCTTCAATTTGAATTAACGGTTCGTTATTAAAAACCAAATCCCCTTCTAAAGCAGAGCGTACAGTACATTTAAATTCAAAATTTGCTAAATACGTCAAGAAATCTTCTGGATATTCTTCAACTTCTCGGAGATATGCAATATCAGATTCTGTGAACGTTAAATTTTCGAGATAATTGACTAAACGTTCTAAACCTGCAAAAATTGCGTAGCCATGATTAAAGGGCATCTCTCTAAAGTAACATTCAAAAACAGCATGTAAATCTGCTCTCCCTAATTCCCAGTATGTTTGCATCATATTGATTTGATACATATCTGTATGCAATGTCAAACTATCATCTGCATATGTATAGTCCATCGTTTTCTACCTCTATTCTTTGTATTAAAAACTTGTTTATATTATAACAAAAAAATTTTTTTTAGCCTAAAATCTGCTTAGACCTCTTTTTCTTTAAAAATGAAAAATTTACTGAAGAAATAATTTAAAATCACTACTACAACTTGTGTAATCATTTTCGCCCAAAACGATGAAAAATGAATGCCATCAATTAGGAGAATCATTAAACCCATATCAGCCACAAAAGATAAAATTCGGTACCAATAAAATAAGCCCATTTCTTTAAAAAAACCAGCTATGCTTTCATGCTTACTTGCGAATACCCAATATTTATTCGTGAAAAAGGCAAATAGAACAGATAAAAACCAACTAATTGCGTTACTTATCTTGTAATCCAGCCCTAACACGTTTTGACAAACAAAAAACACAACTAAGTTGACGACAGTCGTTGCACCACCAAAAAATAAATAAGCCAGTACTTCTCGGTATTTACGAAATAATTCTTTCAATTTTCACGCATCCTTTCAACTAATCATTTTATCAAACTTCGGCAAGAAAACCTATCTATTTTGTGTAAAGACACAATTCTCTTGCTAATTTTACTATTTATTAAGTATTTATGAAAAACATAATAAGAGTAGAGGATAAGTTCATCCATGGATGAACTTACCCTCTACTCTTACTCTAATAATATATTGACTCCATCGACCGATAAGTTAAATCAGCATTAGTCCTTTAGCTTAGGAAGTGCTATCGTTTGTCCTTCGGTTAATACAGAATACGTTAAGTCATTTGCCTGCTTGAGGGCGGTTAAGGAATAGCCCGTTTTTTTAGCAATTTTTGCGAGTGTCTCTCCTCTTTTTACTTCATAATACTCAGTAGACTCTGTTTTTGAGTCATTCGCTTTACCATTTGATTGCTCTGCTGTTTCCAAAGCATTAGTCACCGATTTACTGATTATTAGTGATTGAAGTAACGCTTGTTCTTTCGGTTCTAGAGAAGTCGCCGCTGTATGCTGAGGAATCGTGATTTTTTGGCCAATATAAAACATTTCTTGAGTCTTTGAATTTTGTTTTAAGATGGCTGTTGCTGACACACCAAACGTCTGGCTAATGGTGGCGAGAGAATCTCCTTTGCTTACTTCGTAGACGACTGCTTCTTTTTTTAGCTGTTCTTTGACTGCTTCCTTATCAAACGAAGGTTTCTTTTCTTCTGCCAAATTAGTCACTACTGGTTTCTTCTTTTCTTGATCGTATTCAGTTAATTGATAGGTTTCAATCAACGCATTTAATTTTTTATCGTAATATGTATCCGTTGCATAACGACCTGTTAAAAATTTTGTTGCCTGCTGATAATTCGTCGTGTTTGCTTTCAAAACGCCGTGATAAAACGTTGCATTACCCGCCAGCCCATTGATGATTAATTTACTATAGTCTGTTAATGACTCTTTATAGGAAGGATACTGACGAAAATCGGCATGAATGGTGGTCATCTTCCCTTTACCATCATCTTCTTGTGTGGAAAAGCTGACACTTTGACCTTGATAAGCGCCTTTAATGCCAAATAAATTATAATTAGGCGGCGCGGCTAACGCACTATTGCCCGAGCCACTTTCTAAAATAGCTTGAGCTATCATGACAGAAGCGTATAGATCATGCCGCTGACCAATAACTCGTGCTTCTTCACCGATTTTTCTAATAAACTCAGAAGTAGAAGCATTCTCTTGGACAACAAAATTTGCCTCGGCTTGTTGTTGAATTCCTGCTTGCTTTTCCTTTTCTTGACTATTGTCTATCTCTGAATGTACCAACGGCTCTTTGGTCTTTTCAGTTAATGTAGAATTTTGTGGTTCCTGATTATGAGGCGGCTTTTCAGTGAGTGCTTTACGCTCTTCAGACGCTGGTTGCTCACTTTGTAACGATTCGGTTGGTTTAGTACTAGCAATTGGCTTTTCTTGTGGCGGTAAACTATTTTCAGATTCTGAAGGTTCCACATTATTTTCCTGATGGTCACCTCTGTCATTTTGTATTGAACTTTCTTGTTGTTCAGACGAACTTATTACTGTTTCGTTCAGCGTTGAAGAAGTAAGGGTTCCTTGGTCTTGATTGACTTGGTCCGCTCTTTTTTCTTCCAGCGATAGCTGTCGGTTTTCGTGACTCGTTTCGGTCTCCTCTTGAGCGATTAATGGTTCCGAATTGTAGTAACTGGCTCCAGCATAAGTCCCTAAGACTCCAAGACATACCAACTTCAAATATCTTGCCTTTCTTTTTTTCATCGCATTTCTCCTTCATTTACCTCTTTATTTCTGCTAATAATTGCTCTATCTGTTGGTACATTCCTGTTGATTCATTCTTGATGGTTAGCATTTGTTCACAATAAGCTTGGTACTCTCTTGCCACTTGCTTCATGCGCGTTAAAGTTGCTAAACGTTGTTCCATCTCTTCATGAACTGTTGCAACTTGTTGGTTAGCTTGGGCAATTGTTTCTTTTGCTTGACGTTTGGCTTCTAATAAGACTTCACCAATTTCTTTTTGAGAAAGCGTAACGGCTGTGTCTAAGTTCTCTTCGCTAGTCTGTCTCTGTTGTATCTTTGCTTCAGACAATTGTTTCTGTAAAGAAGTGATAGTTGCTTCTTTATCACTTAACGTTTCTTTAACATCTTTAAGTTGAACATCTTTTTCGACTACTTGTTTTTGTAATGCTTCCACTTCATTGGTTTGCATTAATAATTGCTCCGTTAGTTTTTTTATGGATTGCTGATATAGTTGATTTTCTTCTTCTAGTTTTTCAGCAAAAGAAAACGATTCTTCCGACAGTTCAGTCGGCACTTCTTGCTTGACCTGCTTAACTTTTGCAGCTTGCTCTTTTGCATAAACGACCTCGTCATCAAAGATTGCTTCTTCTGTTACCGTTGGTTGTGCTTTCATCGATTGTTCATTTTCAAAATCCGGCATCTTCTCATACTCCTCATCTTCATTGTTTTTAGTCAAAAATTGCCACATCTTTTTCTCCTCCTTCGTACCTTTTACACCGTTAACATATAGCCTTTTGAACGAATTGTTTTGATATATTGTGGTTTGTTCACATCTTGTTCAATTTTTTTGCGCAAATGGAAAATCACATTAGCGACACGATATTTTCGTTCATTCGCAGTATCTTTCCAGACATTTTTGTAGAGTTCTTCATATGTAATTGTTTGTCCTGCGTGTTTGTATAAATACTCTATTGTGAAAAATTCCAATTTTGTTAAAAGAATTTCTTCTCCGCTTCCCAAGCAAACACTCAAATTTGGCGCAATTAAATACAATCTCTCAGAAAGATTCTTAGTAACTGTTTGTTCCTCGTTTGCAATAGCTAATTTAGGATAAAAACGTCTTTTTACACGTTGCAATAAATTACTCATGCTTAACATGCATTCTTGACGATCATAAGAATGATCAAAAACGCCATCTGCGCCTAATTGTAAATAAATAATTCGATTGACTTTACTAATTGCTTCTGTCCGAGAAAATAACCAAATTGGCAAGTCTGACTGCTTGCGAATTGTCATTAATAACTCACAACAAGTATTTACTTGCTGGTGGTCAGTAACTTCAATCACTAACCCATCAATATGGTGCAAATGAAGAAGTATATTTGTTCCTTGGATGATCTGACATTCTACTTGATTACTAACAAACCAATTTTGGCAGTATTCTTTTGTTTCAATTGTCAAAGGAACGACACCAATTGTATATTTTTCCATTTTTCCACCTCAATCTTCCTAATATTCCCCTTCAAAATATAATAATTTTTATTTATATTCTATTAATAAATAAAAATTACCAACTACTAGTTTTCAAAAAATGATTGTTATTACTAAATTTTATCGAATAAAAACAAGGCTGTCTAGCTAAAACGAAGCCTTTAAATTATCATCTTTTTTGTTAAATGAGTAAATATTTGAGAAAATACCATAAGCAAAGATATTATTTAGATTATTTATTCTTTATGTAAAAAAAAGCTTACGATTTTTCAATCGTAAGCTTTTAGAATACTTTTTTATTTTTACATCATACCGCCCATGCCCATTGATGGATCCATCATAGGAGCTGGTGCAGCTGGTTCTGGTTTGTCTGCAACAACTGCTTCAGTTGTTAATAATAAAGCTGACACAGAAGCTGCATTTTGTAAGGCAGAACGAGTTACTTTTGTTGGGTCAACAATACCGGCTTCAACCATGTTTACCCATTCACCGTTAGCTGCATTGAATCCGATACCTAAGTCAACATTTTTTAGTTTGTCAACAATCACTGATCCTTCATAGCCAGCATTTTCAGCGATTTGACGGATTGGTTCTTCTAATGCACGAACGACAATCTTAATTCCTGTTGCCACATCGCCTTCAGCTTCTAGCGCAGCGACTTTACCAATTACATTGACAAGTGCGGTACCACCACCAGAAACCATGCCTTCTTCTACAGCGGCACGTGTTGCGTTTAATGCATCTTCAATTCGTAATTTTAATTCTTTTAATTCTGTTTCAGTTGCAGCACCGACTTTAACGACAGCAACCCCGCCAGCTAATTTAGCTAAACGTTCTTGTAATTTTTCACGATCAAAATCAGACGTTGTTTCGCCGATTTGGTTTTTAATTAAATGAACGCGGGCATCAATGGCTTCTTTTGAGCCAGCACCTTCAACAATTGTTGTGTTATCTTTGTCGACAACTACTTTACTAGCATTTCCTAAGTTTTCAATGGTTGTGTCTTTTAACTCTAACCCTAAGTCGTCAGTGATTACTGTACCACCTGTTAAAATAGCAATATCTTCAAGCATCGCTTTGCGGCGGTCACCAAATCCTGGCGCTTTTACTGCGACAACATTAAATGTACCACGGATTTTGTTCAACACTAATGTTGGTAGAGCTTCTCCATCAACATCATCCGCAATAATCAATAGTGGACGGCTTTGTTGTAGAATTTGTTCTAATAAAGGTAAGATATCTTGAATATTTGAGATTTTTTTGTCGGTAATTAAGATATATGGATTTTCTAAAACAGCTTCCATTTTATCGTTGTCAGTAACCATGTATTGAGATAAATAACCGCGGTCGAATTGCATTCCTTCAACCACATCTAATTCTGTTTCAATCCCTTTTGATTCTTCAATGGTAATTACGCCATCGTTACCAACTTTTTCCATTGCATCAGCAATTAATTGGCCGACTTTTTCAGAACCTGATGAAACAGCAGCGACTTGTGCAATCGCTTCTTTTGAATCAACTACAGATGAAATATTGTGTAATTCTTCTACTGCTGTTTTTGTTGCTAATTCAATCCCACGACGAATACCTAATGGGTTAGCTCCAGCAGTTACGTTTTTTAAGCCTTCACGAACAATGGCTTGTGTCAAAACAGTCGCTGTTGTTGTTCCGTCACCAGCAATATCATTCGTTTTAGAAGCAACTTCTGAAACTAATTTTGCGCCCATGTTTTCAAAATGATCTTCCAATTCAATTTCCTTAGCAATTGTTACTCCATCGTTAGTAATCAATGGTGAACCAAATGATTTTTCTAAAACAACGTTACGACCTTTAGGGCCTAATGTCACTTTCACTGTATCTGCTAATACATCTACTCCGCGTAGCATTGCTGCACGTGCATCTTCTGCAAATTTAATCTCTTTTGCCATGATTTCTTCACCTCATAATTTTTTTCTTCTATTATATTATTCTGTAAAAGTTGTTTATTATTCAACAGTGGCAATAATGTCTTTGGCTGATACAATTAAGTATTCTACGCCTTCGTATTTCACTTCTGTTCCTGAATATTTTTCAAACATTACTGTGTCACCAATTTTTACTTCCATCGGAACTTTTGTGCCATTTTCAAGCACACGACCTTCACCTACTGCGATAACTTCACCTGTTTGTGGTTTTTCTTTTGCAACGGATGCAAGAACAATTCCTCCAACAGTTTTTTCTTCTTCTTTCGCGACTCTAATTACGACGCGATCGCCTAATGGTTTTAACACAATAAATCCCTCCAAATAAAAAGTTTTCGCTTATTTTAGCACTCGATACATAAGAGTGCTAACTCACACTATTTATAATACTCATTTCACTCTAAAAATGCAAGTCTTTTCTCTCTTTTTCTTGTCAATTATAAGATACGCATTTTTTATTGCGTATTCTTTTTTCATGGAATGTTTTTCCAATCCTTTAATTCATGGTAAAATAAATTGACTACGATTGGAGGCGAATAAAATGAAACAACGTTTACTTACAGCATTAATAGCAACCTTCGTTTATTTTGTGATAGCGAATTTAGGAAATCTTGTTTTCAGTGTCACAGAAGGAATTGTTTCGACACTTTGGGAATCTCTTTTCTTTTTCTTATTCGTTTTTCTTTTATTAGGATATCGCAATAATCGTAAAAAATAATTATAGAAAGGATTAACCATGACCTTAAGAAAATCAAGTTTATTTATTTTAGTCACATACATTATCGCTTTTTTCGGGCCGTTACTTTTTTCGGGTATTTCCCCCAATGCAGCGATTAATGTGACAACTGCTCTCTACATTATTGGCGCCCTTGTAATGATTGGCATCTTTTTAAAAACAACAGAACCTTCTCCTTTAGAGGAAACAGCAACCTTGAAATCACCTATTTTTATTTTTTTACTAGGTGTTAGTGGGATTTTCATTGCCATGCTGATTCAAGGGGTTACTTTTGCCATTGAAGTAGCCATCACAGGAGAACAAGCTACTTCTCAAAATACACAAGCTATTGTAGCGGTGATTTTGGCAAATCCTTTATTTATTTTGGCAACTACTATCGGTGGTCCGATTATGGAAGAATTCGTCTTTCGTTATGCATTTATCCATTTAATCCAGCCTTTTACAAATTTCTGGATTGCGGCTACTGTTAGTTCGGCGATTTTTTCACTCGCACATGCCGATGGTCACTTTTTTGTTTATTTCTTTATGGGATTTTTCTTTGCTCTTTTGTACAAGCAAACTGGAAAAATTTGGACCTCAATTATCGCCCATTGCGGCATGAATACGATTGTGATTATTGTTCAACTACTTTTGCATAATAGTGCAATTCAATAAGAAAAGGGCCTTCGTCTAAACGACTAGGCCCTTTTCTTTTGCTTATTCTTCTTCGTCAATCAATTCGTTGTCATGATGTAAGAAATAAATCAATGTTTGTAATTCGTTGGTTAAGTCAACATTTTGAATTAATACTTCAGGTGGCGCTACTAAACGCGCAGCCGTAAAGTTTAGAATTCCTTTAACCCCTGCTTCGGCAAGTTTGTTTACAACTTCTTGCGCTTTGCGAGCTGGAATAGTTAAAATAGCTACTTCGATTTGTTGAACACGGATTTGTTCCATCATATCTTCCATTGGATAAACCGGAATACCGTCAACAATGCGTCCCACAATATCTTCATTCACATCAAATGCACAACTTACACGAATACTGTTGCTTTGATGGAATTTGTACTTTAATAAAGCACTTCCTAAATTACCAACCCCGATTAATGCGACATTGGTTAACTCATCTTCATTCAATGTTTTTGCAAAAAAGTTCATTAAGTTTTCAACATCATAGCCGTACCCACGTTTACCTAATTCACCAAAATATGAAAAGTCACGACGAATAGTCGCACTGTCTACTTGTACCGCTTCACTTAATTCAGTTGATGAGACTTTATTTTTTCCTGTATCATGTAACATTCTTAAGTAGCGATAATATAAAGGAAGGCGTCGCGCCGTTGCTTTTGGAATAACTTGATCTTTCACAATTGGACCTCCAATACTTTCACTTAAATCTTATCCATTAACATAATAGCAGTTTTTCACAATAAAAAGCAATTCTATGGCTCAAAAATAGCATTTTTCTTCAAAAGTTTGTGATAAAAGGTATAAACCTTCACAAAGCATTTTTTGATACGTGCTATTTTAGCAGATTTTATGCTACACTAAGGGCAATGAATTTAGAAATGAGGACTACTGATGATTTTATTACAAGCAAATCAAGTTGCCCGGCATTTTGGCTCGGAAACATTGTTTGAAAACATACATTTAGAAATTGCAACAAAAAGTCGGATTGCCTTAGTTGGTCGTAATGGTGCTGGAAAATCGACTTTTTTAAAAATCATTGCAGGCATTGATGCTCCCGATAGCGGAACCATTGCCAAAAATAAAACTGCTACGTTAGGTTATTTAGCTCAAAATACCGGCTTAGAATCAGATAAAACCGTTTGGGAAGAAATGACAAAAGCCTTTGCTGACATCCTAGAAATGGAACAGCGTATGCGAGAATTAGAAACTAAAATTAGTGAAATGGAGCCAACCACTTCCGTTTATGAAGGAATTTTAAAAGAGTACGATCAATTGCAACATACATTTTCTGAAAAAAATGGCTACGGCTATGAAAATGAAATTCGTTCAGTCCTTCACGGCTTTGGCTTTGATGAATCCTTTTACACGAAAGATATTCAAACCTTATCTGGTGGTCAAAAAACCCGGCTTGCATTAGCGAGAATGCTTTTACAAAAACCAGACATTTTAATTCTGGACGAGCCTACAAACCACTTAGATATCGAGACGCTTTCTTGGCTGGAATCTTATTTGCCAAGTTATCCCGGCGCCCTATTAATTGTTTCCCACGATCGTTATTTTTTAGATAAGGTAGTTAATGAAGTTTATGAACTGAGTCGCAAAAAAATGACTCACTACAAAGGAAACTATTCCAAATACTTAGAGTTAAAAGCAGAACAATTAGCCAGTGAATGGAAAGCGTATGAAAAGCAACAAGAAGAAATCAATAAGTTAGAAGATTTCGTTGCCAAAAATCTGGTTCGTGCATCTACAACGAAACGTGCACAAAGTCGCCGAAAAGTATTAGAAAAAATGGACCGTTTAGACCGACCTCAAGGAGATGAAAAATCGGCGCATTTTCTTTTCGATAGTGAAAAAGTTTCTGGAAATGTTGTTTTACAAGTCGAAGATGCCGCCATTGGTTACGACCAAGAACATATTTTATCCGAACCTATTCACTTGGATATTCGTCGCAAAGAAGCCATTGCCTTAGTCGGACCGAACGGAATTGGTAAATCCACTCTCTTGAAATCAATTATTGACCGCATTCCTTTCATTAAAGGAAGTAAAACTTTTGGCACCAATGTTTCTGTAGGTTACTATGACCAAGAGCAAGCCAATTTACATGGCAATAAAACGGTCTTAGCGGAATTATGGGATGAACACCCAACCACACCTGAAAAAGAGATTCGAAGTATTTTAGGCGGCTTTCTCTTCAGTGGAGATGATGTTGAAAAAACGATTCCTTTATTAAGCGGTGGCGAAAAAGCCCGTGTGGCATTAGCAAAATTAGCGATGGATCGTGACAATTTCTTGATTCTCGATGAGCCAACCAACCACTTGGATATCGATAATAAAGAAGTTTTAGAAAATGCGCTGATTGATTATGAAGGAACCATCCTCTTCGTTTCCCATGACCGTTACTTTATCAATCGAATTGCAACAAAAGTTGTTGAGCTTTCTGAAAAAGGCAGCAAACTTTATTTAGGCGACTATGATTATTATTTAGAAAAGAAACAAGAGGAAGAAGAAATCGCTGCCCTCTTAGCTAATGAAGAAGCGGCGAAAAAACCCGAACCAGTTACAGCCAAAAATACCTTTTATCAAAACAAGGAGCAACAAAAATTACTCCGTACTTTGCAAAGAAAAATAACACAAGTCGAAGAAAATCTTGCTCAGTTAGATACGACAATTGCACAATTAGAAGCACAAATGAGTCAACCAGACATTCTAGAAAATCATGTTGAATTGCTGGCTCTAAACCAACAATTAGATGACGCTCGTCAGCAACAAGATGAACTACTTGAGCAATGGGAAAATTTCAGTTTAGAATTAGAAGAAATGGAAAATAACAATTAACGGAGGGATTCACTATGGCTTCCAAAAAAATCAGTTTAACGAAGCCCAAATATCAACAAATCGCCGTTGATGTTGCGGAAAAAATTGCAGAAGGCAAATTACATGTCGGAGATAAAATCCATGCCCGTTCCACCCTAGCTAACCAATACCAAGTGTCGCCAGAAACAGCCCGCAAAGCCATTATCGTTTTAGTTGATTTAGAAATCGTTAAAGCCAAACACGGTAGCGGCTTCTATGTGGCATCAAAAGAAAAAGCGCAGGACTTTGTGACACAATATCAAGACGTTCAAACGATTGCTGAAATTAAAGAAGAATTGCTAGATAGCGTAGCGAAACAAAAAGAAGAACTTACTCATTTTTCTAGCATTCTAGATACTCTTGTTGAACAAACAAAGCGTTTTGATTCTTTCAATCCAATGAATCCTTATTCATTAGTTTTAACAGAAGAAGCTGCTTATCTTGAGGCGACGATTAGCGAAATGAATTTTTGGCAAAACACTTCGGCAACGATTATCGCCATCAAACACAAAGAAGAGCTTCTGGTCTCACCTGGTCCATATGCAAAGATTTCGTTGAACGACACACTTTATTTTGTTGGACATGACGAATCAACCTTACAACGAGTGCAGAATTTCTTTTATCCTTAAACAAAAAAGTGACTACTTATCTTGCGGTAAATAGTCACTTTTTTTATTTATTATTTCTATTTTTCATAAAAACCCACTATAAAACCTAGTTAAAATACTGTTTTTCTTCATTTTCAGAAAGATTTTCATCTAATTTGACAAAGTGACAACTTTATAGTAGTCTGATGTAGTCACTTTTTTTAATGAGGAGGAACAATGATTTGCCAAAAGTAAAAGTAAATCACCTTACCAAGATCTTTGGTAAGAAAACCAAACCGGCACTTGAAATGATTCGTGCCAACAAAAGTAAAACAGAAATTTTAGAAAAAACGGGTGCCACAGTCGGTGTTTATGATGTAAATTTCGAAGTTGAAGAAGGCGAAATTTTCGTTATTATGGGGTTATCAGGAAGTGGAAAATCAACATTAATTCGTTTATTAAATCGTTTGATTGAACCAACTTCAGGAAATATTTATATTGATGGACAAGATATTTCTTCTTTAGATAAAGAAGGATTACGTGAAGTACGTCGAAATAAAATGAGCATGGTTTTCCAAAACTTTGGTCTTTTCCCCCATCTAACTATCTTAGAAAATACGGAATATGGTTTAGAAATTCGTGGTGTTCCTAAAGAAGAACGCCAAGCAAAAGCTGAAAAAGCCTTAGAAAATTCTAGCTTAATTGCTTTTAAAGACCAATTACCAAGTCAATTATCTGGTGGGATGCAACAACGTGTCGGCCTTGCTCGTGCCTTGGCTAACGATCCAGAAATTTTATTAATGGACGAAGCGTTCTCTGCTCTTGATCCGTTAATTCGTCGTGAAATGCAAGACGAACTATTAGATTTACAAGAAAATGTCAAAAAAACCATTATCTTTATCACACATGATTTGAATGAAGCTTTACGAATCGGCGACCGGATTGCTTTGATGAAAGATGGTCAAATTATGCAAATTGGGACTGGAGAAGAAATTTTAACCAACCCAGCCAACGAATATGTGCGAACCTTCGTGGAAGATGTGGATCGTTCAAAAGTCTTAACTGCCCAAAATATTATGGTACCTGCTTTAACTACTAACATTGAAATTGATGGCCCAACTGTTGCTTTAAAACGGATGCGTCAAGAAGAAGTGAGTATGTTACTTGCCGTGGATAAAAAACGCCAACTAAAAGGCGTTGTACGCGCAGAAAAAGCTTTAGAAGCGCGTAAAAACGGGACTTCTCTTGTAGAATGTGTGGATCCAGAAATTCAAACAATCGACAAAGATATGTTAGTGAATGATATTTTCCCACTGATTTATGATGCACAAACGCCTCTTGCCGTGACTGATAACGGCAAACTATTAGGCGTGGTCATCCGTGGTAGCGTACTTGAAGCACTTGCAGAAACAGAGGTGAACGAACATGAATAAGTATCAATTACCTGTCGCGTCTTGGGTTGAAAGTTTTACTGATTGGTTAACTTCAACATTTGCTGGATTATTCAGCTTTTTACAAACAATTGGTCAAAGTGTAATGGACAACATTACTGCCTTACTAACAGCCGTACCACCACTTGTGCTGATCGTGCTATTAACGATTGCTGCTTTCTTTATTTCTAATAAAAAAATTGGCTTAAGTTTATTCACGTTTATTGGCTTAATGTTTATCTATAATCAAAACTTATGGAACGATTTAATGAGTACCGTTACGTTAGTTTTACTTTCTAGTGTTATTTCCATTATCATTGGTGTGCCACTAGGGATTTTAATGGCGAAAAGCGAAAAAGCCAAAAGTATCATTACACCGATTTTGGACTTCATGCAAACAATGCCTGGTTTCGTTTACTTGATTCCAGCCGTTGCATTCTTCGGAATTGGTATGGTTCCTGGGGTCTTCGCCTCTGTTATCTTCGCTTTACCACCAACCGTTCGCTTTACGAACTTAGGAATTCGACAAGTGCCAAATGAACTTGTTGAAGCAGCTGATTCTTACGGTAGTACTGGCTGGCAAAAATTATTCAAATTAGAATTACCTTTAGCCAAAAACACGATTATGGCTGGTGTTAACCAAACAACCATGCTAGCCCTATCAATGGTAGTTATTGCTTCAATGATTGGTGCGCCTGGATTAGGACGTGGCGTCCTTTCCGCTTTACAACGTGCACAAGTCGGGAACGGTTTCGTAAATGGTGTGGCTTTAGTTATTTTAGCGATTATCATTGACCGTTTTACTCAACATTTAAATAATAAAAAAGCAGCCCCTAAAGCAGCTGGTGCCACCTCTAAAAAGAAAAAATACGGGATTATTGCAGCGGTTGTTGTAATTGTCGCTGGCTTAGTTGGTGCTTCAATTTTTACAACAACAAATGATAAGCAAATTTCCCTTTCTTATGTGGAATGGGATACCGAAGTAGCCTCCACACATGTGGTTGCCGAAGTCTTAAAAGATATGGGATATGATGTTAAAACGACTCCTTTAGATAACGCAATCATGTGGGAATCTGTAGCTAAAGGTGAAACAGATGCCATGGTTGGTGCGTGGCTGCCAGGAACTCACGCAGAGCAATATAAACAATATAAAGATAAATTAGACGACCTTGGTGAAAACCTTAAAGGCGCGAAGTTAGGAATTGTTGTCCCTTCTTATATGGATGTTGATTCTATCGAAGATTTATCTGATCAAGCTGGGAAAAAGATTACTGGAATTGAACCTGGGGCTGGTGTTGTTGCAGCAGCAGAGAAAACTAAAGAAGCTTATCCTAATTTGAAAGATTGGTCTGTTGAAACTTCTTCATCAGGTGCCATGACTGTCGCCTTAGGACAAGCAATTAAAAACAACGAAGACATCGTTATTACTGGCTGGTCTCCTCACTGGATGTTTGCAAAATATGATTTAAAATATTTAGCTGATCCAAAAGGCACTATGGGCGGCGAAGAAGCGATTCACACAATGGCTCGCCAAGGCCTAAAAGAAGATCAACCAGAAGCTTACAAAGTGTTAGATAATTTCCATTGGACAACTAAGGATATGGAATCTGTCATGTTAGAAATTAACGAAGGCAAAGACCCACAAGAAGCTGCACGCGATTGGGTTGATTCACATAAAGACCAAGTATCAGAATGGAAAAAATAATTCTTAACAAATGACTTCCCCATCTATTTAAAAGAGGGCGTTGAACAAATTGTTCAACGCCCTCTTTTTTCGCAAAAAAAACCACTCAGTTGGGTAGACTGAGTGGAAAGGAGTTATTTTTACTTGAGGAGTAAAAATGAAAAGTGTTTATGTTGGGTGTTTTGTTGGTATGCTTATATATTAACGAGAACCTGTGAATAATTTGTGACGAAAACCTTGGAAATTTGCTACGAATTACTTAAAAAAGTTTAAATGTGTCTCACCCTAGTTAATCGATACAGCGATTATTTCTTTTTAGCATTTTGGATGGCTTTAAATAATGTTGAAAATTGTCCTTTGAAAGACATCACATCATCAAAGATATCAACACCATCGTTTAACATTTTGACGGTAACCCAGCCAAGCGCTTCCGTAATTGCTACCGCAACTGAAGCATTGACCATGCCACCAGTCACAGTTCCGACAACAGGAATCACTTTTAGAATATTTCCGACTGCGCTCTTACCTAAACTAACCACTACTAATTCTTTGGTTAAACTTTTCCCTAAGCTTTCAGACCAAGACTGACCAAAAATTTTATGCAGCCGTGACATCATAGTTAATTGAACAGGTACCAGTAAAAAAGCATCCGAAAATGGAATTGGTGAAAACCCAATAATTGCTGCTGACAATGCAGCAAAATGAATCGTTTGATGACTTTTCTTTTTCACGTCAGGTGAAACACCAGCCAAAAATTCATCAAATACTTTGTCGAGTTGTGTTTGACTGTTCGTCACTAATTGTTCTGCTTTACCTTTAGAAGTTGCGAAAGCATTCATTATGGCCGTAGACGTTTTTTGTGGAAATTTTTTCAAGACATCTTGAAAAAAAGAACGAAATTCTGGGTCTTCGATTTCTTCATTCAATTGCTTAGTTTCTTGTTCTGCTAATTCTTGTTTTTCAATCTCTTCAAAAAGTTCTTGTTTCTTTTTGTTTTTATGTTTTTTTCTTCTCATCTCATTAACTCCTTTATCTATCAATATGTAGAAACAAAGTATAGCATAGCCCTTGGTTGATTCTCTTTTAGATGATTTGAAAAGCCAGAACTTATCTGTTTTTTAAACAAATAGAAATGTTCTAGCTTTTCTCAAAAAATCAGCTATTTTGTTTGTTCTTCACCGCAATAGACCGTCAAGTGTTTAGGCAAAATCTTCAGCGTAATTGGCAAAGCAGCTCCTTCATCACCATCCACATTAGTGGTTAATTCTTCTTGGTTTTCTAAGGAGATTGTTCCTTCTTTAAAGGTTAGGTAAACTAAATTATCAGTGGACTGGTCGACGCCTTTTAACAAATCTGGGACTGCTTTTACTGCATCCCACAATGATTGATCTTTTAAATAAACTAAATGAAGTTTGCCATCATCCACTTGGGCCTCTGGTAATAATGTTTCAAAACCACCGATTGAATTCGTTAAGCCAACTAAAACGGTACTACTTTCAATGGTTTGTTCTTTTTGATCCAAGCTTAAATGAAAAGGATACGTTTGAGCATTCGCTAAATGTTTGGCACCTGAAATAAAATAAGCGAGTTTTCCTAACTTCGTTTTTTGTTCAACGTCCACGTCGTTAATTGACTCTGGAATCGTCCCAATCGCAACGACATTCATAAAGTAGTCGTCATTGATTTTCCCCACATCTAAAGCACTGGTTTTTTCTAAATCTAATTGTTGAATCGCCTCTTCAGGATCCATCGGTAAATTCAAGGCTCGCGCTAAATCGTTCACCGTTCCTAAAGGAAAAAAGCCAAATTTTGGGCGGCAAGCTTGTTCTGCCAACCCGCTAATTCCTTCATTAACGGTTCCATCTCCCCCCATTACGAAAACACTGTCGAAGTGACTTTCCGCAGCTTCACGGGCAAATTGTTCTGCATCGCCGCCTTTTTCTGTTTGTTTCACTACAACTTCATCAAATAACTGCTTTAATTTTTCTTCTGCTAACGTTTCAAATTCTTTGGCTTTTTCACCACCAGAACTGGGGTTAACAATTAAAACTGCTTTTTTCACTGGCACCACTCCTCATTGATATCTAAATCGTTTGATTCCTTACAATTATTATAAAAGATATTTTTGATTCTGGCGAAAAATATGCTGACACTTGCTTAACAAACAAGCATCCCTGCTCCTCACTACTTTTCAAAACGTTCTTTAAAGCAATAGGCAAAATAATAGAACAATTTCCAAAAATCTTGCCAAACTTTTGGATCCATCCCCGTCAATTCATGAATTCGTTTCAAACGGTAATTCAATGTATTTCGATGGATATGTAATACTTGTGAGGTTTCATTGATGTTTAAGTTATGATTGGCGAAAAAAATAACGGTTTCATAGTATTCATCATAAATCGTCTGGATGGTTTCAAAAAAATCCAATTCAATATGAAAAGGAAAATTAAAAATTCCTTGAATGAAAAAATCTTCTGCTTGGTAAAACTTAGCCTTTTCTAATTGGAGAAACGATAGAAGTAAATACGTGTTTTGTGCCTCTTGGACCATTTGTTGAATCGTGGCTTTTTCCGAACTTATCACAAGGTATTCTGTTACTGGCTTTGTTATCTGAGGTGGTTCAGAAGTAATCACCAGATAACAATTTTCCCATTCAAATATTTCATGTCCAGGATAATAACTGGATAATAAGCGCTTGTCCTTGGTCAGTACACAATGATTCTGGTCATCTAATTGAAGGTTATATAGTTCCAACGCTTCAAGTTTTAAGGCTTCTGAGTAAGCAGAATCAACATGCATTAAGTGCTGGATAAACTGATTTTTTTGTTTCTTCTTTTTTTCGCGTTCTTGTTGTGTATTTAATTCTTCTGTCAGTAAAAGAACAATCGAGCGCACAAGCTTGGTAAATTTGCGCACCTCGTCTGGTTCTCCTGAAATGCCTACGACACCTAAAATGTGATTATTCAAAATAATCGGTTCATTGGTGCCTTTTTTCTCTAAAGAAGTATCTTTATAAATTTCAATATTTTTTCGTTCATTGATGGCTCTTTCTGCGCCACGATGGCGCTCCCCAATTCGAGCAGAATCTCCACTCGCAATAATTTTTCCTCGTTCATCCATAATATTGATGTTATAAGGAATATCTGCCATCAACTTTTCAACAATTTTATTTGCTTGGATTTTGTCTAATTTTAACATTGCTATCGCCAACTTTCTAAAAAGCGAGTAGCGTTTGGGACATAAGCCGCAATGACTTATGTCCCAAACGCTTAATTCTTCAGATCAACGACTGAACATTTTTATTTCAGCTTTCATTACTGATGATACCATGGTTAGTTCTTAGTCACAAGGCACCAGCTGTAATGTACGAGCAATATTTTCAACGGTTCTTTCTAAGTTAACTGGTCCATTTTTCAATGCTGCTTCCAATGGTTCGGCTTTGGCCAAAATTCCAAAAATAGCCGTCATCCCTTCTTCATAGAGGACATCCACATCTTTGCCGATATAGCCAGCACAAGCGAAAACCGGTTTTTGATACTTCTTGGCCAAACGTGAGACGCCATAAGGGGCTTTGCCGAATTTTGTTTGAAAATCCATCCCACCTTCACCAGTAAAGACATAATCAGCGGCTTTTATTTTTTCTTCTAATTGATTCACTTCTACGACAATATCAATTCCTGGGCGTAACTGAGCTTTTGTGAATGCTAGTAACCCTGCACCCAAACCACCAGCAGCTCCTGCGCCTGGCATCATCTCAACATCAATGCCGACCTCTTTTTTGATAATCGCTGCATAATGGGCTAAGTTTTTATCTAATTGAGCCACCATTTCTTCTGTCGCACCTTTTTGCGGGCCAAAGACATGAGACGCCCCTGTTGGCCCTGTTAGTGGGTTATTCACATCACTTGCTACTAGAACTTCGGTAGCAAAAATGCGTTGATCAAACTGTGTTAAATCGATCTGCGCCAGTTTATCTAATGCACCACCGCCACGTGTCAATTCTTGCCCTTCCTTGTCTAACAAACGCGCACCAAGTGCCTGAATCATACCTGCACCCCCATCATTTGTCACGCTACCACCAATGCCGATAATGATTTTTTTTGCCCCATGATTGAGCGCATGTTGAATCATCTCTCCTGTACCATAAGTAGAAGTGATCAAGGGATTACGTTCTGCTGCTTTAACCAATTCAATTCCGTTGGCTTTCGCCATTTCAATGACCACCGTTTCTTGGTCACCTAATAAGCCGTAATAGGTTTCAACGATTTGATCAGGAAGCGGTCCTGCCACGCGCACTGGTACTCTTGTACCTCCTGTTGCATCCACTAAGGAATCCACCGTTCCTTCCCCGCCGTCTGCCATCGGGACATGTTGAATGTCTGCATCTTTAAATACAGCTAAAATCCCTTTTTCCATTGCCAGACAGGCTTCTTTTGCACTCATACTTTCTTTAAATGAGTCTGGAGCCAAAACAAATTTTTTCGTCATCTTTTCGCGCCTACTTTCCAACTAGTTTAAAATAAAGCCATATAAAATGGTTGCAACAATCGTCATTACCCCACCGACACACATTTCATAAGGAATCACTCGAATTCTTTCTTTAATCGTCATATTCATACTTTGTGCCGTAATATGGAAATAATTGCCTTGAGGAACACTATCAATCACAGTTGCACCAGTATGCACCATGACTGCTGCTGAAAGTGAAGATGTGCCCATATCTAAAATCGCTGGTCCAAAAGAACCTGTCGCTAAAATAACCGCTGTGGATGTTGAACCAACTGCTAAGCCCATTAAAATACCAGAAATCGGTGCCAAGAAGGTTCCAGAAATTCCCATAACAGAAATTAAGTGGACAATTTGTGTTGATAAATCAGAAACAGAAATTAATCCAGCAATTGCACCTGCACCAATTAAAATTAAAACGGTATCGGTTACTCTCTTCAAGCCAGAAGATGCATAAAAGGCCAGTTGTTTTGTTTGCCCAATCGCAATTGTCCCAACAACTGAAGCGAACGGCAAAATATACAGAGCATCAATATTCAAACTTTTGATGAAAGAAATATTTAAAACGGCGCCAATCGGATTAAGTAATAATAAGACAATCGCTAACACTGGCGCGATTAACGCCTTTTTCAAAGGTAATAATTCTTTTGTTTGTTCCTCTACAAGATCCGTTTCTTTGACCATTGATCCTTTGCTTCTCATGATATTTGCAAGAACAACAGCTGTAATTAAGCCAAATACGGCTGGAATAAAACCAGCAATCATAACGTCACTTAAAGGTAAATCAAAGCCGTTCGCCGCTGCAATAGTATTTGGATTAGGCGAAATAATATTGCCCGCTTTGCCGCCACCTGATAAGGCAATCAATAATGATAACTTACTGATACCCGTACTTTTCCCAACAGATAGAGCAATCGGGGCAACAATCAACACTGCAACAGGAATGAATACGCCCACTGCTGTAATTACCATTGTGGATAATGCCAAAGATAAAATAGCTTTTTTCTCGCCAAGCTTTTGTACAATGGCGTTGGCAATTGATTCTGCCGCACCAGATTCCATCATCACACCCGCCAACATACCGGCTGCTAAGACACGGATTGCGGTTCCCATAATACTTTGTGTTCCGTTTAATAGAACAGCGACTGTATCTGACAGGGAAGCGCCTCCAATAAGACAACCAACAATTGCACCAAAAAACAAGGAATACACAGGATTAAATTTTTTCAAAATTAATACTATCGCTACAACTAATCCTAAAATTGCAGCAACCCAAGATATTGTAATATCTGGCATTCAAAATCAGCTCCTTAAATTGTTTACGCTTTCATTCTATCAAAGTCCTTTCTTTTTAAAATTGTAAATTTAACAGGATTTATTGTTCAAATGCACAAAAAACCGTTCTTAAAGAACAGTTTTTTGAAATCTTTTTCTATCTTTCTCAATAATGACCACCAATCCAACGAACAAAAGAACACTCACAATTAACAATACTGCCGTTTTATTATATCCATGAAATAGCGCTTCGCCTCCACATGCGTAAAGTATTGAGGAAGGAATTACACCAATGAATATAGCGGCTATTAAATTTTTTAATGGCAACTGCATAGTATCTGCAGCAAAATTAATCACAGAAGAAGGAATAATTGGAATCATGTAGCCCACCATAATCCCAATTTTTGGATGCTTCATCCGTCGAATGGACTGGACCCAATGATTGGTCTCCGTTTTTCTATCTAAAAATTTTATATGATGCATCAAAAAGATTGCAACTAAATTTCCCAAACTATTCCCTAAAACATTAATGAGTGTGCCGCTGAAGGGACCAAAACTCAATCCTGCAATCACACCAATTACCGAGGTTGGAATCCCTGGTACTGCACACATGATCGCGGTCAAAAAAACTAACAATAGCGCTGCTGAAAAACCATGTGAACGAATTCGCTCTAATAATTGTGTCTTACTAGCTTTAGGATTCAAAAATAATTGAATATCTGTTTGATATTCTAGATACAAACGGTAACCCACCAGCAGGATTAAAATAAACCCGCTACTGATTAGTAGTATTCGAATTGTTTTCCTCTTCATTTTCTTTGCTCCTTTTATGCTTTATACAAAGTGTAGCACAGGTTTCTTCGTGCCTCAATTAGAAGCTTGTATGAATAAAAGCCGCCCCTAAAAGTTAGACTAAAAATCTAGCTTTTAGGGGCGATTCGAAAGTTATGAAGGTACTTTTTTTATTTCCGATACATCTTAAACAGGAAATAACGGGTAACAATAGTTGAGGTAGCAGCTTTCTTAAAAGCATTGGTAGAAAATTGGAAAACTCAGAACAATTGGTTTACTTTCACTATTTTGAAATTCCTTTATTTAGATTATCCTGTCCAGAATATCGACAACTTGACTATCAGACTTCACATATAGATGCCCATATGTTCCCAAAGTAATCTGTATATTCGCATGTCCTAATCTTTCTTGAATCAGTTGAGTACACTCGAACTTATTTTCAAAAATTTCTTCTGGAGTAAATCCTTTTTCAGCATGCCGCAACTTTCCTGTTTGTTCACGTTGATTAAATTCTGTAGATTCGTGAGAAAATATTTTCCTTTGACTTTTATAAAAAGTATCTTCTTGACGTTTTAAGGTAACAGTAACATAACGAATAAAAATATAGGTAAGATCCATTTCTGTCTTTATATCGTAAACATCTCCTACAATTTAGGCAGACGGTATTGCCAATAACCATGATAAGCACGCTCAATTGGTAAAGACCTCTCTTTTAGCATTTTGGGTAAAATATTGCAAGTCAGGTTTTTATAAGAAATGAATAACTCGTATTCTGTAATCAGTTTTTTAATAATTGCTGATTACTTAGATGTACTGGACTCTGCTTTAAAATAGCTAAAATATTTTTTGATGTACGATCAATAGGAAGATGTTCTCTTTTTGAAACCTAAAATAAATAATAACTTCACATTTCATTCAGACTTTATTAAGTGTGCTGCACTTATTTCGTAAATTCCATCACAGGGAATTATACAAAGAGGTATTTTTTTATTTTCATATAAACTAATCAAATGGATCTTTCTGAATAGTAAATACAAAAAAGTGCAAAAAGATTTTAAGCTTCCTACACTTTTAAAACTATTCAAAATATTATATCTTGTATGTTTCTAAAAATTTTTCTTTACTCCATTCTTTTTCTTCTTTATCTTCTTCATAAGCTCTCATCACAACTATAAACACCGTAGCCATTATAAACACTCTCCCATTCAGTAATACTTTTTACTAACACTTAAAAATGAGAAACTATTCAAAATCAGCATGCCTTTTAAACATGGTTTCTGAAGTCTCCCCCAGTTCATCCATTAAGTTTAAAACCATTCCATCAAAGGTCAAAAAAGCCAATTGTTCAAACGCAGACCCCATTGGTTGAGCAAAAGAGGCTGTTTCTCGATCATTTTCTTCTTTCGTAGTACCTGGTAAAACAAGTACTACGTCAGCTAATTGACCAATCGTTGACTCTTTTTTCATCGTGACCAAGGCTAAATCAATACCACTTTGTTTCGCTTTTTCTGCCAAGCTTTTCAAACTACCAGTCTCTCCTGATCCAGAACAGATAATTAATAAATCTCCTGGTTTGGAGTGAGGAGAACTGATCTCTCCAACAATACTAACTGAAAAGCCAATATGCATTAATCGATTGGCAAACGCTCGAATCGCAATTCCTGAGCGACCTGCACCATTCAAAAAAATATGATTTGCTTGTTTAATTTGTTCAACAAAATGAGCAATCTCATTTGTATCTATCCTTTGTCCATTTTGAGTGAGTTCAGCTAAAATATCTAGTGTGTAGTTTTTCATAGGGTTCTCGTCTCCTTTAGGCAATCGTTCTTCCACCATCCATTAGAATGGTTTGTCCTTGAATATAGGAATTAGCTGGATCTGCTAAAAATATTGCTAAATTGGCAACATCTTCAATGGTTCCAAAACGTCGAACTGGAATTTTATTGATAACTGCATCTAAACTTTCTCGGGTTGGATAATTTACGCGCATCATTTCACCTGTATCAATTAGACGAGGAGCGATAGCATTAACATTAACCCCTTTAGGTCCAAGTTCTTTTGCTAATCCACGTATTAACCCTTCCCCACCAGCCTTAGACGCTGGGTATGATACACCACCGCCAGTTCCACTTAAAGCTGATCCTGAACTGATATAAACAATTGAACCCTGATTATCTAAAAAGTCATTATAAAATGCTTTTACTGTATTAAATAGCCCGGTTAAATTGATGCTTAATGTTTTGTTCCATTCTTCGAAAGAAATATCATTTACTTTGTTTGCAAAAGCTACTCCAGCATTTAAGACAAGAAAATCAATACGGCCAAATTCTTTGAACACTTTTTCGCGAGCTTCTGTCAAAGCAGCTGGATCTGAAACATCCGCTTGAACAAATAACGATTTTACATATTTATTTGTAATTTCTTCTGCTGTTTTTGTTCCTGTTTCTGGATTATAATCCACGATTACTGTATTTGCTCCGGCTGCTGCAAACTTTTCTGCAATTCCTTTACCTATTCCATGTGCTGCCCCAGTTACTAATGCGACTTTCCCTTCAAAGTTTCCCATTACGGATTCTCCTCTTTCCATTGATTTAGTTTTGATGCTGATTCTCACTAATTAACTAGTGAGAATCACATCTTTATTTTCACTTGACTGCTTCTTTTAATAATTGATATTGTGCTTGTTTATCACCTGAGAATAATGCTCCGCCAACAACAATCAGTTCTGCTCCGGCTTTCACACACTTTTCTGCAATTTCTTTATTGACTCCACCATCTACTTCAATGTCAATTTTGCGATCCCCAATAAGTTGTTTCGTATTACGGATTTTTTCTAAACTTTTTGGGATGAAAGTTTGACCTGGTTGACCTGGATTAATCGTCATAATCAAAATATAGTCAATGTCATCCAGTAAATATTCCAACACGACTTCTGAGGTTCCCGGATTAATTACAACACCTGCTTTACGTCCAGCTTGACGAATTTTTTGCAAAATAGAATGGATATGTGGTGTTGATTCATAGTGCACAGAAATCATTTCTGCTCCCGTTGCAAGAACATCATCAATATGATCTTTCGGATGTTTGACCATCATATGAACATCAAAAATCATTGTAGAATTTTTTTTCATTTCGGCAATCTGATTGGGACCAAATGCAATATTAGAAACGAAATTTCCGTCCATTAAATCCACATGTAAAATTTGTGTATTTTCTTCCTCTAAAAAATTGATATCATCTTGAAGGTGCATAATATCTGCACCAAAAATTGAAGGTAAGATTTGTGCCATTTTTATTTCCGCCTCTTTCTTTTTTACTAATTATTCTTAAAAAATAGTTGAAAGCCAGTAAGTAAGGATACTCCATGGACCTGTTAACACAAAGTCTGTTCCTTGCCCTTTCAGACCAACTCCAGCACCATTTAACATCTCTGTTGCACCTGGTGCTACATAACCACCTAAGTACATGACAATTACACAGAAAAGAACAGTTGTTAGTATTGAGCGCAACAAATTTCCTTTGCTTGCCATAACCGTCATCACAGACATGTAGATTACAGACATTAAAATACCAATTGGGAATGTTTTAACTCCCGGTAACGCTAACGCACAAAGCATCACCAACGGAATAGAGATAACTGTTGTTGTCGTCGTCGTTGGATCGCCTAGTCCTAAAGCTACATCCATCCCAATATTCAAATCTGCGTCTTCGCCCATTTGTTTGGTCATGAAATCTTTCGCTGCTTTACCAATTGGTGATAGCCCATCCATTAATACGCCTACTACACGAGGCATTAAGACCATTACACCGGCAACCCCCATCCCCATAGGAATAATTGTAGTAATATCTTGTCTTGTTAACAAACCTAAAAGCACCCCAACAATCGTTCCAATGATTACAGGTTCACCTAATACACCAATTCGTTTATTTACACGTTCCAAGCTAATATCTAATTTGTTTAGCCCTGGAATGAAGTCAATCAATTTGTTCATCGCCCAAGCAACAATTAGTGTCCAGCCTGTATGAATAATCGTGGTACAAGTCGTTCCTTCTAAGCCATAGTATTCTTGCCACATAGGTGCAACCCAATCTCCGACAAACAAAGCAAGAACAGATAAAATAACGGTTACAGCCAAACCGATAAAGAAATTATCAAAAATGAAGTAAGCCAGTGCACCTGGTACTAGAAAATGCATGTAATTCCAGATATCAACATTCAATGTTTTTGTTAGTTTCAAACGTACTAAAATCAAATTAAGTACAAGACCAATTGGAATAGCTAAACCAGCGAATGGTGCCATCCAAGAAGCCGCTCCTACTGCTGGCCAGCCAATATCTGCAATTGTGAAGCCAGTTCCCATTTCTGAATAATAATCGACTGCTGGTGACAATGAATCATTCAACAAGCCAACAACTAATGTCAAACCGATAAAACCTACTCCAACCGTTAACCCAGCTTTGATTGCATCCCCCAATTTCATTCGGAAAACTAACCCTAAAATAGTAATAATAATTGGTAAAATTGCTGAAGCACCCATGCCAGTGATGGTCTGTACAATATTAACTAGTGTATCCATTCTTTTTTCTCCTTTATAGTGAAATACAAGACTGTTGGGACATCTAATCACCGATTCATTTCTCAATTAAACATCGACACTTTTTTTATGATTATGGTAAAATGAACTCAGCTTTACTTTTGTATGCCGTTCCGCTTTGTTTTCGAGGCAAAAGCGGAACGTTTTTTATGCGTTTTGAATTTCTTTTAGTTTCTCTAATAACGTATGTTTAAGCTTGTCTTCATTAATTCCAGTAACAAATCCCATGATACTCATCAACGGTACATCTAAATTTCCTTTGAAATTATTCGTAGTCAACACGATATCTGCATTTTTGCTCATTGATGGTAATTCTGTCATGCTACATTTGTTCAAACTAATGTGAATCCCATGTTCTTTACATAATGCTTTGACTTCATCTGCTGCTATGGTGGATGTGGCAACTCCACTTCCACAAGCTACTAAAATATTTACTTTCTTCATCTCTTTTTCCTCCTAAAATTTATTTTTCAACAGCAATTGCTGAAATTTCCTTCATCACTTCTTCCGATGTTTTTGCAGCCTTTATTCTATTTACAAATGTTTCTTGTTGAATCACACCTATGACCTGTTTCAAAATTTGAAGGTGTTGCGTGCCATCGTTTAAACCTAAAACAAAAAATAAAGCAACATCAATTTCTTCCTCTGCATCTTCCATTTTCTTCATTTTAATGGGTTGTTGGAGTGTAACCACTGAGATAAATGATTGCTTAATGTATTCTGGATTCCCGTGAGGAATGGCAACTGTGTGTGTGCCCAAATCTAGACCAGTTGGATAATTTTCTTCTCTTTCAACAATAAAGTCATAAAATCCTTCATTGATGTAGCCTCTTTCTTGGAAGATTTCTGATAACTGTCTAAATAAGTCGTTTCTATTCGAAATATCTAAGTTGAGAAGAATTAATTCTTCTTTGACATATTCTTTTAACATGAATAACGCTCCTTTTCATTTTTTAGTGAGTGGCTAACTCCTTGACTAAAGAATAAACGCTTTCAAAGCAAATAGCTATTTCCTTTTTTCACAAAGAATGTAACTATTTAAGAACCAATTGTGATGAACGAAAAAGAAGCAAGGAAATTAAGCATTCCTTGCTTCTTTTTCAGAGAACCGCTAATAATTAAATAAAAAATGTCCTAAGAATTTTTATCATTAGTTGAAAAATTTCGTATTGCTTTACTTATTTCATTTACATCTTCTAACTTAACTAATTCTTCAATGAATTCGGCATCATTTGCCATTCGATTGATATGATATAAAATTGGTAGGTGACTGGTTTTATCTGGCGTTGTTAATAAGGCAACTACATGGATTTTTTTCCCATGATAAGTAATCTCTTGTTTTAAAACGGTAATAAACACACCCAACTTCTGATCAACAATCGCTGGATCAAGATGGAGTAGTAGAATACGCTGCCGTAACATAATATAGGAAGGTTGATCAAGGTATTCTTGCAGCAAAAGCTCATTATAGTCTGAGGAAATAATTTTTTGATTAACCAATGCCTGACTGGATTGATTAAGAATACTTTCCCACGAAAGCCGATCTTCTGCTAATACAATATTCTCATTTTTAATCATTTGCAGAAGATCACCCTTAGAACTGTTTTCAGTAATAGTATTTGATTTCTGTTCACTCAGTAATAACGAATTTAAATCCTCTTTCAATTTTGTTTCCAGCTTTTCATCCAACGAAACATACTGTTTCAAAACACTTATTATATCTGTCGCTCGAATACTGTCAAAATCTAAATGGAAGATATCCTTAATGACATCCTGACGTAGTTTCAATTGATCACTGTTAGTCAGAATTTCATTCATTACATAAACTTTTTTTTCTGACTTAACTGGCACAGTGGAAAACACGATATCATGAGGCAGCATAAATTTCTTGTACTCACGTATTGAGTTTGTTGGATAAAAAAGAAATTCTGGGAAAATTTCCTTTAATTTTTGCTCAATCAATTTTGACATAGAAATGCCATTCGGACACAAAATCACCGCCTTAATTATTTTCTCTTCCAAATCATTGTGATCATTACTAATCAAATGTCCACCCACAAATAGCGTAATATAGGCAATTTCTTCATCTGAAATCTCAGTTTGGAAAAATCTTTCCAACGGGGAAATAGATTGACATACAAAATTGTGTAATACATTGTATTCTGATCGAATTTTATCATACAGAACATTTCCTGTTGAAAGATCATACTTAATTCGATAATATGCTGGCTTAAAATGGTTTAATAACTTTATCAGTAAATCTTTTTTATCAGACAACACCAACAATGTGTTCACTTCAAACTCTGTTAGAAACTCCCAAAGTGAATTGGCTAATAGAGGTAAATCTTTTTTCGCGACCATCCCTTTATTACGAACATTTGAACTTAGTAGCTGTAAAGAGATAAAGACTTTTTCATCTTCAGGTAAGTCAGGAAAATCTGTAGTAATATAAGAGAGAGACTGATATTCTTTTGTGTGTTCAATTTCCTCTCTTTCCTGAATACGACTACTGTCGATCATTTGTCCTCGTTCTATTCTTACAAATATTGAGGAAATGAAGTAAAGTAAAGGATAAAAATCTTCATCTGTATATTTCACACCCAAAAATTTTTCAATTTTTAGAACATCATTTTTAACACTATCCAGATATTTTTGAGAACTCTCCAATAGTTGAACAGTGACATTATCACCATAGTTTTTATAAATCTCAATAATCGAATGAAATAAGGCGATCCGTTTATCCCATTCTTCTCCTACTATCACATACCCCTTTTTACGTGAAAATTCTATTTCAAGATGGTATTTCAGCAATAAAGTTTTCGCTTTCTTAATATCTGCTAAAGCAGTATTTTTACTGATTTGAAGTTCAATACAAAAATGGTCTAGGGACAACTCTTCAACCCTAGTTAAAATCATAATCAACAGTAAATGGACTCTGTCTTCTTTCGAAAATATGATATCTTGAACAGACTGATGAATCGTTAAATAATCAGCCGATTCATTCTTTGCATAGTAGTAGCCATTTCTTCTTTCAATCAATGGTAATCGTTTTTCTGATAGTTTTTCATTGATTGCTTCTATACTATAAGCTAATTGTCTGGAAGATAATTCAAGTTCGTTAAGTAACTCCGCTTCTTTTAAACTTCGATGTTTGATTAATTGTCGAAGGATTTCTTGATCACGAGCACTCATTTTAACACAACCCCCTTTACAAAAATAATAAGCGCTTTCAGTCGGATTATCTATTCTTTTCAGTCCAAAAAATGTATTTTTCTTCATTTCAATTGTGATAATCAAATAAAATTGGAAAAATCATTAATATAGTAAGCTAACTCTTAACTAATAAAAACAAACACTAGATCAAAAACAGTCAATTATTCCAAAGTAATACGCTAATATCCTAATTAAGATTGTTATGCTAGATATATTTAAGACGACAAGTAAGCATTCAAATGTTTTCAAATCAAAAAAGCCACTTACAAAAGAAATAATGAAAAACAACTTCTTTTCATATTATCTTTTGGCAAATAGCTTTTTTCACCCTATTCTAAATCAGCATGACGCGTTTTCATCGTTTGATTTGTTTCTCCTGTTTTTTCCATTAAATTTAAGATGATACTATCATATAAAAATAAACTAGTCTGTTCAAATAAAGACCCCATTGGTTGAAGAGCTTCATCCTTAGACTGTTTTGACTGTGTTGGAATAATCACTACTTGATCAGCAATTTCTCCTAGTGTAGATGATGAATTTGTTGTAAACAATCCGATTACAACGCCATTATCCTTTGCAATTTTTGCTTGATTAACAAGACTAGTTGTTTCTCCAGAACCTGAGCCAATTAGGAATAAATCACCTGATTTAGTATGTGGTGAACTAATTTCTCCGACTAAGCTTACTGAATACCCTAAATGCAATAATCGATTGGCAAATGCTCGAATCATCAAACCTGATCTACCTGCACCTGCTAAAAAAATATGATTTGCACCCTGAATAGCTTTTGTCATCCGATCCACTTGTTGATCAGATATTTCATTTCCTATCGTCAAAACTTCATCAATAATCTCATTAAAAAACTTCATTTTTTTCCTCCTAAAATCGTGTATATTTTCATATTTCACTAAATGAAAGACGGATGGAAAATACCATCCGTCTGATTTTATTCAGCTAATTTAGTCAGTAAATATTTTTGAACAGTATCAGTTTCTTCATTTTTACATGTATCTACAAACTCTTCATCTTGGAATAAGCCAATAAGTTTTCGCAAAATACCAATGTGTTGATTTCCAGAGGCTAAGGCTAAATTGAAAACCAAAGAACAACCCACTTTCAAATCTTTGTCTTCCATTCTTCCGAATTCGACTGTGTTCTTGATTCTTACCACACTGATACTGTCTTTATTTACTAAATCAGAGTTTCCGTGAGGAATAGCAATTCCATCTCCATTAGCTAGTAACAATCCTGTCGGGAAGTCAATTTCTCTTTCAATACAAGCGTCAATATACTTAGCATCAATATTCCCTTTTTCGACAAGCTTTTCTCCAGCTGTTCTAATTGCTTCTTGATAAGTTGTAATCGTATCTTGTCCATTACTTACAATAACATCAATTGCCATCTTCTATCCCTACTTTGTGATTTCTTCTTTTACAGCATCAAAAATTTCATCTTCACCTATACCTGTAAGTAAGCCAGCACCAACAATCACTTTTGTTGTCACATCAGGATTATCAATTTTTGTAGATGAAACAACTAAATCATAGCTATTATATTTATCAGCATTACAATCCATAAGAGATGATTTTTGTACATCAACTCCACTAATCCCTTGTTCTTTTAAATAGTCTTCTAATACAGAGACCATAATTGATGATGATGCAATTCCATTTCCGCATACTACTAAAATCTTTTTGTTCATGATAAAACCTCGCTATCTATTTTTTTTTTACTATACTACACTGTTGCATCATTTTGAAGCTGAGAGCGTTCTTTCTTTTTCAACAAGTATCCTACTGAAATTAAGATCGCTCCAATCAAGATAAAACCAATTAAACCAATATGACTTGCAGCTGCAAACAATCCAGTAAATGGATTTGCTGAAGGGTTAAGTGAAGAATACATCACATTTTTTTGTGCACCTGCACCAAATTTTTGGAATAACTCGTTTGTTGCTGGCGTCATCCATGAAGCAATGTATAATCCACCACCAAACAAGATAACTGATGATAACCAAGTACGAATAATATTTCCCTTAAATACTGGTACCATACATGCAATAAAGAACACAAACTGTGATAAGTCTCCCAAAGGCATTACTCTATTTCCAGGAAGAATAACCGCTAAAATAACCATTGCAGGAATTAATAGTAGAGCTGAAGAAATAACTGATGGGTTTCCTACAATTAGAGCTGTATCCATCCCTACAGTAATGTCACGATCTGGGAATCGTTTCACTAATTTTTTGCGTGCTGCATTTGAAAGTGGAACAAGACCTTCCATCATAATAGAAGTCATTTTCGGCAATAACAACATAACTGCAGCCAAGTACATTCCTAATTGTACACTTGAAATAATCGTTTGATATGGACTTGTCCAATCATACCCAAACAAACCTAAAAGTGTACCTAACAGAAATCCGACAATTGTTGGATCACCTAAAACACCAAATCTTTTTTGAATCGTTTCAGCCGTTACATTTAATTTCCTAAAACCAGGTATACGATCGAAAATCCAGTTAAATGGATAAGCAAATAATAAGTAAGTGTTGGCTACTGGGTGAGAAATTGATACGCCTTGAGGTAAACCAAAAAACTTCTCATTGTTTTTCGCACCCAAGTCAGCCGCAATTAACGCCCAAACATGGAACAAACCGGCAGTTAAAACCCCATATAGAAAATTACCAGAGTATACAGCAACAATCGCTCCCATTGAAGCATTTTGGTGAAGGTTGAAAACATCAACATTGACACAGTCTGTGATCTTCAACACAAGCAACAACAAGTTAATTCCTACACATAAAGGAATAATAATGGCACCCATACTAGAACCAAATCCCATAACGGCCGTTGCCGCACCACCAACATCAATTGCATCTAAAGAAGATCCTGTTTTTCCAGCTAAACCAGTGATAGCGGGTTCCATCTTTTCCAACATAAACCCAATAACCATTGATAAAGCAATAAAACCAATTCCCACCTTCATCGCTGATTGAATTGCTTCAGCAAGCGGACGTCCCAAAGCTACCATAAATACAAGAAAAATCAGTGGAATAAAAATAAAATTGCCTAAATCATTAATAAATTGTGTGATAAATTCCATTTTTTCGCTAGTTGACTAGCTTCCCCCCTTTTTTAATCCGGTCTAAATCCCATATTCCAAGCTACATGATCTGGTTTTTTTAGAAGTAAATTATCATTTTTTTCTGCTTCTAATAAATTGTTTTTTGAATTTTCTCTTGCAGTTGAAAATTCAAAAGGTTCATCATACCATGCATCAATAATCTGCTTCATGTATTCTAATCCATTTACACGCAAACCTAAACCTATGATTTGTACATTATTACTTAATCTTGCTCTTTTTGCAGAATAAGGATTTGTAACAGCTGTTGCTCGAATTCCCCAATGTTTATTGGCTTGACAAGTAAAACCAATTCCAGTTCCACAAATGTATATTCCTAAACGACAAACATCTTTTTGGATCAATACAGACATTTCATCTGCTAACTTAGCAAAAGTATTGACTCCATCCTCTGGTACCTGTACTGGATCATAGACAACATCAGCATTTTTCTCTTCAATCAAGTATTTCTTTATCGCCTCCTTTGTTTCAAAACCTAAGTCATCACATGCAATTGCAATTTTGGTTTTCATTTAAAATCTCCTTTCTGAATCCGTTTACTTTAACTACACTCTTATAATACAATTGGTTTTAATTGGTGTCAATAGTTTTTAGTTGGTTTTTTCAATTTTGGAATCGCTTGAAATCAACTATAAAATAAATAAAAACAATATTAATTAGTTTTTGGTTGTTTTCACTAGGCTTTATGGTATTCTTTATGTAAGATGATTTGTTAATGAGGTGAAGTAAATGTTATTGATGGCAGAAAGAAGAGATTTGATACTACAGGAATTAATTAAAGAAGGCAGTGTTTATGTAAGTGAATTAGCAAAAAAATATTCTGTAACCTACGAAACAATTCGTAAAGATCTTACTTATTTAGAAAACAAAGGGCTTCTTATGAAAAGCCACGGAGGAGCTACGCTAAAACAAAATGCCATTGAGCATTCTTTTCAAGTACGCGAGAAAGAAAATGCTCATTATAAGAAACTGGTTGCACAGAAAGCTCTTGAACTTATTCCTGATAATAGTTCAATTGTAATAGGAACCGGAAGTACTACATTGGAACTTGCCATTCTTTTATCTATGAAGTCTGGATATAAGATTTTTACTGATTCACTACCAGTTGCAAGTTTACTTATAAGTTCAAAAAATCAAGTATTTCTTTTTGGTGGAGAATTACGTGAACCTAGTTCTTCAGTATTTGGAGGTTGGACCATTTCTCAAATTAATCAAATTCAAGTAGACTTATGTTTTCTTGGAACTGATGGCTTTAGTAATGTTGATGGTCCCACTAGCCCGTCGTCTTCAGATGTATTTGTAGACCAAGCGATTATTTCCCACGCTGAAAAACGCTACATCTTGGGTGATTATACAAAATTTGATCGAAAAAGCCTATACAAAATTTGCGACTGGTCAGAGATTACTGCTTTAATTACAAACAAAGAAGCGGATCTCGAAAAAATTAGAAAAATCGAAACAATGACTCATGTAATTACTTGTTAAATTTTTAATATAGACATGAAAGACAAAGTCAAATCGTTAATAGTAGGTATACAAAAAAGTCTAACAATTTTGCTAGACTTTTTTTGTATGATTTTATACTTTTACTTTGATTTTTATGCTTCAGTAATCACTTTTTAGTAATTGGCTATTCAAAATCTGCATGTCGATTAAACATTTTTTCTGAGGTTTCTTCCATTTCATCCATTAAATTTAAAATTATACTATCAAAAGTCAGAAAGGCTAATTGTTCAAAAGCTGAACCCATTGGCTGTTTAAATTCTTTTGAATGATGCACATTTTCATTCTTAGTTGTACCTGGTAGCACTATAATTGAAGAAGCTAACTTACCAATTGTAGAATCACCTTTCATGGTGATCAAACCAATCGTAACGTCACTTTCCACGGCTTTCTTAGCTAAAGATTTTAAGCTTTCTGTTTCTCCTGATCCAGAACAGATGATCAAAAGGTCACCAGGTTGTGAATGAGGTGAGCTTATTTCACCAACAAGACTTACCTTAAATCCCAGATGCATCAATCGATTGGCAAACGCTTGAATTGCAATACCTGACCGACCAGCGCCTAAGAGAAAAATGTGTTTGGCTTTTTTAATCTCTTCTAGAAAAATTAAAATTTGTTCCATTTCAATTTTTTCAGCGTTTTGTGTCAGTTCATTAAGGATTTTCAAAACATAATTTTCCAAATTTTTCCTCCTAGACTTCCGCTAAAGCAGTTTTCAAATTCGTAATCATTTCAACTTCTTTGTTTTCTTCACCAAAAATGTATCCTCCTGATACAAACATATCTGTTCCAGCATTGGCACAAAGTTTGATTGTTTCATTATCGATTTTACCATCCACTTCAATTAAATAGTGATAATCATTTGATTCTCTCAATTGACTAAGTTCAGCGATTTTATTTACAGTTAAAGGAATAAAATCCCTATTAGGTCGACCCGGATTAATGGTCATTACTAATACTAGATCAACTTCAGCTAAAATTGGTGCTATCAATGACACAGGAGTTGCAGGATTGATTGCAACGCCTATTTTCTTTTTTTGTTCCTTGACCATTTGAATAATGTGCATACCATTATTGGTAGCTTCTGCATGATACGTAATAGAGTCAGCTCCAGCCTCAAGGAAAGCAGGTACAATTTTTTCTGGTGTTTCGACCATCAAATGGACATCCAGTAAGATGTCGGTGATTTCTTTTAATTCTTTAACAATACTGGGTCCTGACGCCATGTCAGGCACAAAATATCCATCCATCACATCCACATGTAGCCACTTTATTTCTTCTATCTCCAAGGTTTCAAGGGTCTTCTCTAAACGACTGATTTTAGAACTAAATAATGAAGGTGCTAAAATATATTCTTTCATAAAATTTATTCCCCCATGATTATCACATTAATTGTACGATCTCGTTCACGAAGACGATCCCAATCAACGAAATACACTCTACCGAGCGATCCGATTTGCAATTCTCCATCTTTTAAGATGAGTGATTGAGAATTGGTTCCATAAATAGATGCTTTCAGATGGGCATCTGTATTTAACATCACCCATTTTTCAGCTGGATAATTAGGATCGCTTAATGAAGTCCCGAAAGCAATATGTTCTGGACCTGGACTATGATATTGTCCTTCGGTTGTCATAACCGGAGCGATTTTTTCCATGGTTTCATTAATATCTACATGTAGAAAATCGTCTCCAAAATAATTCACATCATGCATAGTTTCCTCATAGAAAAATGAACAAGTTGTATGTGGGGTGGTAATGATCATCACGCCATCTGCCAAACCAGAATCTAAAGCAATACGAACCAAGTCTTCACGTAAATCATGGTACGAAGCACGACCTTCTATTGTATGCAGTTTGATTGTGTCATGTTTGATCATCTATTTCAATTCCAATCGTGTTTTTACATCTTCAAATATTTTGTCTGCTCCGATCCCAGTTAACAAGCCTAGACCATTGATCACCTTATCTTTGACTGAATCTGGAACAATCGTCGTGCTAACAACCGCATCGTAATCATCCATTTTATTCAGTTCGTCCGCAATCTTAGATTGATATATTTTGACCTGATCCGTATAGTTTTCTGCTTCTAACCACTTGTTGATTTTTGATACCGCAATAGTTGAGGTTGCGTGGCCCGCGCCACAAATTACTAATAGTTTTTTCATGAATTTCCCTACTTTCTTTTTATTGAACTTCTTGTATATTTTCTACTTTTTTCCCTTTGATTTTGTTAAAGTAAAACATTCCTGCTAAAATCACAATTCCTAAAAGAATAATCCCAAAGATACCTAACTTTTGAGCTAATAAAACAACTAAACCTGCTGGCCACAAGCCACTTAATAACATTGTAACTAGTCCTGAAGTTCCTACATCAAAGTTTGCCATTTGGAAGAGTTCTGTCACAATAGGCGCTAACCATGTAGATAAATAAAATGTCATCACTAAGTACAGTGAGCAACCGACTAAAGAACGAACAATATTTCCTTTAAAATAAGGAATCATTAAGCAAATCGCAAATGTGAAAAATGCTAAATCACCAAAAGGTAACACTTGATTTCCAGGCAAAATTACTGCAAGTAACAACGAGATAGGTACCAACAGTAGCGATGTAGACATTACTGTTGGATGCCCAACGGTAAGTGCTGCATCCATTCCAATATTTACCACACGACCATTTAATTTTTTATCTGTAAATTCTTTAGCTGCCTCAGCGATTGGCAACAGCCCTTCCATAAACATTGCAACCATTTTTGGCATTATTTTCATAACTGCAGCTGTTTGCATACCAAGCAACCCGATACCTGCTGCATCATATCCTGCTAAAAATCCAACAACGATACCAATCAACAATCCAATTACAACGGTATCACCAAAAATCCCAAATTTTTTCGTCAAACTTTCAGCATCTGCATCAATTTTGTTAAACCCTGGAATTCGATCAAAAATCCAGTTCATAGGTTTAGCAAACAATACTCCAGACAATGCCATCATATGTGTAATTGCAATCCCAGGATAACCGAAGAATTCACTTACTTCTTTTTGTGCTGCATCCGCTAAGAACCATTGTAAAAGAACTGCAACAATTGCTCCAATTATCCCAAACCAAAAGTTTCCAGTTACCGTTTGAACTAGCATACCTAAAAAAATTGGGAACCAGAAATTCCAAATATCAACATTCAATGTTTTCGTCCAACCAAGCATCACTAAAATAAAATTCAAAATTAATGAGATAGGGATCATCAAAATTCCCAAAGAGGTTGAAAAGGCCAATGGTCCACCAACTCCTACTCCAATATCCAAAACATTTAGAGAAGTTCCAAATTTTTCACCCATTTGCTGAATAGCACTACCCAAACCGCCCGATAATAAATCTAATACTAATCCTAATCCAATATTCCCAATACCAACAGTGACCCCAGATATAAATGCTTTACTAGGCTTTAACCCGAAGAATAGTCCAATGATAAAAATAATTACTGGTAAAAAAACTGTTGATCCTAATCCAATAAACCACTGAATACCATCCATAATAACATCCATTTGTTTTTTCCTCCTTGACTTCTAATAAACCCCAGAATCATTTAGCAATTTGATAAAATCTTCTTTTGATGATAATTCTCGTAGCCTCTTAACTTTCTCATCATCAGTAAACAATGCCATTAAGTTTTGCAGGGTCTCTACTTGTTCATGAGGGACTGCCATCGCCAGCATGAATACTAAATTAACTTCGATGTTGTGACTTTTATCCGTCATATCTTGGAAAATTACTGGTTCATCCAATGAAGCAAAACAAATTTGTGACTTATTAACATTCACTGAATCTGTATGAGGAATCGCAAAACCGATACCATTGAATTCCAAACCAGTCGGATACTCTGCTTCTCTTGTTGTGATGCCATCTAAAAAACTTGATTTGACGCATCCAGATAAATAAAGTTTTTCATACATTTTTTCGAATAATTGTGTTTGATCGTCAGGTTTGATATGAAACAAACAAAGTTCTTGATCAAAAAACATTTTAGTTTCCTCCAGTACTAAAAATTTGTAGCATTTGCACAGAATCGTTGACTTTCACAAGCGCATCAACTTTCTTTTTCTCATCAATAAATTGATAGAGTTCTTCGACAACTTCGCGAATCTCTTGTAAGTCTTCTTCACTGAGATTTACCATAATAATCAATTTGACCGTGCGATCTCCCCAATTAATCGATTTCTTAAGTGATACAATATAAATATGAGACTTAAGAATCGTCGTTGGATCTGCATGAGGTAATGCAACACCACTTTCCAAATTGGTATTCCCAATATCCTCTCTCTCAAAAACCGATTTCCGAAATGTAGGCAATACTAGTTTTCTTTTTTCTAGTTCATCTATCATGCTATTTAAACAATCAGCTTTATCAGAAAAAAGATTTTGCAAGCTAATAAGTTTAAGATTGACATATTTACTCAACACATCTACTTCAAAATTTCTATCTAATGAATCAGATAGTCCAAAAGGTGCTCCTTGAATGAGATACTTTGTATATGCCTCCATGATCTTGATATAGTCTTGATTACTAACTAAAGGTGTAACTTTTACAAAAGGAGTTTTTGACTGTGGAATATCAATCGAGCTGATAATCAAGTCAATATTTTCTTTGTCACTTTTATTAAATCTCTCCAATGTCGATATCTCCACATTATCATGGGCTGGAATGAACTTACGAACCTTTGAATAGATAAATTGAGCTGAAGACATTCCATATTGACAAATAATGACAATATTGCTTGCTTTGGATTGACGATCCAAGGCAATTTGGAAATGGATCAAAATAAACGAAATCTCGTCATCATTTAAAATCACATTATACTGTTGTTCCACAATAACTAATGCATACCAAACAATACTGAAAAGCTCAGAATATTGGTCACGAATATTCTCCAATAAAGGATTTTCAATGTGAATCCCACGTTTTAAACGAAGAATCATAGCAGGTATATGATATAATAGTGAATTGAAAAGGTGCTCATCCTGAGTCAGATCAATTTTTTCAATTTTACTCATTCTAGAAATCAAACGGTACACTAAATCTACATATTTTTCATCACTAGCTTTCACTTCAGTAGTAACTCGATGGGCAAAAAGTTGACGAGATAAATAGTCTTTATCAGCTTCACTAAAATTCAGAACAGTCTCTTGAGATAATCGTTCAGACATGTCATTAGCAACCACAAACGTTTCCATATATCGTATACTACTAAATAGGTAATCATCCTCTCCTTCAACATGATACCCCATTTGAATACGACGGCATTGAACCAAGAGAGTTGTCAAAAGTGATTCCATATAATAGTCAGAAACCTTCTCAGTGAGTTCTCTAAAATTCTTGTGTAGAATTTTTGATACGATATCCACTAATTGTTTCTCAAAAAAGTGGTATAATTTTGCATTGACAGATTTTTCTTCTATCAAATTTGAAAAATGTGTTACTAGCTGCTTAATTGCTAGCTGAATCTCATTCTCTGCCCCCTGACTAGTCAATCCATCATTATTTGATATTATTTCAATCCCATTCGATACAATGATTTCATTTATAATTTTTAAATCGTTATAAAGTGAGGTCTTACTGACTAAATATTGCTCAGCAAGAGATTCTAATGTCGGATTATCCTCTTCAAAAAATACACTTTGAATAATTTTGACTCGTCTATTTACAGGTGACAGCTGGTCTTGCGAAAGCTCACTTTCTAGCTCTTTTAAAAAGTTGCTTTTTGCACTATGTTCACCTGACAAGTGGATACCTAAAGAAGGTAACCTTTCTATTTCAACAGAATAAGGTTGAATGAAAAGTCTAAGTGTTTCTAAATCTTGAAATACGGTTTTAGTTGAGACAGACAATTTTTTACTATAGAAAGAAGCAGGTAAAAATTTATCATGTTCAATTAGCAAGCGCGCAAGTTTTATTTGCCTTTCGTTCATGGATATCACCTTTCTGTTAGCTAACGTTCTTCTTTACATATCTAAGATAACATGATAAATTAGCCCTAACAATTACATAAGTTTCTTTATCCATTGTGGAAGTGAATTAAAAATTTTCAGTTTAATCTCGCTTACATATCTTTTCTATGTATATGAAGAACACTTAATCAAAAATATTTTATTCTTTGTTTTATGATTTATTTTTAATGTTCAATTTTAAATATTTTTGCTCTTTTGGCAATAAACCAGTTCATTTTCTTTTGGACTTCTTAACTTAAGATAATATATTAGTTGACCATCAAAATTCTACTACATAAATGAATTTTCAAGAGAAAATAAAGAAACTGGTTTCAATCCGAAATCAGTTTCTTTCAACAAGTAGACTAGCCATAACTTTTTTAATCAGATTAACTTTCCAAAAGACAATTGCAGATATCATGCAAAATCAGCAAGGCCATAAAATCTGTTAAAATGATATTTTTCCTTTGAAAATCTTGTCTTCAACTTTATTTCATCTAATACATTCATTTTTTAATGCTCTTTGTTTTAAAGTAGAAAATAGTTATAATCCATAGATTTTTTCAATATAGTAGAGCTAGTTTAGGATTCCATATCCTAAACTATAAGAACTATTCTTTTCATAGCTTCTTCTTGCAATAATATCTCCAGAATTCCCTTCAATCGTATGGACAGTATTATTTTCAAATTTCTCCACAATCCCTACATGATCACTGACACCATCACCATCCCAATCAAAGAAAATAATCGCTCCACTTTTCGGTTCTACACCTCCGCCTTGCCATTGGTTATTCGTTTTAAAATTATTTATTCCTGTTGGACAATAGGCAAAACGTTCCATCTTCAAGTTTGCTTTTTCCGCCACATAAGAAACAAAAGTTGCACACCATTCTACACGACTGTTAAAACCATACCAACGCCAGTATTTTTCGCCACCTTCATGAATGCCGTCTGCTAGCTCATCTGATGCAATTTTCGCAATTTCAGAATTTCCACCAGTGCCAGAATGACTCAAAAATCCTCCTCCGAAATCGTACACCTGCACAATGTTTAAAACTTCATACCCTTGATGCCCTTTCCACATATCCGCAAAATATTTAACCCCAACTTCTATTGATTCATCTGGGTCTGTTATGGAATTTAGTGGTCTGCCTTGGCTTTCGCTACACTGCATAATATCGGGATACTTTTCATAATTTCCACCTGATTCTGCCATAATAATTCCTAATGGATAGGGTACGGCTTCGGGTATCTCATTTTTCACCGCTTCTTTCGTTACCTTTTCTTTCCAGCGAAGTACCGCTTCTGGAAGATTTTGCTCCTCTTCTGTACCAGTAACATTAGTCGATGAACTTTCTCCCCAAATCAATAATAGTATGAAGATAAAAAAGATTCCAAATAAACAAAGCGCTAGATACTTAGATAACTTCATAGACTGATTCCTCACTGATTTCTGATTCCATTAGGTTTCTTGTCTTAGTTCGTCAATTTCCTTTGCTAATTGTCTGGCTTCATCTTGCTCAACAGATGTTGAATGGTAAAGTTGTTTGATTGATAGTATAATTTTTAAACATAAAGCACTCGCTTCCTTTCTGATTTGGTTTGGTCACTTTAATCTTACAGAGATGAGTACTTTTTGTGTACCTTGAAATCAAAAAAAATGGGACAATAATCAGATTTTTTTCTGATTATTGTCCCATTCTCTTTTGGTAGAAAATTGGAAAACTGACAGCTAAAAAGGCAGCTTATTTCGCTCTTCATTCGTTGATTTAACACCATTTCAACTGAGTTTTCACGTTATTTCCGATACATCTTAAACTCCAAGAACAGATCGTTATAAATTCCTAAGTATTCTTGACCTAAATCTTGGTAAACTTCTAAATGTTTGACGGTTTCATCATCTGGATAAAATTGTTTATCTTCAGCAACTTCTTTTGGTAATAGTTTTTTAGCTTCTTTATTTGGTGTGGAATAACCAATATATTCTGCGTTTTGTGCCGCATTTTCTGGTCGTAACATAAAGTTCATAAATGCATAGGCACCCTCTTTATTTTTGGCTGTCTTAGGCATCACAATGTTATCAAACCAGAGATTAGAGCCTTCACTGGGAATCACATAATGTAGATGTTCATTGTTTTCTAGCATTTCAGCAGCTTCACCAGAGAAAGTTACAGCAACTGCACTTTCTTCATTAGCCATGTACATTTTGATTTCATCGGCAACAATTGCTTTGACATTGTTCGTTAATCGGTTTAACTTATCGGTAGCCTGACGTAATTGTTGGTCGTTTTTACTGTTTAACGAATAGCCTAAACTGTTCAAAGATAATCCTAACACTTCGCGAGCGCCATCAATCAGCATGACATTATTTTTTAATTCCGGGCGCCATAAATCATCCCAATGTTGGATCTGACGGCCGTCAATAAATTTATCATTATAAATAATCCCCAACGTGCCCCAGAAGTACGGAACGGAAAACTTATTTTTGGGATCAAAGGATTGATCTAAAAAGCGTGCATCAATGTTTTCTAAGCCTTTTAATTTGCTGTGATCAAGTGGTAAAAGCATCTTCGCTTTCATCATTTTTTGAATCATATATTCAGAAGGAATGGCAATATCATAGGCTGTACCACCTTGCTGAATTTTTGTATACATAGCTTCATTAGAATCAAAGGTTTCGTAATTGACTTTATAACCTGTTTCTCTTTCAAATTTCTTAATCAAGGCCGGATCTATATAGTCCCCCCAATTGTAAATGGTCAAGGTATCTGCTCCTGCCATGCCACTTGCTTTCTCCAATTGGCGCACGCCAAAAAACAAGATGACAATAATAGCGATAATTCCAATAAAAAGTGACTGTAATTTTTTCATTTTAACTTGGCCACCTCACTTTGTTCCCGACGCATTTTCTTTAAACGTTTTGGCGTATTGTCTTTACTGATAAAGTAATAACCGACAACTAGAATCATTGAGAATAGGAATACTAACGCACTTAAGGCATTGATTTCTAAACTAATTCCCTGACGTGCTCGTGAATAAATTTCAACAGATAATGTTGAAAAACCATTGCCTGTCACAAAGAATGTTACGGCAAAATCGTCCAACGAATAAGTAAAGGCCATAAAGTAGCCAGCAATAATTCCTGGCGCTAAAAAAGGCAAAATAATATTTTTAATCACTTGAACATTATTGGCCCCTAAATCCCGTGCCGCATCTACCATAGAATCGTTCATCTCTTGTAGTTTTGGTAAAACCATTAAAACAACAATTGGAATACTAAAGGCAATATGCGACAATAATACACTTGTAAAACCTAAACTGATAAACCCTACTGCCGTGAAGAAAATTAAGAAACTGGCTCCAATAATAACATCTGGTGAAACGAGTAAAATGTTATTAAAGCTAAGCAACGTGTTCCGGTTTTTACGACGTTTTGTATAATAAATCCCCATCGCACCAAATGTTCCAATGATGGTTGCTATTAAAGCCGATAAGAAAGCTAGCAAAAACGTATTCAGAACAATGGTTAACAAGCGTGTGTCTTCGAAAACGTTCCGATAATTATCTAACGTAAAACCAGTAAACTGATTCATCGTTTGCGTGTCGTTAAACGAATAAAAAATCAAATAAAAGATTGGTGCGTACAGTAGCGCAAAGACAACGAATAAATACACATAAGACCATTTAAACTTTTTCTTTTGCATTATTTGCCACGCCCTTTCTTCTTCTCACCCGTCAGCAACATCACAATAAACATGGCAACAATTAAAATCACACCAATTGTTGAACCCATGCCCCAGTTTTGCGTTACTAAGAAGTGTTCCTCAATCGCCGTTCCCAACGTAATCACCCGATTGCCGCCAATTAAACGCGTTAACATAAAGAGCGAGAGCGAAGGAATAAAGACAGCTTGAACGCCACTTTTCACACCGTTTAGGGAGAGAGGAAAAATGACACGGCGGAACGTTTCCGCACTGCTAGCTCCTAAGTCCCGACTAGCACTAATCAATGAAGGATTCATCTCTTCTAAGGCATTAAAAATCGGCATAATCATAAATGGAATTTCTATATACGTTGCGACAAATAAAAAACTGAAATCTGTAAACAGAATTTGGTGCGTACCCAAACCCATAAAACTCATAAACTGATTGATACTCCCATGAATACTGAAAATCCCAATAAAAGCATAAGCTTTTAATAATAAATTCACCCACGTTGGTAAAATAACGAGCATTAACCATAACTGTTTATGCTTGAGCTTTGTCAAAAAATAAGCCGTAGGATAACTTACCAATAACGTAAAAATGGTAATCAGAAAAGCATACCACACTGAATTAATGGTCATACTTAAATACGTTCCTGATGTAAAATACGTTTGGTAATTCGCCAAGGTAAACTGGCCATTCATATCGAAAAATGATTGATAAATAATCATTAGCACTGGCGCAATGACGAATAAAAGTAACCACATTACATAGGGAATCGAATAAATTCGACGCATTGTTTTCATTTTATTTTCCCCTTTCGTTTACTCGTCGTAACTTTCTAAACGGGCATCAAAGTCTTCTTCTGATTCATTGAAGCGCATCACGTGAATATCTTCTGGCTCAAAGGAGAGCCCTACTTGAGCGCCTTCTTTGGCTTTTCGAGTGGAATGCACCATCCATTCATTTCCTTGTTCATCAAAACAAATAATTTCATAATGAACGCCGCGGAATAACTGCGTGTCCACCGTTACGGTTAGCTTGCCTTTTTCAAGCGTGGTAATCGTTAAGTCTTCTGGACGTAAAACGACTTCTACAGGTTCATTTTTCCGCATGCCGCCATCGACACATTCAAACTTTTTGCCCACAAATGAAACTAAATTATCTTCCAGCATCACGCCGTCCACAATATTACTTTCCCCCACAAAGTCAGCAACAAAGTGATTAATCGGTTCATCATAAATATCGACTGGTGTGCCACTTTGCACGATATGACCTTTATTCATGACAAAAATTTCATCGCTCATCGCTAATGCTTCTTCTTGATCATGGGTCACAAAAATAAAAGTAATCCCTAAACGTTGTTGTAAATCACGTAGTTCATATTGCATCGCTGTGCGTAATTTCAAATCTAAAGCGGATAACGGCTCATCTAAAAGCAATACTTTTGGCTCATTGACAATCGCTCGTGCAATTGCGACCCGCTGACGTTGGCCCCCAGACATTTCACTAATTTCACGTGTTTCGTAGCCGGGTAATTGAACCAAACGTAATGCCTCTTTCACTTTTTTTTCAATTTCTGCTTTGGATAGTTTTTTGATTTTTAAACCAAACGCAACATTATCAAAAACATTCATGTGAGGAAACAAAGCATAATCCTGAAACACGGTATTGACTTGGCGTTTATTGGCAGGTACATCATTTATTCTTTTACCATCAAAATAAACATCGCCAGAAGTCACGTCATTGAATCCCGCAATAATACGCAAAATCGTTGTTTTGCCACATCCTGAAGGTCCTAATAACGTATAAAATTTTCCTTCTTCAATTTCAAAGCTGACATTTTTTAATACTGGTTCATCGTCAAATTGTTTGACAACATTTTCAAATGAAATCACATGGTTTCTCACTGGATAAACTCCTCCATTTCGTCCTTTATAAATACGATTCTGTCGCCACAATTAACGCACGACTTTTTCCTCGACCATTGTTGCTAATTTGGTGAGGTTCTGTTGCTTGGTAATACATGGTTTGACCTTTTTTAGCAATATACGTGGCTTCCCCTAATATCAAACGAATGGAGCCATCAATCACATAAATAAATGTTTCTGATAGAGAAGGTTCAAACGTTTTATATTCGCCATTTTTATCAAAAGTAATAATGACAGGTTCCATTTCTTTTTCATTTGAGGCTGGAATTAACCATTTTAGTTCATAGCCATGTTCTTCATCATAATAGAGGGTACTTTCTTCTTCATTGTAGACAATTTTCTGTTCAAGCGGTTGCTGACTAAAAAACTGCTCTGGCGTCACGCCTAGTACTTCTAAAATTGAGAAAAATGTTTCCATTGATGGTGAGCTTAAATCCCGCTCCAATTGGGAAATATAGCCTTTGGATAAATCCGTTCTTTCGCCTAATTCTTCTTGCGTTAAATTTTTCTGAATGCGTAAATTTCTCAACTTCTCACCAATTTCCATGGCACACCTCGTTTCTATTTTCAGCTAATCTTTTCAACAAAAGTTTTGTAATACTAAACTTACAGTTTAGTTTTACCTTTTTTAGTATACGAACTTTTTGAAAAATTTCAACCATTTTTCTTTATTTTTCTAGTCTAATTGTCACACAATCTTTCTTTTCTGTATAACTTACTGTTTATAAGAAGAAAAATGATACGAAAAAATCAGAATATGATAAAATAAGACGAGTTGCTTTTTTACATAATTGGAAGGAGAGTTTTTATATGAATTCATTTCAAGCATTTACGTTAAGAGAACAAGATACATCTGTTATTGGTCAACTAGAAACCATTACTTTAGACGATTTATCAGAAGGCACTGTAGTAATCAAAGCAGCCTACTCCTCAGTTAACTTTAAAGACTCTTTAGCTTCAAAAAAAGACGGCGGTGTGATTCGCAATTATCCAATGATTCCAGGAATTGATGTCAGTGGCACTGTTGTCACATCGGAAGATCCTCGTTTCAAAGAAGGCGATAAAGTGATCGTAACAGGCTATCAATTAGGGGTTAGTCATACTGGTGGTTATTCTGAATATGTGCGTGTTCCTGGCGATTGGGTAGTTCCACTTCCTGAAAAAATGAGTCTCAAAGAAGCAATGATCTTCGGAACTGCTGGCTTTACGGCCGGATTATCTGTCACAGCTTTAGAAGACGATGGCTTACGCGACGACAAAGAAGCCCCCATCATTGTAACTGGTGCGACAGGCGGTGTTGCGACATTGTCTATTGCGATGTTGCATCAATTAGGCTACACTTCAATCACTGCATTAACTAGAAAGCCAGATTCTTTTGAGCTTTTAAAAGAGTTAGGTGTTAGTGAATGCTTATTAGTAGAAGATTTCTTAGCAACTCCTGTTAAAGCATTGATGAAACAGCGTTTTGCTTTTGCAATTGATACCACTGGTGGGGAAATTACTTCTGCTGTTTTACCACAACTTCGTTATGATGGCCGTTCAGCCATTTGTGGCCGCGCTGCTGGAATTACATTAGAGACAACCGTTTTACCCTTTATTTTACGGGGCGTTCATTTATTGGGCATTGATTCGGTTAATGTTGGTATGGACAAACGAAAAATAGTTTGGCAACGTCTTGCCACTGATTTAGACATCACTGAAAAAGCTGTGTATCAAGAGATTACTTTAGAAGAACTTCCCCCTGTTTTTGAAGCATTACAAGCAGGCCAACATATTGGACGGACCATTGTCCGAATTTCTTAAGGAGGCGTTTTGATTATGGATGTTTTAGTTACTGCTGGTGGAACGTCAGAACCGATTGATAATGTTCGTTCGATTACCAATCATTCTTCTGGCGGACTAGGAAAAGCAATTGCTGAAAGTTTTTTAGCTGCTGGACACACCGTAACCTACGTAACAACCAAACATGCATTACGTCCAACCCAACAATTGGACTTATCAATTAAAGAAATAGAAACAACGGTTGAATTAGCCACTACGTTAGAACAACTCTTTGCTGAAAAGCAATTTGATGCGATTGTTCACGCAATGGCAGTCAGTGATTTTACGACGGAAACCGCGCAAACGGAAGAACAATTTATTGCTTCTTTTGCGCAACAATTAAGCGAACAAACATTGCCAAAGACCAAAGAAGCCTTGGCAACTATCGTTCAAAACACATTGAATCAGATTGCTGATATTCCTCAAACAGCAACAAAAATTTCATCTGATACGGACCGATTATTAATTTTTCTAAAGAAAAATCCTAAAGTCATCCAAATGATTCGTGACAAGCAACCCCAAACTGTTTTAGTGGGCTTTAAATTACTTGTCAACGTTTCACAAGAAGAACTTGTCCAAGTTGCACAAGCCGCTTTGGTTAAAAATCGGTGTGACTTTGTCTTAGCCAATGACTTGATGAACGTTCATGAAACAGAACACGAAGGATTATTAATTAACGAAACGGGCATTGTCCAAGAAGCTTGTTCAAAACAAGGGATTGGTTCAATGATCGTTAAAAATGTTGAAAAGAAATGGAGAGAACAACAATGAAAACTATTTTATTAGGCGTCTCTGGCAGCATTTCTGCATATAAAGCAGCAGATATTACAAGTCAACTAGCTAAGCTTGGCTACAATGTGGAAATTTTAATGACTAAAAGCAGCACAGCGTTCATCACTCCGCTGACGTTACAATCACTTTCTAAGAATCCAGTGCATACGGATGTCATGATGGAAATTGATCCCAGTAAAATTAATCACATTGAGTTAGCTAAAAAAGCGGATTTATTTTTAGTAGCACCTGCTTCGGCCAATACCATTGGGAAATTAGCCCATGGGATTGCCGACGACTTATTATCAACAGTTGCTTTGGCGCTTTATCCTGAAACACCAAAAATTATTGCGCCCGCGATGAATACGTATATGTACCAAAACCCCATTGTCCAACGAAATATTGGCATTTTAAAAGAAGTCGGCTATCAAGAAATAATCCCACGTGAAGCTCTATTAGCTTGTGGCGATTATGGTCGTGGCGCACTTGCCACTGTTGAAGATATCATTCAAACAGTGATGAAAATTTTAGCATCTGATAACAAGGAGTAATTTATGAATAACACGAAAAAATTTACGTTAACAGCAATGTTCTTAGCTATCTTACTTTTACTGGCTTTAACCCCGCTAGGATTTATCACATTAGGTCCTTTAAATTCGACCACGATGCATATTCCTGTAATTATTGGTTCCATTGTTTTAGGGCCAAAAATCGGTAGTATGTTGGGCGGCACGTTTGGGATCATTAGCTTAATTAAAAATACGACAGCACCAACACCTTTGTCGTTTGTTTTTTCTCCATTTATTCCTGTGATCGGTACCGATCATGGTAGTTGGAAGGCACTTTTAATTGTGCTCATTCCGCGGATTTTAATTGGGGTCGTTCCTTATTTCGCTTACAAATGGCTAAATAAATTAACGAAGGAAAAAGCGCAACCTGTCTCCTTATTTGTGGCTGGTGTTTTAGGCTCAGCAACGAATACCATTTTAGTCATGAACATGATTTATTTTCTTTTTAATTCAGCTTATGCTGAAATTATTGGTAAAGCTGGAACTGCTGTTTACCTAGCTATTATTGCGACGATTTTCAGTTCTGGTGTGCCAGAAGCTCTTGTTGCTGGTGTAGCTGCTTCAGCAATTGCTAGCGTTTTGCTTCGCTTAATGAAACGGAATGCAACGCAAAAACTATAGAAAAAAACACAGGGACTAAAAATCAAGTTTGATTTTTAGTCCCTGTGTTTTTTATTTATTTTTTTTGTTTTCGTAATTTATAGGCATATTCACTGGCTTTAAATAATAATTTATTAACCGGTAAATCGAATTCCCCAATAAATTCATTAATCGTTGGGTTGAAGTTCGCTTTAAACTTAATTAAGCCATCATTTAAACTACCTTCTAAGCCGCCCATATTACAGCTTTCGCAGCCACGGTTAAAACATTCTTGAATGGCATCTCGCCAAGTCACATATGTTGGCATGTAGCGTTTATAACGATCATCTAAGCCAGCATAAAGGATTTCACTTGTTGGACCAAATGTCACAGCCAAGGCGCCAGCAACCGTGACGATTTCACCAGCTTCTGCGATATTTTCTTCTAATTCTTTTAGTTCCCGAGTCAAGGAAGCATCTAATTCTTCTAAATTATGGCGCTTTTTCACTTGATTTTCTTTCAAATTACTCAAGTCTTTTTGATTTTTGTCATAGCGTTGTCGCGTGCTGTCTAAGCGTTCCTTTAAATTGACTTGCGCCAGCATAATAAAGGAGTCTTCTGGGTAAATGTTCAACAGCTTCTTAAAGTAATCACTATTCCGCAAAGAAATATGTTGGCGTTCCATGGTTGATTGAATGACTTTTTCAAATTCATCAACAAAGTCAACATGCCCTTGCTGCACAACTACCCCTTTTTTTTCAGCTGTTTTAATCATTTTCTTGGTACTTTTTGACAATTGTTCCTCACTAAAATCTTCACGATAAATATTCGCTTGGAATCGGGGCTGGATGGTGGCCCCCATATCCATTGTCAGTCCTTGATATTTGGCCCCTGCTTTTTTCAAGGTCTCAATAATAGATGTCGCTTCAGCATGCGGTTGATGTTCTTCTCCCAAATGGAAATCTTGATAGTGAACCGCAGGATCCATTTTTATAAATAAAGCTCGTTTTTTCTTGCCAAATTTTTTCAATTCAGCCATAAAGTAGTTGACCAAACGTTCATTTGTATAGTCCATTACAGGACCTCTTGGTGTATATAACATCGTAAAACCGGCTGGTAATGGTTTGATTAAAACTAAACTTGATGCAACTAATGTATCCTTTTCATAAACCCCAACAATTTCAGAACCCCAGTTATCCTTGACTTTTGCCCATGAAGATGACTGTAGTAAATTACATAATGGGTGATTTTTAACAAATGTATCGTGTACTTCTGCCGGAATACCGATTTTAAATGTGTACATGTTCAAACTCCTCTGCTGTGACTTTCCAATAGTCCGTTTATCTTACACTATCATAGTGTATTCCAACAGACTAGTAAAGTTTTACATGAAAATTTTTAGAAAAAATGTAGATCTTATTCTTTATGTAAAAAAGACGAGGTAGAAACAGTTCATTCTATCACTTAGTTCACTAATAGCAACGACACTTTTCTTCACTGCCATTCAAAGGATGAATCATTTCTATCCACATCTTTTCAATTAAATACGTGTTTCAAATTTTAATGACTTGTTGATAAAGTACATGATTGGTGCTGAAATCGTCATAATAATCGCTTCACTTAATGCTAACCAACCATAAGTTGTCCAAAATGCTTGACCGCCACTTGGTACTAGCATAAAGGCAATAAAAAACATACTTACAGTGAAAAATAGACTATTTAGACACATTCTAACAGGAATACTTGGTACCTTTTTTTGTAAAAAAGCTGTTAAGCTCAACGCAAATAATGTTTGTGCTCCACCAAACAGAGCATCCATTACACCGAAACCAAAAAATAAGTTAAAAAAGATAACGCCGCCTAAAACACCCCACATCAATTTGCGATTGAAAACGACTAGGTGATTCAAACTTTCTGAAATTCTAAATTGAATCATACCAGAAGAAACTGGCCGAACCAATAAAGAGAGGACAATATATAAGCCCATAATGATACCATTGGCTAAGACTGTTCTTAGCTTTCGATTGGCTTGAAACGAATTTTGCATACTTTTTCCTTCTTTCTCCGAGTTTTTTTACAAGGGATGGTTGATGAACCTTGAACTCCATTATAGCATGTATTTCATGATATAAAAACATTGATTTATCAAGGTTTTCGAGATTCCAAAAGTTTTTTATTTAGTGTATTTTTTCATATTTTCACTATTTTTTGTGGCAAGTTTGTGGCAAATAAACAAAAAAATCCCTACTTCTCATTGTGAGAGGTAGAGATTTGCTTATTTCTTAATTACCATTCTAAAAATATTTTTGTTTTATACAGTACAACCAAGATAGAAAAACAAAAGTATCTCAAAAGTATTTTACTATAGAAAAAAGTTATTGTTACAAGCTTTAGACTAAATTAATTATAAAAATCAAAAGTAATTCAAAAGAATTGACTTTTCATAATGCTGTTAACGTGTTTTTATGGATCATTTAGTTCTTATTTTATTTCATGCTATAATGAAAACAACCGTACTGGCATACGGACGAATAAATTATGAAATGGGGATACCAATGTTAGAATTAGAAAAAAGAATTGCTGAATTAGATCCTTTTATGACCTCGTTGTTTGTTGATTTCTTGTACGGTCGCACTCTATTTAAAGAATTTGAACCTCATTCCGATGATATACTTCTATTTGCAAAATTAAATTATAAGTATCAAACCTTTCTCATTGGTACCAATGAAGAACACGAAGATATATTTTTTTGGAAAAATAATTATGTAAAGATATGGTGTATAGGAATTGGTTCTCCAGAAATAGGTCATAACGATCTTCTCTTTTTTGCATCTTGTGCGGATACTGACAAGATAAAAATTGTAGACTGTGTAGAAGCAACAACTACTCCCACTTTCTATAAATTAGACGCAGTGGGCAAAATAAAATTTTTAATTGCTCAGAAATGTATTCCGGATATTTCTGATACTATAATAAAAAATTCGATCGTCAACAGCCCAAGTGTTGAATTTTTCATTAAGAAGTGGACCGCAAATGAGAAAAAAACAATTGATACATTGATTTCAACGCCAGCGAGCCTGACAGATTTTAACAAAATGACACTCAGAGCAAAAAGATATAATTTTGAAGAAATGTTACAAACAATTAATAATAAACAGTTTGAAATAGAATTTGATGAATGTTTATATTGCTATAATAACCAAAAATGGTTTGTCTGTGCCGCCGGACTCGGAAGCATCTTAGAACATTTACTTTATTTGATTCTAGAAAAGAATAAAATGATAGATTCTAACTTTCCTGATGATGCTACTGCAAAAATATATATTGAATATATGAGTAGAAAACCCATTAGTATTAAGAAAAGAGAGCGCACCAATCTGAAGACACTATTCCTTATCAGAAACTCCGTCTCGCACTATAATCAAGGATTTACTTCAAAACAACAGTGTGCCTTCTTAATGGACGGAATCAAAGATGTGTTCAACAATTATTATGTTAAAGATTTCAACTTAGATAACAACTGATTTATTTCCCTAACTTTTTTTGGTCCATATGAATTATACTGAATATAGCCATTTTTATATTCATATGGGACTCCTTCATCATCATATAAAACTTCTTGTAATTGAGGGTGGTGATAGAAATATTCTTCCAACAATTCGTTAATAAGACTAATTTCTGTAGAATTTATCTTCAAACATACCCCTCCTAATAACTATCTTAGTTTTACTTCATTCTATTATAGCATTTATCAAATAAAAAACCTACTCCTTTATCTAAGAAGTAGGTTTTCATTATGGACCATACAGGACTCGAACCTGTGACCGAACGGTTATGAGCCGTTTGCTCTAACCAGCTGAGCTAATGGTCCTGAAATTTATTTCTAAACACTTATAGATTAAATGCAATCATTTCTAAAGTTAAAATTTTTGCTCTTTTCGATTTAGGAAATATTGGACGATTACTCTTTGATACATAGAAAGTAACTGGTGTATAAACACAATTACTGATTTCTCGTAATCCAAGTGTCAATGTTTTATTTTTATGAGGATGACTAAACGCTATATCTAATTTCATAGATGAACCAAATCTATCTGCTTCAGATACATATATCACCGAATCATTATATCCTTCTAAAAATATTTCTAAAATAAACTCAAATAATTCTACTCTATCTTTTATAAGTCCGAAATTACGATGTCTCTGCAAATGCTTATATGTAATGGCTTCATTTTTCAATTTTTGACAAATTATTTTAGGCGAATCATTATAAATCTTGTGTAACCCTAATAAATGTGGCAGTTGTAAAATATCAAATTTTATATAAAAACAATCTAATTTAACAAACGGCGTTGTAATAACAGCAATCTTGCCATCAAGATTTGATAAATATAAATTATATGTTTTTTGCAAATCTTTAGGCATTTTTTTACAACTCCTTTATAATTTTAGACAAAAAAAAAGAGTGCAAAACATGGATACCGTCCCATGTAGACCAACGCTAGGTTAACCCACCCGCTGGGGATCGTGGGTGCACTCCGTTCCCACTTTGATTGAAAAAATTCAATCTAAATCAGAAAGAGAGGTAATAATATATATATCCCTCATACATAATATAACATTAGCTAATAAATTAAGCAATCACAACATAGCATACAACTAATTAAAAAACAATATAAAAGAAGACAATATAGAACAAAATGCTTTCATTTGTGAATATATGATTCAACAGAGGCTAAGCGAAAAACTTATTAAATTTTATTAAATAACAAAAAAATGACCACCTTATTGAGAAAAGGCGGTCTGCGTGAAAATAAATAAATCTGTACATATAGAATATCACATCTACTTTTTTTATTCAATATTTTTATGTAAAAAGATACCGCCTTATTGGGAAAAGGCGGCAAATGAAATGTAAGTATAAAATAGTATTAGGGAACCATGTTTCAACACGCCTTTTCTATGAAACGCTCCTATTGTTTCCAATAGGAGTGTTCTATCGAAAAGAGTCATACTATGATGACAGCTTTATTTTAAAACAACCTATTTTTTAATGCAATACTTTTTATATAAATTTTTTATAAAAATAGTTTTCTTTTTTACATTCATAATTGGCTATTTTATGAATATATTTTCTTGACACGATAGCTTTAACCTGAGGAAAGCATTCCATAAAAAAGCTCCTATCTTGGACTTGGGATAAGATAGGAGCACTCTTCTCGAAAGAAGATCATATATGAGTGTATTAAAAAGGTAACTTTATTTTAAAACAATTATTCTTAAATTTCAATACCTTATATATAAAAACAGGTATCAACTACGATACCCGTTCTTTTCAAAAATTTAAAAGTAACATGCTTTCCACTAAAACCCTAAGTATATTTTACATCACTTCATTCTATATTTCAATAGAATTCAATGAGACTAAACAAAAATTTCTTAATCTTTTATGTATCACCCTCAAATTGAGGGCTTTTTTATTTAACGACTGGACAAACAGTTTCCAAGCGATTGTACCATGGCGCATTTTTATTCCATTCTTTTTGTGTATATTCTGGAATTTCTTTTCCATTATTTTTACGATACACATCTTTAATCACTTTTACTTCATCTGGATGATATAACCGTCTACAATTTACACCATTACAGAAAAATGTCGCCCAGTGTGAGCCATTCCATTCTAAAGCTCCTTTTTTTGGATTAATTGGTCGCTGATATAGACAATACATCGTTGTTTCTCTCCCTTGTGTTGTATTTTGTGTTGATTGTATAGAACGTTTTACTACTGAATGAGAGGAGGAATAGTTCGGACGAATTACTCCCCAAACACCATCCATTGTGTGTTTGATTGGTTGAGCAGCACTACCTACTTCCAAACTAGCATTGACCCAGTTTTGATCAACACTAACGAATGTACCATCAGATTTCCCATTCTCTGTTGCAATTGCAGTATGCCCATATTGCGCATAAGCACCTAATCCCCAAATCATCACATCTCCTGCTTGAATGTCTTTTGCTTGATACACACGCAACCGTTGAAATCCTGTTGGGATTGCTTGTGTAGTTAATGCAATCGCATCCCCGATTGGCCACCAATGAAAAAACTTATTCATCACGTGAACAGTTAAATCCATACACTGCGAACCATACGAACCGTCCATGTCTACTTGTTTACCGATTAAACTATTGACATAATTTATGACCTCATCCTTTTTTGTCACTATCCTTCTCTCCCTATTTCTTTAGTTTTCTATAGGACATCGCCTGATCACTATCTAATAAACCTTCTGTAGTTGGATCTTTAACAACTCCTATCAGAGCTAATAACAAAAAAACAGTATTGATGATTTGAGTTAATTGTTCATTTAAAATGGTGTAATCCCACCGAATACCAAAAATAGATAATATCTGTTGTACTAATAAAAAAATCAGCCCTAAAAGACTAATCACAAATACTTTACTTTGAAAGCGTACCTTCCAATTAATTTTATTCATGTTTTCTTCCTCCAATACTTTTAAAAATCGTTTTATTTTGCTCCTCTAATCGTGCAATTCGAATCTCATGATTATTCAATCGATTCACCGCATCTTTTAATTCCTGTAAGCTTTCCTCTAATTTTGAGAACACATGATGAAACTTCATCAAAGCAAAGAGAATACTTCCAATTAACCCCAATACGGCAATAAATTCTGTAATTGACAAACCAAATAAATTCATAGAATTTCACCTCTTCCATAAAAAGAACTCTGCCTATTGACTAAAGTTCTTCTACTTCCTCCATTTCTTCTTTTGTTGATTCTGTAGCTAACTGATCTTCTACTTCATACACTTTATCTTGGAAAGACTGAATATCTTTACGACACTGTGTTCGATTCTCACGATATTTTTTAGCATCTTGAATCGTTTGTGAAATATTTGTATTCCCCACGCTTTCTGTAGAAACACTTGCAGAAAGATAAACCACTGTTTTTTCATCAATGATTGATTGGCCAGATAAATTGACTGATTTTGTTACTTCTAATGCCATTGTTATTCCTCCACTTCTTCTAATATAGGTTGAATCTTGTGTAATAACTTTGCACTTACTTTTACTTCAGCTAGTTCATTAATTGTGATCGTTGGAAGTTCTACATTCATCTCTTGCTTATAAAGTTCTTGTAGTTCCTTTTCTCGTAAACACTCTTCTTTTTTTAAGATAGGTTGTGCTGTTTCTCGAATACAATGCGTGACAGTCCCAATTTCAGTGAGTGCTCGGTTTAATTTTAAACTAGTAGAAATATGCATTTCTTTCTCCGCTAGTTCAATTAATCCTTCTTCTAAATTTAAAAGTTGCAGTACTGTTAATTCCATCATTTTTCTCCTTATAAAGTTATTGTCTTCCATTGATTGACTGTTCCATCCCTTGCGATACTAGTCGGTATACTTACACGTCCTAGTCCTTTTAATGCATAAACCACTTTCCGAATATCTTCTACAGGAATAACCTTGTTATCATGCAATAAATACAACCATGCTCCACCAAACATTACACCACTTTTTCCGCTATCATTTAAGAGAGAAGAATAGTAACTGTTGGAATATTGTATAGTCCCAAATCGTAAAAATTCTCTTGCATTCGTATAATTCGGTTTTACTCTAGATAAATAAACATCTACATCCATGAGAATACCTGCTTTTCCAGTAAATTTCCCTCGAGGATCAAGCATTAACATGGAAGTAAACGCATCATCGTTTTTGGTTTTTCGATAGCTCCATGCGATATAATCTCCTGTAGATTCTAAATTCATTGTAACCCCACGAATATTTTCATTTCCTATTTTTGCATTTTCACCGATACGTCCAATCTCTCTAGTCCCATACCAAAATTCCATCCCTTCACTTGTTATCCTTCCACTTAAACGATTTGTATTATAAAAACTTAAATTATATGGGGAAATTTTTAAATTCTGACTATAGTTATTGAAACCAACTTGAATTGCATTAACCGCTAATTTATCTGCAGTAATCGAGTTAGAACGGATACGTTGATTATCCAAAAAGCCATTGCTAATATTCGCTGCATCTATATTCGTAATCCGTGCTTTCGCTCCATTTAATTCTCCAAATGTGATTTTATCGGCAGATATATTTCCCAGTTTTGCATTTGATACAGCTAAATCTTTAATTTTCGCTGTATCAATCGATGCGTTTGCTATTTTTCCTGTTGTAACTGCCAAATCTCTGATTTCTGCACTTCCAACAAGTAAATCTTTAATAGTAGCCATCGGAATAAATGCTTTTCCACTGAAATAAACCGTATCCGCATCTAAAAATATTTTTTTATTTTGAATCAAAGTTTTACCAGCTTCTATATTTAGCCTTGCAATTACTTCTCCTTTTTGTACCATTAAAGCAATTCGATTCGCTAGTTGTTGTTGCTCAGAGTGGTAACCAGTGATCTGATCAAGAATTGTTTGTTTAAATTGATTTTGTGTTTGTTCTAACTGACTGATTTGTGCTTTTGTACCAGACGAATCCGTTTTTAATTGACTAATAGTCTTTTTGATAGTAGAAGCATCTTGCTGCAATTCACTAATCGTTTCTAATTGTCCTACCATTGTTTGTTTAAATGTCCCAAATTGTGTGGTCATTTCCTCTGAAGAACGTTTCACTAAGGAAACTTGTTCTTCTAAATCAGCTTTGGTCTTCATCAAAGAGATATAATTCTCTTCCAATTGTCCTGTAGTCGTTTTTAATTGTTCTATATTGACTTGTGTTTGCTGAACGAGTGTTTCTGTTTTCATATCTTGCGCAGAGAATTGAGTAAAGGTTTGATCTAATTGTGTGTATAGTTCGTTAAATGTACTATTTATTTCATTTTTGTGTCTCTGAATTTCTTCTTTATCTTTTAGTATTTCGTAAGTTATACTATTAAATTGTTGTTCACGAAGGATATTTTCTTTTTTTAACGCAATCAAATCTGTTTCATACCGTTGAAACTCCTGATTCATCTCTAAAGACTTTCTTTTAATTTCTTCTCCTGTCCGTTTGGAATCTTCACCAGCTAGTTTTGCTTGTTCAGCTAATCGTTTTGTTTCTTCTAACACGCTCTTATCTACCAAAGGCCACCATTCAGTGCCATTCCAAATATAGAGAACTTTTTCTTCTCCAATTTCTTTATACCAAATATCTCCTTTATGAAACTTATTCCCTGTAGGAATACTCAGTCCATAATAAGTTATTGCTTTTCCATCTGCAGAAATTAAAGCAAAATTAGCTATGCTCTTTGCCTGTTCAATGGAATTTTCAATTTGATTCTTCCAAGAGGCATCTGAAATACGTGTCTGATCCATTAGATTTAAGCTTCCACAGGAAATATCATGATCAATGATTTGCCCTTCTGTATCATAAGAAGTGGTGTACGATAAAATTCGAACTTTTTGCTCAAAGCCAAGATCTTTGTTAATCGCCATAATATAATCTCCTTCGTGTGGTTGATCATAGTTATAGCCGGCTTTGGTTAAATCTTCCATATCGATATCAACAGACACGCCATAAGACGAATCTACTTCTTTTTTTATTCTAGATAGCAAATGTTCTACTTGTGTGTAACGTTCATCAACAACTGGATCTCCTTCAAGTTTCCCATATATTTTAGAAAGAGGACTTAGGTATTCTACTTCTAATCGTCCTTGTGAGGGATTTTCTGGATCTTTAAAAGCACCATAGCCCTTCATATAAGTAATAAAGGAACCAGTATCTTTTTCTATATGGAGTTCATTGAGATTAAATCCTTTCTTAACAATAGTTGATAGGTTAGTTCCTACTTTATCTAAAATTCGAACTACTCGCCCATTTATAGAAAATTCAACCCCAGTTGAAGAAACAAAATCTTTAAATAAAGTAAGACGGTTTTTTAAGCCAAAATTTTCTTTTTTAAAAGCAGGAATATTTACTTCCAATCGATATTCATAACCACTACCTTTAAAAATGTGTTGTAAATATCTTTCAGCTGTATTTGAGCCATTCAATAGGCGGTGAACAACAGATTTCTGCATATCAAAAAAGAACTCATGTACAGCATCAAATTCGACAACTATACGAGTTCCTTCATCTATTGGATTCAAATAAGTTAAACAATAGGTCTCACCTTCAAAAACTATACGCCAACCTCGTCCAATCCCATGTAACAATTGATCATTTGTATAAATTGTTCCGCTTAATGATTTCTCGCCATTCACTCCTTTTGTTTTTTTACATTCAAAAATAGCAGAATAAAGTCTACCCTTTTCATCAATAAAGTTCATCTCTTTCTCACCCCTAATCCCTCTATTTATACAGCTCTACAAAATTAAGTAATTGAATCGTCCCCTTGAAATTTGTTTGAATACCTATTTTGTTTGTATTTGCGGGTACCAAAATAAAATGTTCGTAATTCGTTTTATCATTAACATTTAAACCATTTAAAGTGACTTCCACTCCTTTTAATAACAAAATATCCCCATTTTCTAAAGCAGTTTGCGTTTGGTAAGTAAATGTTCTGTCGCCTATCTTTAGGAAAAAACTCCCATCTTGTGATTGATTAGCTGTTAATTTTACTATCCACGGCCACTCTAATTGACTACATTTTGCGGTTCCTGCGTAATCAATACTAGTTGAAACCAACACTGTCTTAGGAATTGTTTCCCCAAATGGTAATTCTGCTGTTTTTCCTTCAAAAGAGAATTTCATTCTTATCCCTGCAGCTGAAAATCCAACAAACGTATAAGAAAGCTCATTTTCCACAATTATTTTGTAGCGATACTTATAGGCATGGTGAGGAATAGTAAGTAAATTTAAATCACTTGTTTTTTGACCAGGCAATTCAAAATCATACAGGCTAGCAGTAGGCAATAACTTGGTAATATAAAAAGGCTCATCATTACTGATAAGCCCATTGATTTCATCCTTCTTTTCTTCTAATGCATACGCATTTGGAACAACGAAAGTTCCTGAAACAACGATCCGTTTTTCTTTGTGTACTGCTCCGGAGAATATATAGCCACTTCGATTTGTTACTTCTCTTTTATTCGTAGTCACAGAAGGTGAACTGTCTTGAAAATCAGTGACAAGTAGCCCGATAGAGGAAAGTCTCGTTTCAACTCCATCTTTTGTGATCAAAGCATCCATGATCTTCCCCCCTTAGTTAAAATAGTTGTTTTTATTTTTCTCACGTGCTTCTTTACGTTTCACTGTTGTATAAATCTTATCTCCAATAACCTCATTGTAGATATGAATTTCTTCTTGTCTAAGCTCTGATTCTGCAACATCCTGATCCATTTCATCTGTAAATGCATGAATATTTTTATTAGTAAACGTTGTATCTCCTACCATCACGGCTTCTGCTTGATAACACTGTGCTTGAATAATGGAACCAAATTCATTCGCTTGTTTTTCAACAAAAGAGAACATGGACTGCATACCTAACCCAAGCCCTTTTCCTAACATTTCCCCCATCCATGTAGTGATTTTTGAGGGTGAATGGATATCCAGAGCACTCTGTATGGTTCGAGCCACGTTATTCGCAATTATATTAGTGGTTGAATAAATGGCCCCAGCAGAACTAGATAATCCATTAGCTAATCCTATGCCAGCATTATAGCCCAAAATGTCTAGTTGAGAAGACAAAGAAGAAAATGCTGAAACGATTTGAGAAGACGCTTGAATACTCACTTGAAACAATTGTATCATTCCAGATTGAAAAGTATGACTAACAGTGTTTATACCACTACTAATCGTTTGTTGTACCTGATTCATCGAAATTTGAATCTGTGAGTGTATTTGACTCATACTATTAGTCACTTGTCCAGTAATTCCAGAAAATCCAGCTTGCATAGAACTTTTTATACTATTCATGCTAGTATTTACTACAGTTGACATCGTTTGGAAAGAATTTTTTAACTCTCCTTCCATCTTTTTCGTTTCATTTGTTGCATTGGAACTAGCACCGCTCATAGAACCAGAAACTTTTTTTTCTAGTTCCTGTACACTTGCCGTACCACTTGATAACAAATTAGAAAAATCAGCACTTCCAGAAGTATTTAATTGCCGAATATCTGAAGAACCAGCTTGTTGTAGTGCTTGAGTCGCATTCGTTACATTTGTATTTAATGTTTGCGCGTCCGAACTTCCTTGACTAAGAATTGAACTAAAATCTCCTAAAGCTGAAGTACTAATATTCGAAGTGGCGTTGGAAATATTTAATCCCATTTGGTCAAAACTTGTAGAAACACTAGAACCAAGTTCCTCTGTTTTGCTCTTCATTGATTCTGCAGTTTGAGAATACGTAGAAGTTACTTCTGTAGACGTCTCTTTTGATTTTCCAGTTATCGTATCCCATAAGTTACTGAAGCCATTTTTGATGCCGTCCCAAGCACCTTTCAGTACGTTTGGTATTGCTTCAATAATGCCGCTTGCCAACGATTTAATGATATCCCAGCCTGCAGCTAAGACACTTGGCAACATTTGAATAATCGTTGTTATCAACGAGAAAATGATTTGAATTCCTGCAGAAATGATATTAGGTAAATTTTGTACAATTCCACTAACTAACGCTTGTAAAATCTGAACAGCAGCTTGTAAAATCATTGGGAGGTTTTGAACAATAAAATTACACAAAGCTTGAACAATTTCAACTGCTCCGTTAAGTAATTGCGGAATATTAGCCATCAAACCATTGATTAAAGTCAGAATTGCGGTTAAAGCTACTGGTAGTAATTGAGGTAACATTTCTGTCAACCCATTGATCAAATTCAGTAAGATCTGAATTCCTGTTTGAATGATCTGTGGCAAATTCGCAACGATATTTCCCACAAAAGCTTGCAAAATCTGTTGTACTGAACTTACAATCTGTGGAATATTTGTGACAAGCCCATTGACTAAGCTTAATAGTAAATTCATCCCCATCACGATCAATTGTGGCAATGCGCTTGCTAATGATGTCAGTATAGTTGTAATAATTGTCAAAGCTGAACTAATTAAAGAAGGTAGATTTTGTGCTACGCCACCGACTAATGATCCAATAATATCGATACCAGCCTGAACAATGACTGGCAACATGGTTGCGATCGTATTCACTAATTTACTAATTAGCTCTGTGCCACTAGTGATTAATTGTGGAATTTGTGACATAATACCTTGAACAAATTTAGAAATTACTTCTGGACCTTTTGTGGTGACCATTTTTAACAAATCATCAATCTGTGTACCAAATTGATTGTTTACTAAACCAAGCCCTGCAACAACTAACCCTAATATTGCAGCTGGTCCTACTGCAGCTAAAGCGACTTGCATAATCGTAGTCATTGCAGAGGTCATTCCACCTAATGCGCCCATTCCTACACTTGCGGCAGAAGAAAGTCCACCACCAATTTTAGGGAATAGTCCAATTAATCCACTAACATTTCTAGAAACTAAATCAAACGCTGACTTTAAAGGTCCAGATAAAATACCAGAAAAACTAATAAAACCAGCTGTTAACGAAGCTAATATTGGTAAAGCACTATTTAAAGTTAGCGCTCCACCTAAAAGACCAGCTAACGGTAAAATTTTAGAAATAATATTCTGCATATTGGCTAAAGCCTCATTAGATAATTCTGTACCATTGACAAAATGATCCAAAATAGCAACAACACTATCCACCGCTTTTTCTATGGGTGTCATATTAAAGCTGTCAATTTTGTCGGTAATTTTACTAATAGCATTAATTCCTACTTGAGAAAGTTTGTCAAAAGAAGGCTGTAACTTATTAGTTAAAGTTTCTTTTAACCCGTCCATTGCTTGCCCAACTGTTTTATACTCAGTCGCCATTTTACTAAACGTGTTGTTAGTACCGACTTTTGTGATTGCATCAAAAAAGTCCTCTGTTTTGATTTTCCCGTCTTGTACAGCCGTAACCATTTCAGACGTTGACATTCCCATTTGTTTAGCAACAGCCGCAATACCTGCAGGCGTTTGTTCCAACATCAGTTTAAAGTCTTGCCATTGAACGGTTGGTTTTGCGGCCATTTGTGTTGCTTGTTGACTTAATGTTTTCATTGCCTGAGTTGGATTTTCAGCCGCCGCGGCTAATCCACCAAATCCTTTAACCAACTGATCAGCACTCTTAATACCTACTGCCGCTAACTGACTATAGGTAGTTGCCATTTCGGAAGATGAATAAATCGTTTTAGTCGCAAAATCTTGCAACTCTTTTTTCACACCCGCAATTTCTTTTTTACCCATACCAATATTTTCCATATTAGCGTTAAAGGTTTTCCAAGTCGCTGAACCTTGATTTAAATCACCGATTAAGCTACTAATCCCTGAAGTCAACCCACCAATGGCTTTCTGCGCAAGCGTAAAAGCAGCTCCGATTCCTACTGCCTGTTTGATAAAACTACCGGTAGAACTTCCAGCACTCTTTGTTTTGCTGATAATTCCATTTAATGTGGTTGCTGCTTTCGTACCTGCACGATTAAACGCACTAGTTAAATGACTACCAACCTTACGGCCAACAATTGTACTAGCACTCACGATTCTATTCAAGCCTTTTGCGATTAGGCTTGAAGCATCATTTGCAGCTTTAGAAGCTGTACTAAAGCCCTTTCTTATCGGTTGTGGAATTTTTTCGCCAATCGAAGCAATCACTCGTTGAATTTGACCACCAGCTGTACTAAAAGGAGCTACCATACTTGTTTTTAGACCGGTTAATTTAGATTGAATAGTTGAACTTAATTGTCCCATAATGCTTCCAACCTTAGAAACGATACTATTAGTACTTTGACTCATCGTATTTGAAACCTGATTCATTGTTGAATTTGTTACACTAAGGACTTCTGCCATTGCTTTTTTGTAATCGCTAGTATCTGCTCCAATTAGTGCTTTGATTGCTCCTGTTATATTTTCAGCCATTCTTTTTTTCACCTCCGGTTTTTAAAGTGTTCTAACGCTTGCATAGCTTTTTCAAGCCGTTGATGATTCTTGTTCACCTGTTTTTGATTACGTGTGAAGGATTTTCGTATTTTATCTTCGACTTTCTTTTTGTTCAAAATTTTATTCATTTGAGGTTTCTTCGCATTCAAGATATATCGCAAATTAAATCCAAAAACCACATTTTGTTCTTGCTTATCTAATTCTCGTAAAGCCAAACCTTCAAGAATTGCTTCTAGTTCCCACAAATAACAATTCATAATCAGATCAATATCGGTTAAGCCATATCGCGCACAATTGATTAGGAGATCTCTTTCTTGATTCGCTCGGACAGCTCCTTCAATTGCATGATTTGTACTTTGTCCTCTTCTTTCTTCCTTGACTCCATCATTTCGATTACTTTCTCTATATTCTCTAGATACTTGCGGATCTTGCTCACGAAAAAACCAGATGCTAACATTTCCTGTTTCAGATCTTCAAAAATACGGTTATAAGCTTCTTCTTCACTTAATCCACTTTCCACAAGTTCTCGAACATACGTATCTATCGCTTCAAGAGCATCATTTTCAGTAGCCTTACAGTCAACCAATTGCAACAAATTCACCAAAGCATCGTCTTCTTTTTCTAATACTTGAACAAAAAGAACCCCTGCACCATCGTTTTGAGACTTTCCTTCTTTATCTTTTGTTGCTAGCTTTTTATTTGCTTTGAAATTCAACATATAATTGAATTTAATTTTTTGCTCTTTTCCTTTTAAATTGATATCAAATGACATACTTGTTCCTCCTTAATCCAAAAAGAAATACGACAATCAAGTGATTGTCGTATCATGAATACAATACTTTATTATGCTGTAGTACGAAAAGCTGGAATATCTACTTTCGCAGACTCTTTCCCATCTCGTACGCGTACTGCTTGATAGGTTCCTTTTTTGACATCTGTACTTGCAGTTAGTCCCGTAATAGTTAGCGGACTAGATCCTTCCAATACTTTTTCTTTACCTTTATAAATTCTAAATGTATCTGCCATTTTTATTCCTCCATTCTATTTTAAGAAAGTTCAACTTTTGCGCCTGTATTTGTTGGCGTAACTTTTCCTACTTTAGGTGCTGCCACAGTTTGAATACGATCAAAATCTCCCGTAGTTTCTCCAGGGTTTTGATAATCATATAAAGCTTCAATTGCTGCAATATCAGCATTAGATAATGGGAACTCACCTTCTTGTAGTTTTCCAATGATATTTAACGTATAAGACGCTTCTACTAAGTCGTCACCGTCTTGAATCTCAACGTCATCTGGCATTCCATAGCCAAATTCAGCAGGATAAAGTTTTACATCTTCTAAACCATCTGCCACTTTCGCTACAGATTCATCAATCACTACACGCCATACTTTTACCGAATCTCCATTTTTCTTTGCATCTTTTACAACTTTAATCGATTCATCGTTCGGAATAAAATATTGTGTCAATTCAATACTGTGTTCGTCTGTCGATTTAATGATAATACGTCCCATCTTAGTTTGTTCATCAATATTATCTCCACCATATGTTACGCCACCTTCTGTTTGGAATGCTGGTAATAATGCTGGTGAGCCAATAGGTACTTTTACTGATTGAATAAAGTACCAAACCTTTTTTGCTGTAACTGCTTTTCCTGTGAATTTTCTGACACCATTATTTATAGTCGTCATCGTTCACCCTCCTTTTAAATAATTAAATCTGAAATTCTAAAAATGATATGATAAACTTCTCGTCCAATCGAATGATCAATCAGCAGTTGATGAGTCATTCGTTTGTTTAAGGCAACTTTCGTTTGAAAAATCGCCTCTTCGACCTTAGTTCGGCTATCGATTGGATAAAACAAATCGATTTGTAAAGTTGTATCCACAATAGCCGTTCCAAACTTGGCACTACGTGAATCGTCTCCAGTATGAGAACCTATCACATAAAAAGGCTCCTTGATACTTACGTCAGGTAGTTTAAAATATACGGGTATTTTGGTATCGTTTAATTTTTCTGATAGCTTCTTTAAATATTCTGTCATTGGAGAGTACACACAATCATCCTCTCACTAATTTAGTTAATCGTTTCTGTAACAAAGGCCAATCCGCACGAACAGCTGGAAATAAGAATGGTTGTGCAAACATATAACGTGTCCCATATTCTACAAAAATAGAATATTCTGCTGGTGATATTACTTCTGCTTGTAAAAAGCCAATGTTATTCGCATAAATATTATTGGATAACCAACCTGTATCCCAAGGGGCAAGTTCCTTTGCACATTTTTCCACTCGTAAAGCAGATAAATTAATTTCTTTGTCAATTGCTTGGTCTAAAGCAGGACCTTTTCTACTGACTTCACGCATAAACTCTTTTAACCCTTGGATCTTCACACTCTTACTCATGTGAGAATCACCACTGTAGAATTTCGATGCCATTTTGTTAAATAAACAGAACGTTCTACACCTTCATATTCAATTTTTGAAAATCCTCTGTGGATTCCTTGAATATACAATTTAAATGCCGATTTATTATATTTTCCAAAAATTCCTATTTGTTCCTCACTTGATATCCCTGTTTTCCCACAAGACAAAAGGAGCTCTTGTTCTTCTAAAGTATCCTCACCAAGATAACTAGGGACTTTTCTTTCAAACGTTATCTTGACGCGATCATTGTAATTCAAGAAATAAACCTCGTAATTCCTCTACCAGCGCGCAACATAGGCTTTGTATACTCCTCAAAGATATCTAGATATTCATTTAAATAAGAGGATTCCCACGTATACGAACGACCTTCTTCACTATCTGCAGTAGCCCCTTCACTGTTGCGTTTATTAAAACGTTTGATAGCGACATCTCTATGAATATAGATCAAATCTGCTGGTATCGTTTGGTACTTTTCAGTCCCGTTTTTTACAGAAAATTGATTTAAAAAGGATAAGATCCGTTGCTCACTGTCTTCAATAATGAGTGTAAGCAATGGATCTTGAAGTTGGTCATAAATTCCAAGAAGTAATTTTATTTCTTCTAATAAAAATGTTTTTTCTGTCATGGAATCACCTATTTCATTTCAATTGTTGCCCCATCTGCAGTAGGTGTGACTTTACCTACTACTGGGGCCATTATTTTGGGCTTTCTTGTTCAATGGTTGCTTCTACAACACCTTTTGGAATTTCAGTAAATAATACTAACGCATTCATAAATAAAGATTCATAGGTCGCATTTCGTAAAGTCCGTCCACGCGTTGCAGAAATAAAGCCTGTTTCATCTACAAAATCAACAAAAATATCTCCGAGATCAGACGCTTTCATATCTAGGTAAGCCAATACAATGTTATCTACTGCAGTAGAATAAATTTTACCTTCTGGAATGGCATTTAACACAACGACATTGTTAGCACCTAAGAAGTTTTTTAATAAAGTCATCCCAAATACATTTGAAGCATCTGCAAGAACTTTAGTATCTCCTAAATAAGTAGCTACATCCATTGGATTAACAAAAGACACAAAATCTGCACCATCAAACTCTTCAAATGTACTTAATTTGCCCCAAGAGGTTGCTAAAGCTTTTTGCAATCCTACACCAGTTACTTTTGTTGGCGAAATACCTAAAAAAGTAACAAATTTAGATTTTAAATTCCCTTGAATTTGTCGAAGTAAACGATTATCTGCTTTATCAATTGCTAAGGATGCTCCATGACGTGCAATTGCTTCTGCAGAAACTGCTCGACGCCACTTGTTGAAGGTAACGGTATAATCTTTGTCTTTTGCTCGTGTTACTTTAGATAACGGAATATCTTCACCTTCTGCTACACTTCCGTCTTTGACATCTGTTTCCCACTTATAGGTTTGGATTTTCAAATCTTGAGATAAAGGTTCTAGCCGTGTAACCCCTAATAATGCAAGTAATTCTTTGATTCCTGCTTCAAAGCGATTAACGAAATCAATAGATTTGATTTCTCCCAAATCTGCCATTTTAGTCAGATTAGTTTCAGCCGCAAACATTTGTAAATCCATTTTTAATAATTTTTCTTTATTCGTCTTTGACATATTTTTCATTGAGTGCTTCCTCCTTGTTAAAATAATTCGCGATTTTCGGCAATCATTCGTTGTCGTTCTTTTGTATCTTTAATTGCCATGATTTCTGCTTTGGTCATTTGACCACTTGTAGCACCAACTTTTGTTTTCTTTTTAGAAGACAATCGTTCATTGACTTTTAATTCTACTGCCTTATCCCATTCTGCACGGAACGCTTTTACATCTTCGAGGATTTCTTCTGCGGTCTCTCCCGTAATTCGATGGGCAAAATCTGCAGGAATTCCTTGAGTAGTAAGTTGTTTCCCTTTTTCAACAAACAATTGTTCTTTTCGAAAAGTTTCTTTCTCCTTTTCGAAATCTTCCCGTTCTTTATCAAATAAAGCTTTTTGTCGATCCTTTTCAGATAGTTTTGCCAAACGAGCCGCTTCATTCCGCTCTTTTTCTACTTTTGCTTCATACTCTTGTTCCCACTTACTCTTTTCCGCAGCCAACATTTTAGCAATATCTGAACGAGTAAAAGTTTTTTCCTTTGGTTCTTCTTTTTGTTTGTCCTCAGGTAGTGTAGAAGTATCTGTCGGCTCATTCTCTTGGCTACCTTCTGGATTTTCCGCAAACAATTGAAGATTTAAAGGCAACAATAACTTATTTTTCATGTGTATATTCCTCCAGTCATTACGTGACCAATCGAATCTCGTTTTACGGTCGGCACCGAAACAGCTTCAATTTATAACGCCCCGAGCAGTAGAGGGCATAATAAAAAGCCTAGAAAAAAACTAGACTTTACGTTTCATCTTCAAACCCAAGTTCACTATCATCTGGCACTATCCCAGTTCTACAACCAACATGATAAGGTGGCGCTGTCACTCCTGGTTGGTATTCAGATAATAAATACGATTTATTTTCACGATTTACTTGTAAACAAATGTCCGTAGTTCGACTATCTACGTGTACATTATTTTTATATCTAGTTAAGCCAAATTCTTCAAATCGCTTAGCTGCAGAAAGGTTGATAACATTTGTCCCATCTGTCCGAACAATGGCTTCTGCCCGGCTTTTGGCCACATTGTACTTTTTCCGTAATTCACGAGCCATATCCGCTGGACCAGAACCTCGTATAAATCCTTGGGTTAGAACTTTTTTCAAATCTTTTGCAAGAGTATCTATGTTTCCCCAAATACTGTCGGAATAGTTTTTCCCATTGAATGGTGTTTTTACGATTTGTTCTAAGGCTGGCTTATTCAACGTGCTTTGGGAATTACCTCCTGTAATTTTTCGATAGGCATATTGCGCTACTTCTTTTAGATAACGAACAAACGATTGATGCAATGCTCCGCTCATTTTACCTAATTGCCATTCTAGGTTTAACTGTAAAGCTTCTAACCGAGTGACTTTTCCAGCTTTATATTGTTCATTCAATCGTTTTAAAAGTTCTGGATCCTTTTCAGCTTGCTTGAAATACTTCTCCGCATTCGCTCGATAATTCGATAAATCTTCTCGCATGAGCCTTTTTTTGGCTTCCTGAACAGAAATTTTATTCTCCTTAGCATATTGTGCATAGAAAGCATAAATCTCTTTCTGCACGATCTGACGGTTTTCTGTGTAAATGGCTTGTAGTTCATCAAAGAAATCAATATCAGTCTGGTCAGTATAAGCCATAATCTCATCCATACGTTTGGACCAGTAACTAGCTGATTTCTTCGTCATCATCTTCTTGGTCATCCTCAATCACATCCACTTCAGGACGCCTTGGTGCTGGTTTTTCTTCGGCTTCTTCTTTTATTCTTGTTAGTTCAACTTCCGGGTCAATACCAGTAACAGTAGATAAGATTTCAAATAACGTTTCATCTGAAACTGTGCCATATAATTGACCCGCTAATGCCACAATCTCACTATCAGATTTTGGAACGTTCGCAGTAAAGATAACATTGGTATTATTGATTTGATCGTAAGCAACCGAATCATTTCCCTTAATCCGCCAGATATTCACAGCTAAACGCAATCGTCGCATCAATCCTTTTTCAAATAACCGTTGTTGCATGACACGTCGATTATCAGCAGCCATTAGTTTGTACTTCATTGCTTCGCCCGATTGTGTTCCGCTAAAATTAGCATCTAAAGTATCCGGTGTGAATGTAAAACGTAGAATATCATTCACTAAACGTTGCTTATACGTTTCCGCACCTTCTGTATCATATTCTTTTACTAAATACTTCGCATCTGGAGTAGATCCATTAGGATTAGGGTTGTCATCCATAATCATGATTCTTGCTCGTTTAAAAGCTAATGAAACAGCTAGTTTTGAATTAGGAACAACATTTCCATCCTCATCTAGATCGTTCGGTGCTGTTCCGGTGTATGGATTTCCCGTAATCATTAAAATCGCATCCATAGCATCTTGTTGAAAATTAGCTAATTCAGATTGTGATAAATCATATGCATCGATGGAATCTAAAACCGGCTCATAAGCTCCTGTCCGATCTTCATTATTCGCAAATTCATTTATCGGAACACCATCAAATACATGGTCATCAGAATCATATAAATGTAGCTCTTTTTCTTCTTGATTACTATTGACATACATATAAACCATGTCGGAAGTGTACACATTAACAAAATCTTTTCGGACCCCATCCCCATAGTCAAGAGTATAGTAATAAACACCAAACAAAGAATTGTTGTCTGTTGTATCGTCATAGACAATAAAGGTCTGTTCCGGTTTTAGTTTAACTAATTTGACGTAGGCACCTCCTGTTTCATCAAGCACAGTAGTTAACAATTCATACGCCCGACCGTAAATCGAAAGATCTGTTTTGATTAGAACATTATGGTAATCTTCATTATTTCGTTTAAAAAAATCATCGATCTGTTCTTGAATCTTTTCGTCTTCATTTTTGTATTGTACAGGCTGACCAAGCATATACCCTTGTTCAAAAATAGTGATATACCGTGCAAAATCACTAGCTATGCGATTATCAGCGGCAAACTCATCTGTTTTAGCTGGCTTGTATTTTATATTATTGTCTGCCAAATAATACCGTTTTAATTCTAGCAATCGTGGTACTTGTTCAGTTTTATGCTGATTGATAAATTTTTCTAATTGGTAAATCCAATCTTCTGAAGCAAATTCAATAGTTTCAAAATCTTCACAAGATATCCGAAAAATTGTATTTGCATTTTTATGGTATCGATGTTTCTGTAAAAAAGTAATTTCTTTATCCATCTTATTTCCTTTCTAGCCAAAGAAGAATTTGGCTGCATTCATTCGATCCTTTAAATTTTGAGGATTTTGTATCTGAAGTGTTTCAGCAATACCAGTAACAGCATCTGGTGCATCATCATGAGCATTTTTCCCTTCACGCTGATACGTTGTCATAGCAAAATAAAATTCTGGCCAGCGTGTTGCCCAGTCTGATGGATAATACACATTATTTTCAATCCATGCACTGTTAGATAAAATACGAGAGTATTTATTTGCAGATTGATGAAAATCTTCATAATAAGCAGTATAGTAGCCTCGTTCCTTTACTAATCGCTCAGAGTTACGACGAAACCCACGACCGCCATTATTTCCTTCAATACGAACATGGTTCACTTTATTTCGTATGATCATATTTGCATGAGCATTCTCCGTCACTTCCATAGGCTCTTTGGTGTATAACACATCTAATAAATATGCTCGATGATCCGCTGTTTCAGCAAAAACAGGAGAAGCAAAATAATCGGCTCCCTTATCAGCAGTATCAGTATAATTCCATATTTTAATAATATTCTCGGGCAACGTATCATAAGTAAGAAACTTTTGATATAAACATCCTTTTAAATCAATCGGTTCTTGTTGATAGTTAGCAGAAGCAATATCTGCACCCATCGTTTTCTTTTTACGGAAATATTCTTCTTTAGAAAGGACAGACTCACAAAGCATAGTGTCTGTTTCTTCGTTATATGCTTTCATGCTAATATGTTTTACTTTATAACCTGATTGAGGTAACTCCTTTAAAGCTTTTCCTGCTAAATCATTAGAATGCCACCTAGTCATGATGATTATAATTTTACCGCCTGTTTCTAAACGAGAAAGCATAGTATTGATAAACCAATCCCAGTGTTTCTCTAAAACCATAACGTTATTTGCTTCTTCGGCATTTTTAATTAAATCATCAATAATAATGATGTCTGCGCCAAATCCTGTAGCTGTCCCAGTTGGTGACGTTGCTAGATAATTGTTATATCCTCCAGCCAAACTCCATAAGTTCATGGCACCATCACCAGACTTTATCTCTACACCAGGGAATACATCTGAAAATACTATCCTGCTTTCATCTGCTTTTATTTCCTGAACAGTATTCCTCACACTTTTAGAAAATGTTGTAGATAATGTTTCATTATATGAACCCGTCATTATCTTTTTTTGATTGTCATTTCCCAATAACCATTCTACAAATTTACCAGCAGTTCTTGATTTTCCATGTCTTGGTGGTTCATTAATAACTAGTACATTATCTTCACTGTCATAAATGAATTCTTGTAAATCATTGCATAATTCTTTTAAGTACACTCTATCTTGTTTGTAAAAATCAGATGCCATTAATTTGCAATAGTCCCAAAAATAACGACGGGATAATTCTAACTTTGCACCTAAAACAATTTTATCCATCATCTTCAGCTAACCTTCTTAATTCTTCTTCAGATAAATTAGCGAATGGATTGCTAACAGACATTTCGCCAGAAATTTGAGTTTCTTTTCGATCTCTCCATTCGTCTGGCTTTCTATTTTTCAACCAGAAAATAGCCGCAACTGGATTAGGAGCTACTTGTTTTGTAACCTTTTTTGTAATTTCCATACCTTTTTCTGTTAATTCTTCTGTAACTTCGGTATATTCGTAGCCTGTAGCACTCTTAAACAATGCATTTTCCACTTGACGATCGACAACTTCTTTCCCTTTTTTAAGGGCGGAAGAAATGGAAGAAAATTTCTTTTTCCAATCGGTAAATGTTCGTTCGGATACTCCGATATTCTGGGCTATCTGCTTATCGATGAGGCCATCTCGTGCCCATCCTTCAATTTTGATTAACCCTTCCTCGGTTAGCCACTCTGTGTACTTCGCCATGACCTCACCGCCTTTCTATTTAATAACTTATTAACTCATATACTTCTCTACATTTTCTAGTATATGCTTATCTTTCCAACTACCATACCCACAATAAACAAGCTTACAAGAATCAATCTCTTTCGGTGTGGCTTCTCTTGTCATTTCAACAATCGAAGCATTCTTTTTTATCTGCACAGACATTACAACACGCATTGAATCAGTTGAGCGATTCGACTGTGGATATTTATGTGTTAGCGATACATACCAATAGCTTTTCATATATTTCTCTCCTAGTTATTTTTATGTACTTGATTCAATAAATTATCTTTTGTTATACTATTTATGGGTAGCTGCTCCTTAAAATAATTTGTTAATCTACTTTAAATATTCTAGTTTAACCTCGATGTTGCGTGATAAGATAAATTAACCTATGCTACCCTAGCCACTAGGTCCTCTGTCCTAGTGGCTGTTTTTATGTATAACTTTTTTATTGCAAAATTATTTTAGGCTTTGATATAATAGTTCTGGGTAGCAACTCCTTATAATAATAGTATTATGATGTTGATTAAATATTCCTATAAAAATTATTGTTGTTGCACACTTACGACTAATAATATTTGCTACCCTAGCCACTAGGCCCCCTGTCCTAGTGGCTTTTTTATGTACGAAAAAAGACCACTTACTTACGTTGAGTAGTCTCGATTGAATTTATTTTGTTTCATGATATAATGTATACAGAAAAAGGACGTGCTACTAACACGCCCTAATGTAGAACCGTTAAAAAGACGGTGACTGTCATAAATTAGTTTTGATAACCATCTACGACCTGTCAAAGTGTTAGATGGTTATTTTTTTGTGTTCGTATGGTCTATAATCAGCAATACCAATGTCGCAAATGCAATCATTAGCAATAATGCTTCAAATACAGACATGCCTATTCCCTTCTAGGAATAAAGCTATGAACCATAGGCATCACCCCTTTATTCAAGCGATTAGCCACCATCTTTTCACTTTTCTACAACAGTTATTATACATAATTTTTCATTCTTCTACCAGATAAAAAAGAGGCACTTGCAAGCTAGTGCCTCACCGTGAATGTAGCAGAAACATCTATTGACGATTCTTTTATTTAAGTAGCAAAGCTACCTATTGGCGTGACAGGAATCGAACCTGCCTCTTATCTCGCTATATGCTCGTTGCATCCCAGATGCTACACGCCAACCGAAAGGATCTTCCCACTATGCCATTTTTGAGATTGTCTACCGTAATCTCAATGTCACTGGCAAGGATTTGCACCCTGCATGATATCTACCCTAATTTGGGCTACGCCCCGCACTCTGCTGATATCTTTTGGGAGTACTAATGTATCTACCTATTCCGCCACAGTGACTAATCAATCAAACACCAGCAAAAACAATTGATCAAGTTTATCCTAAACGTACCTAGCTGCTACTCTATGAGTTTAGGAATTGCTCTCGTGCGTAAGCAGCTGCCGCAGAGTTCTGGTTAATGTTCTTATCTTCTTCAGATGCTGGGCTAGAATACCGCGCCTAACCACGCCTATTATGTTTTATCCTGCATCAGGTAGTTACTGCATCTCTAGTAACTATTTGTCACTCACAAACCTGTAGAAAAAAGAGAGAGGAATTACACCCCATTTCTTTAAATTGAGAACGTATAATTTGTGAATGATCATTGCAACTTACATAGCGCTATCTTGACATGCGCTTGCAACATACGTCTACGTGTAAGCTTAATGTCAAGTTTATTGCAATATTTTGCTACCTATGACTAAACGAGACAGAAAGAACTGGACTTTCCACATCCTTATTCTTTATTTTTATAGGTAGCCTCAAAAGATAAGTGAAACGGAGCTAAGATAGGTAAGCATGCATTACCTCGTTTCCTTATCTTTCGACATTACCATAATAACATGGATTTCCGAATAAAATCCCTACAAATTCCCTACAAAAACCCTACAAAATTTTCTATTTATAAACAACTAAAATTCCGTGTTTATAGGCTTCAGCAAATTCGATCAAAGCATTAGATTTTAACTTCTCAACATTTTTTTCACCATATCCACGTATTAACTGCCCTATTTCCCAATTGGTATGTTTTTCTACATCGCAAAAACTATAATATAGCACTTGACGACTAATAAGACTTAATGCCATAAGCGCAGATAAAATTGCATCTCTTTCTGCTTCTACATCTGCTAATTGTACTAGCGCATCTTCTGCTTTATTCCCGTGACTTTGGATTTTAGGCATATTTGTAATAATTGGTGATTTTAAATCTATCAAAGAG
>NZ_KV805602.1:52004-56779 GCF_001811595.1 Enterococcus sp. HMSC078F03 | reverse complement strand
TTCGCTTTTGTTTGTCGAAAATCTACTTCTTTTAGCAATTTAATCAAGTGAAATCGCTCCTTTTGTGGTATAATAATACTGACTTTTCCACAAGGTTATCCACATATTATCCACAAACTAAATATCCAGTTTTTGTTAAAGGTCAACTAAAAGCAATTAGTTGATCTTTATTTTATATTTATAATAAAATTATCCGTTTATTTTTTACCACTAATAAGCAGCTAAACTAATCGTTTTCTCAACGACTAATTTTCTTTACAAATTAACAGTAATTTGCTATAAAATATTTGTGAAGCATAGGAATTCTATTCCAAATCTATCTAAACAGCCAGTTATACGGCTGTTTTTTATTGGCAATTATTTTACCTCGTGATAAAATATTTTTATTGTGACCAATGTTTGGGGCAAAGTAACCTCACATATCACAAGCTACCACTTTTCTGGTAAAATATTCTTCTTAGTCAACCAGTGGTCGGTTGGCTTTTTTGTACTTGATTTTTTATAATCAATTTGATATAAAGATATTGAAAAAAATAAACTTAATATTATTTCTTACAGAACTACCTAGCGGAAACTAGGTAGTTTTTTATACTATCGATTGTAAAAACTAAAATACATTGGTTTCAAAACTATTTAAACCCACTTATTAAACGACTAAACCAGTGTCCAATTAGTTCTGGATGTGAAATAAAATATCCGATTCCCACAATTGAGACAACCCAGCATATGCCTATAATCACACAAATAATTGTTAGAGGTGAAAATTTCTTATCTTTCATCTATTCTTACTCCACCTTCACAGCAAACGGCCAATAGCGCTCATCAATTGCTTTGATTTGATTTTCTGTTAACATATCCACCTTTTCCTTACATATCGTAAAATCAATTGTTCCCGCTAAATTTAAAAAAGTATATCCTATGTTGGTCGCCCCTTTGTCTGATAATAAAACATAATAAAGCGGTTCTTTCTCGACTTCGTAACCGTTAGCTAATGTATCAACGAATAAATCTCTGTTCGACTTAAACCACAAAGAAAATTCATCATCGGGCATTGAACTTGAAAAAGAAACTGCGGAACCGATAATGTCTACTTTATCAGACCCCATTGATAAACCTTCTTTGATAAATTCATCGGCACTTTTAGGTAATACAGCTTTTTTCGATTCTTTTAGTTGTTTTGCTAAGCTAATTGCTTTTTCGACAGCATAGTTAGCACCTTTCAAATAATCAAGACTATCTGTAGGAACTTCTAAGCATTCTAACTCTTCAATCAATTCTTGTTTATTCATTACTTTCCACCTTCCAATACCTTAAACGTACTTTTGCGCTCTTCTTTCAGTGCTTTATTTATTTCTTGTTCCGACCACGGAACAACCATTTGTACAGTATATTCAACAACCAAATCAACAAACTCATAGTGAATACTATTAATTGAAATTACTTCATAAGCAATTTTCTTATCCAAAATTACAATATCTCCGACTTTTTTCATTCTTTCGTTTTCTTTGCTCTGATCGTAATGTTCAATTACCTGCGCCTGTTTTTTATATTTGTTATAATTAGTTGTTACTCCTACTTTTTGTACTAAGATTCTAAGTTCTAGTCTTACCGACTTACTGAAATACAATTTTTTTATTTCAAGTATGCGGATAACAATATATTTATCACCCGCATAATCAACTGACTCACCAATTTTTATGCTCTCGTTGAAGCCTTCTTTATAGACTTTTAGAGTAGTAAGCAACGATTACTCCTCCTAAATCAAGCTGCCGTCAATCAATAATACTTCGCCGTCTTCTTCAAGATTTTCTAATTGATTGAAAGCTTCTTCTACGCCCAATTCTCCACTATCTTCAATATGACTTTTAGCAAGCATTTTGAACGCCTCGTATTTATCAATTGTTTTCATATCATCGAAAAATTCTTTTTCGTCTTCTACTTCGCAAACAATATCCTTGTAAAGTTTTAAACATTGTTTTTCATCTTCAGCAACGATTAATGCAAAATACGGGTCTTTAATTTCGTAAAATTTCATTTATTTTACCTCCATTACACTATAGTCTAATGATTCAGTTTCCCAATCGCCTATTTTACCTACAATTGGCTGATCTTCTTTTAAAATAGTTGCTCCTAATTCTTCCAAAATACTCGCAACATTTTCTTCATAAGGCGAATTTTCTACATCATGTAACAATTCATCAATATCTTCGTCGTATTCGACCTCAATATATCGTGTTGCACTCATTGTTTCAGTTACTGCAATTTTGTATTTCATTCTGTTTCCTCCTCTACAAAATCAATAATTTCAACACCTACGATATAATCTTTCAACGATGAAACGAATGCACTATTTCTTGACAACCGTTTAAAAACTCTTCTAATTGATTGTATTCAGAATCTGACCAATCTTCAGTAAAATCATTAATATCTATAGAAGTCGTTCCATAACCAGTATCTCTAGTTTCTACGTAATTCGTCACCCCATCACGTTCTACTTCAAAGGTAATTGTTGATGAATCAACATCATGGATAAAATTTTTTATATAGATCATTCACTTTCTCTCCTACTCACAAATAATTAAAATGACTTTCTCATCAATAAATTCGCCTTCTTCGTCAATCATTCCAGCTTGCAAATCAACGTCAATTATTTTCTTAAAAAATTCATTGCCTTCACTATTCGATTTCACCATAACTTCAATGTCACCGTATATTTCCTTTAACTCTTGAATTTTTTGTAATACTTCTAATGCATCCATTTTTTATCCTCCTTGTGATAATACTCTGTCATCATCAATAACAAACGCATTGCCTACACTATTCTCTAACAGTTTTCTCATCTGTTCAGCTTCTTCACTAGTAAATGCTTTTGCATCCTCTTTAGGTCCAAAACTGCAATAATTCCCAACAAATTTTTTTACATAGTTTTTATTTTCTTCTTTTCCAGTTAAAACATAGATTAATTTCATAATTAGCCTCCGCTGTTGCCTTTTTATTACATAAAATCAGTTTAGGCGTTTTCTTGCTATTTTTCCCTGCAGCTCTGCTTCTATGGTTTAGCCTTCCAGCCATAAAGAAACGTAAAACAGACAAAAACACGCACTGATTTTGCACTTTGCCTTCTTGGATCCACTTCTAAAATAATGACAGCTGTTCTGGTTCAGTAAATGAACTGCTTGTTTTATTTTCCAGAAGTTCCATTGCTTCTTTTAGTATTTCTAATGTGTTTTGCGTTTCTTTTTCTTTTGGTAACTATTCATCATTTCAAAGGAGTAAAGAATCCTTTGTGGTCGACCAAACCTCCACTCCTTTCGTTTATTTCTTCTTTATTTCAGCTAACTTTTTCGCAACACCTTGCCCACTTTTGTTGCATAACGGACAAGGCATTGCTTTCGCATGACCGAATCTATCTTTTTCCCAGACAATCATCTGTCCCTTGCATTTTATGCACGTCATCGTTTTTACCTCGTTTATTGTATGTGCCGTTTGCGATAGCTTTTTCTTTAAGTCGGCGTTTTTTCTTTTTGATTTTAGATTTAGTTTTACCCATTCACTTTGACCGCCTTTGTCAAATCAAATCCTAAAGCGTTTGGATGTCCTTCCACTTCTTCTGGTTTTACATGGTAAACATCTGTTTCGATGTTAAAGCCTACAACTTCGGCAGCTTTTCTTAACACGTGACCATTCCAGCTTTTTCGATAGCCTGTTTTTTTATTTGCTTTAGGACTTACACAACTTCTTGCACCTTCTGCAGTTGCTTCACACGGCAAAACAAATAACGCTTTGTTTTGTTCGTCTAAATATAGTTGAACCCATTCTGGTTTGTTCAAGCGTTGTACTACTGGACCACTTAAAGCCAGACCGCTTTTTGAGATCGTTAAACATTCCTCTGCTTTCACTCCAAAATTGTTTGAAATAAGTAACGTTGCTGTATTTAAATTAAATTTCATGCGTTTGTTCTCCTCTACTTTGTTATTTTCTTTTCGCTTAATTATGTTTTCTATGCCATTTGCCTTTCGCCAGTTTTGAAATGTGGTTGTTCCCAGTCCGAGAGCTTTCTTAATATCGTTTACTTGATAACCTAAGTCTAATAAGCGCTGGTATTCTTCTTTCGTTAGCTTATCGGGATCTATTTTTGGTAGTGGTCGCTTATCGTTTATAAGATTAGAATTCAGTTGTTTTGATAATCTCTGGACCTCTTCCACGATTTCTGAATTATTCATCCACGATTCATCATCACCAGTCAAAAAAAGAATTCTATGACGAATGGCTCTTTTTGTTTCTCTGAGTTTGTTTTTCGTCATTCCTTTTCCTCCAAACTCATAATTTCAATTTCTGTTCGCTGTCGCATACTGTACAACTTTTGGCAAACCATCACAGCAATTTGCCCATCATTTTTGTAGAGAATACCTTCTGCAGCATCCGTGACTGCTTTAAAATAGTTGTCTAAATCTGGCTTTTTATCGCAGTATTTGCGCTCTAATTTTACGTCTAATCGCTTCTGTTTATTACTTAGAGCTGACTTAGGCGCTTGTACATAAAACGTCACGTGCGCCATGATTGGCCCTTTTTCAATCAATTTTGGTTTTGCCTTTCGTAGATACACTTTTACCTTTTGTTTATAGGCTCTCATAGCGCTATCTTCATAGGTTTGGACATAATTCCCACGTCTTGCAAACCTTGGGCGGCTTTGTGGCTTGGGCTCAATCGGTAGGATAATTCGCATCTCTTCCACCTCGAGCCTTACAAATCGGCTTCTTTGACGAATACTCCGT
>NZ_KV805602.1:0-51904 GCF_001811595.1 Enterococcus sp. HMSC078F03 | reverse complement strand
TTTTGCATAGCGAGAATAATTAACGTCACAACCACATCACCAATACCATCTCTTAGGTCGTTTTCGTTGTTTCTTGCCAATGCAGCGCCAACTTCTCCGACTTCCTCAATCACTTTTAGCATTTGCTTTTCGGGTTCCGCTTTATCTAAACGCTTTTCTTTCGCCCATTCTTCCACTAATTTAACTAATTCATTCATCATTTTCCCTCCAAAAAATCTTTTATTTGTCTATCAAGTTCAGCTTGTTCTTCTGGTGATAGCTTTTCTTCTTCACCGTTCGCTTGATTCATCCATTCAGGCACCTTTTCTTGCCGAACAGGTTTATTTTGATATTGCTTATTTTGTGTTTTTTTATCTGCTCGTTCTCTCTCGTTATTTAGATAATCAGCATATGTTTTTACACCATTTGCTCGCCAATTTTTCAAAATACCAGCAAAATAGCTATATCTTCGTTCATTATTTCTAGCACAGATATTAACAGCCTCTTTCAATAACTCGAGATCTCCGTCAAAATCAGCAAGATCATATTGTAAATCAGTGATATTAACAGGAGTAGCAGGACTTACATTCTGTGAATAATAGCGGATTAACTCCGTTAGCTTTTCTTCACCTAACGGCTCTTCAAAGAATGCTTTTTCAACCGACGTTTCAGGTGACGACGGATTGATGCAACTTTCTGTTTCTTTTTTGTTTACTTTACTTTTATTTACTTTACTTTCCTTTACTTTACTTTGTGTATTAATGTCAGCATTAACTGTTTCACTTTGAGAGTTACTGTTGACATTAACTATATATTTAGTTGGTTTTGGTGTTTTCCGTCTTTTTGTCGCTTCGAAAAATGTCGCTTGGATATTCTCACTCGTAAGCACCTTGACCGAGTCAAACAGTTCTTTATCAAAAAATCCCCATAAGACTAAGCGGTTCACTATTTGATTGAGCATTTCCTTACTTACTCCAGGCAGGCGTTTTAAAAGAGTTGCTTGCGATAAATCATCCCACAAAATGAAATATCCTTTTTTGTATATCGCACAAAGCAGTTTGATTACCGCAAGTTCTCCTTTAATACCAAATTCCCCAGCAATAGCTTCTATTTTTTCGTCTTCAAAAATTCCAACATCAAGAGGAAAATAATCCAAACCTTCTTTTGCAGGTCTTGCCATTACATCTCCTTCTTTACTCTAATGGTGGATTTTTAGTATCAAATAAATCTGTTTGATTCAATGAATCTGAATTAGCTTCATTAATTACTTCTGCTGTTTTCAGCGTAGTATTTTCTTCTACTTCCGTTTCGGAAATAATAGTTCCATCTTCTTGCATTTGTTGAACTTTTTCATCTGAAGTTGTCGCTTCTTGCATTTCGATAGATAAAATTCCCCATTTTGATAACATATTTCTTAATACTGTTTTACGAGCCATCGCATTATAATCTGTAGCCCAGACACCGCTCAATTTTGTTTTTTCTTTGTCTTTGCTATTTACGATTCGATGAGCTTCAATTTCTTGTTTGGTCCAATAAACAGTTTTCTTGAATCCATTTAATAGTTCAAAATATCCAACATATCCGATTACATCGTCTGATTGTCTACCGTTTGGATCAAATTCAAATTCTTCCGTTAACCTGTTCCAACTCAGTAACTCTCCTTCGTAGACTTCAATAACATTTAATGCTTTATATTTACCTGACCGTTGAGCCAATTGAATATACCCTTTATATCCTAAAATAAATTGGGCTTTCCTCTCCCATTTGCCAGTCTGCTTATTTTTAGTATTAAATGGTACGAGATAGGCATAACCTAGATTTTTATCTAATCCTAAATTTAATGTAGCAGCTGTTAAAGCCCCGCTTAAGATAGACATTGGCTCGCTTTCTGCCAAGTAGCTATCATTAGAAACTAAGGTCATGACATTTGACATAAAAGCATTAGCATTTTCATGAAGAACTTCCTCAAATTTCCGCTTCATAGTAGGAGTATTCATTAATCCTTTTAAACCTAATTGATTCGCAGGAACTTGTTTTTGATTTTGTTGTGATAATTGATTTTTTAAGGTTTCGTTTGTTGCCATTATTACTTAATCTCCTTTTCTATTAATCTTCGTGGCTTAGTAACCATATATATTTCTTCATCTTCTGCAATTTGAGGATATTTTTCAGCAATCTTTTTACTGTTCAATCTTTTAGTAGGTATTTCCTTCCACTCAACAATATATTTTTTGGTAATACCAATGCTTGCATTTCTTTTTCCCAATTCGCTTTTTATTTCATTTTCAATTTTTCTAATAGCTACATCCAACTCTTTTTTGGTTTTCTTCATTTCATTTTTTTGATCTATCAATTCGTCAAACGAAGCAGGTAAAGTAGTTTGCGTTTCTTCTATGTCGCTATACTTATCCTTTAAAAAGTCAGCTGTTGCCTTACTTCCGTCAATAATAGGTTCAACGCCTTTGATTACGTTATTTTCCCAAAAATCAACTAATTGCTCGGTCAGTACATCGATTAATTCCTGATCACGTTCTACTCGTTTCCAAATAAATTTCTGACCACCAATTAAAACTGCAATATAACAATAGTCTTTATTCAAAACATTCATATAATGCTGAACTTGGCAAAGATAACTCAATGGCACTTCGTCTCCTGCCCATTCTTTCGCTAAAAATTGATTTGCAGTTTTGCATTCTAGAATGGCATTTTCTCTAACCACTTCTCTATCAATATTTGCTCTTAAAAAAGGATGGAGCGAATGTTCGAAGACTTGATTTCTACGACGAACTTTTTTTCCTGTTCTTTCTTGGAACTCTTTCGCAACAACTTCTTCTAAAATAGTTCCCCAATAAGCTGGCTCACTATCTGTCTCGGTTAGCTCTATTTGACCAGTTTTTTCTAGCCATAATTGATAAGCGGATTTATATTGATTCAAGCCTAAAATCGTTGCAACGTCTGATCCACCTATACCCTTTAAACGATCTAATAACCACTCATCGTGAGTCATTTCAAGCGTTGATTTGCTCATCGTACTTACCTCCTTGTTCTCTTTTTGTTCGTATTATAAATTTGATACACTTTCCTTAAAGGAGTGATTTTAATGTATGATTATTTGATGGAGCCAAAACTACAAAAAACTATTGATGGCGAATTCATCGAAGTAAAAACTTATCTTTGTGGAGAAAATGTCATTTTTATCAAACTTAAATCAGATGTTGTACTGATGATTGACGAAACGAGACATTCTATTAATTTTCTTTTGCCAAATAAAAATAGCTGTTACGACATTGTTACTGGTATATTTCCTACCAAACCGATTCTCGGTCACCTAGAACTAGAAATGGACACATCCTGTTTATCAATGATTGAAAAAGTATACAAAAACAATCGCTTTGACACAGATTTTATTGGTTTTGAATTAGATAGCATTAAGTTGTTTCTATCCGATTCTTCGATTACTAAAGATACTCATTCTTAATTTAGAAAGTTCATCATTAGCTATATTCGATGACTTTTCAGCTTGTTCCGCTCGACTCTTCAAAAGTATGTTTTCTTCGGATAGTTCTTCAATTCTTTTTAAAAGATCATCCTTTGAATTATCCGAAGAATAAACCACTGATTTACGATTTCGTTCTATTCTATTAGCGATAATTTCTAACAAACTATTTGTAATTTCTTGTTCTTTCTTGATACTGTGTAATATTTCTTCGATCATTGTTCTTCCTCCTCATCGTATTCCCACGTTAGCTCTAACACTTCTTTTTCTTCAGGCGGCTCTTGTCTTGCCCCTAGCGAATCAAATTCAGGCATTACAACCCCTCCCAAAATAGTTTTATTTTTTCATCTTCCAATTCGATATAATCGACACCTTGTATTTGTAATTGATCTAAAAATGGTTTTGTAGCTCCTTTACTGCTTACCACACAACTTGTATTGCCATAAGATGCAGATGTCCGAACAGATTGGACAATGTTATTCTGTGCGTTTGCTAGCATTAATTCGTAAATGTCGTTACCTAAACCTCTTACTTCAATCATTACAACTCACCTCGTAAAAAATCTTTTAACAATATATCTAGTTTTTCCTCATTATTTTGTTTAGTTGAAGATGATTCTGCACCAATAAGTGCTTCTTTTATTTGTTTACAATGCGGACAATTACAATCATGAGCAAGTGCTTCTTCTTTAAATTTTTCAAATAATTCATTAAATGCAATTGCTTGTTCAGGCAAAGAACCTGCAAGTAAAACACTGGATGGTTCCATTCTTTCTGGATCAACAGTTGCTAAAACAAGAGCAACTTCTCCTCTCTGGCATTCTTTTACAAGTTCCATTAATAAATTTTGAATTTTTTCGTTCATTTTGATATACTCTCCTTAGTTAATAATTTTTGATTTTTTTGTTCAATATTTGCCCTGTTCGTTTGCAGACGATTGGGGCTCTTTTTGTACTATGCTTAATCTCTCTGGATAAACACCTTCATCAAATGAAACATATGGATATTCTTCGAGCAATTTTCTAAAGACTTCCGCTTGTGTTTCTCCAATCACATATGTTTCTCTACTAGCTTCACCCACAGCTACATACATTTTTCATCGCCTCCTTTTTTAGAGTATTGATACTTCGCTTCATCCCAGTTAAAAAACCAATGGATAAAGAAAGGTGCACTTAACGTTGCTAGTATTGGCATTGAAAAGTGGGTTTTCAGTAATACACCTAGCGCAATCATCAATAAAAATGTACCTATCAATCGTGCTTCTCGGATTGCTTTCATGGTTAACCTCCTATACTTTTTTGATATAATTCAATTGAAAGCGGGGTGCAAAAATGTTTTTTGTGATTAAACGAGCTTCTGATAAAAAATACTATTTTTTGATTAAAACTGAAGAAAATGAAATAATCGCATCAAGCAAAACTTACTACTACAAATCTTCTGTTTTAGAAATCATTGAATCCATTAAGAATGATATGAATCCAAAAGCAATCATTGTTGATACTACTTTTAACTGAGGATAAGTTAGGCTTATCCTTTTATTTTTATTTACTGATCTAGCTCACTTCTTTAAACATATCTCTGTTTCCATTAGCCATATCAATTCTTGCTTGTAATTCCAAGTCAGGCTTCCATTTAGGAATTAGAGTTAATGCTTCTTCATATCGAACTTTTGGAATATCTACATAAGAGGCTACATCGAATAATGCTTTCAATTGTTTATAGCAATTACTAAATGCTGATTGCTTAATACTTGAATCCTTATAAGCCGATGTTTTTTTGCCACCTAATACTTTGATAACAGTTGATGAAACTAGTCCTTGTATCTTTCGTTGTTGGCTTCTATTAATTGTTGTTTCTGTTTCTAGCTTATCTAAACGTTGATTTACAAGAGTCAATCCACGTTCATGTTTTAACGCAGCTTCTAATAACAATTCTGTGTTATTAATCGGTAAGTTTGATTGAGTTTTAAGCAGTTCCTCCATTTGGTTAAAAGCTTCAATGTATTTCAGTTTGAATGAATCTGCTTTTTTCCCAGTGAATCCAAATGCAATGAAAGAAAAGCCATCTCGATTCATGTAGTACAATCTTTGTTTTCTACCTCGAGAATCTTTATATTCTCCCTCAACAAACATACTTTGGTAATAAGCCGAATTTTCGGCCGATTGAATTTTAGCCTCTATTGCTTCAATAACATGCTTATGTTGTTTTTCAAATACTTCAGCAACTTGTAAACTAGTTGTTACTGCTTGTTGGTTTTTCATAATTACTAAGTTGTCCATTTTTTCCTCCTTAAAAAAATTAATAATCAGGCAATTCGATATATAACCATTTTAAAAACGGTCTAATGCGTTCAGCATCAAACAGCCATTGCGCATTTACGCTATCACTTTCTTTTTTAGCTAGCTTATTCTTTTTTACATACGGATCATCAACAATGTTTTGCATAATCCACGCCCGTTTGTGTCGAGTGATTTTTTCCATATCCGACATTGTGTACCATTCAGGTTGTAAAAAAGTTTTACAATATTGTTCAACATATTCTTTTAGATGTTTATCAAGATATTGATTATCCACTTGTACGTTAACTTGTACTGGCACTTCTGGTTGTGAAAACATGGCTACACCTCCTACATGGGTTGTTTTACATTTGTATATTTTCGATCAATATCTAAAAAATCAGCAATTTTCAACTTATAAGAATCTGCTTTTTCTCCACGTTGGTACCCTTCAATTATTTGCTTTGCATAAACTGATGATGTTCCAATATGCTCGGCAATATCTTTTAACTTAAGTTGTTTACGCTTCATCATAACTTCAGCTAATTCAGCAAAATCTGTCACATACATTTGACATCCTCCTTATGTTTAGTTTTGAATTAGCTAATTTATTAGCTAATATGTTGACAAACACTAATATATATATTAGTATAAGTGCATAGCTAAATAAGACTGTGAATAAGCCTTATATTCAACCTTTATCCGTCGCCAAACGTTTAGGTTCATCACTACGCTATTCTTTTGTCTTTTTTAGCTAACTAACTAGCTTATGAATACAGTATACTAACGTTTTTATTAGTTGTCAATAGAAAACTAATATTTTTTTTAGCTGTTATTTAAGCTTACTTTGAGGTGAAGGTTTATGAATTTGTTAGAAAGAATTAAAGAACTTTGTAAAAAACGAAGCATAAGTGTTTCTCGATTGGAAGAAGAATTAAGTTTTCCGAAAAATACAATTTATCAATGGAAAAATAGAACTCCTGGAACAGACAAATTAAGTATAGTTGCTGACTACTTTGGTGTTACTATTGACTATTTATTAGGTCGTACAGACACCCCACAGTTCTCAGCTAAGAATGAACGAGATGTACAAAAAATGTTATCCGAAATGAAAGATGGATTAACTAACAAACATACCTTAGCTTATTTTAAAAATGATGGTGAAGAAATCGACGAAGAAGATGCTGAACTACTAGCTGAAGCTTTAGAGTTTGTTGTACGTCAATCCAAGCTTATCGCCAAAAAGAAATTTACTCGCAAAGATTATCGAAAAAACAATCATGACGATTTAGCTTAAAGAGGTGTTTCTTTTATGTCGAGACAACGTATTAGAAAACTAGCTCATAAATTAATAGAAAAATATAATACAAGCAATCCTTATGAACTTTGTGATTATTTAGGAGTACCTATTTATTACATGGATTTAGGGAAGAATATTCTAGGTTTCCGTTCAGTATTGAATCGTGCACCTATGTTGCTTTTAAACACAAGAAATTCAGAAGAAGAGGAATATATAGTTTGTATTCATGAGTTAGGTCATCACTGTTGTGGGCATACTAATAACGCCGACCAGCTAACACGTAATAACATGCGTTTTATAGCTCAAGGTGATGAGTATGAAGCTAATTGCTTCATGATAGAAATTCTATTATATGGTGTAAACCTAGCAGAATACCCAACTAAAGAATGTTTATTGAGAAGTTGCGGTATTCCTAGCTGGGCTGAGCGCTATGTAGATTGGAAATATTTAGAAGAAACGGCAAATTTTGATAGTTATAACAGTTATTATTAATAAGGAGTTTTAATTTTATGAAATTTTTTACTAATTTGCAGTCTTACAAAAAACAATTAGAAAAATTTTATATCAAGGAAAAATATGAAACAATTCCTTTTTTACCTAGCGAAGAAGAGTGTAAAAGAATACTAGCTGAATACAAAACTTTTCCTTCAGTTATAGTTCCAAAAGAAAATATGAAAAAATTAAATAACGGATTATTGCCTGGACACATCATAATGTTGTGGTGGATATGTAATCCACGTACAAATAAAGAAAACATCCCATTATATTTTCTATATGAATACGGGATAGATTTCCATAAACAATTTGATTTCTTAATTTCAAAAAATTATATTATTGGAAAATGGATTATTTCTGAATTAGGTAGAAAAACAATTGAAAAATATGAATATATTATAAGAAATCACAAAGCCTTCAAAACAATTGATAAAAATGGAAATATCAAATATTCTTACCAAGATAAAAAAAGAACTCAAGTTAATGGGAAAATTATACCATTTAAATCTACTGGCGATTTTGTGGAAGATCAACATTTAGGATACTCGTATGAACAAAATAAAGATTATCCGAATGCTATTAAAGCCTATGAATCTGCACTAAGATTATCTTTAAAAGATAAAATGTTCTCAAATTGCCCTCCCCCTAACATTTTTACTAGATTAGCTATTATTTATAGAAAACAAAAAGATTATTCTTCTGAAATAAAAGTACTTAATCAAGCTTTAATGTATTATCCCTCATCTGAAACTTTTCAAAAAAGGCTTGAAAAAGCTAAACTTTTAAATACAAAAAAATAAAAGCTTTTTAGCTTTTATTTTACAACTAAAAAAGAACATACATTCGAAAAAGAGGTGCATTATGTGTAAACAAACAGATTTACAAAAATTATTTTCCCAGAGAAAAAAAGCTAAAATACTCCCTTTATCCGTTTCTTTGGAAATCACTACGCAGCCATCAAAAACGACTTTTATTAATACGGAAGTTTTAGTGAATGAAATGGATATTCCACATACTTATGATTTAATAGGTATTGTAAAAGACGACATAGCTTTCTTTCATATTGACGAATTAGTTTATATTCAACTGACTCAAGATATTACCAAGGCGGGATTTTACGTTATTAAAACAGAATTTGGAATTGAGATAGTTGTAAAAAAATACGGGAACGAAATCTATACATCACTAAAACGAAGACGAGGAAATAAAAACAAACCTCTTTATCAAAAGTACCATGTCGAAGATTTTTTATTCATCTTTGGAAAAATAATTTACTAGGAGAATCAATTATGGCAAGTATTAAACAACAACCTAATGGAAAATGGCGCTATCGCATTCGATACAAAGAAAATGGAAAATTTAGAGAAGTTTCAAAAAGCGGATTTAGAACTAAAAGAGATGCACAAGCTGCAGCAAACGAGCTAGAAAGAAAGCTAAATTCAGGACTAGTTGTACAACATAACAAAGACATTTTAGTTCAGGAATATCTAAGCAGTTGGATAAAATTAAAAGAAAAACAAGTTAAAAAATCAACTTTGGCAAAATTAAATAGAGCAATTCGTTTACACATTCTACCACAATTTGCTTATTATAAAATAACAGAAATTCGTCGTATAGATTGCATAAATTGGGTAAACGAAATGTGCACTCATCTATCAATTGAATCTGCTAAATCTTATTGTTCAACTTTTAATAGCGCTTTAGAGGATGCTGTTAACGACTTTAAATTAATAGATTCTAATCCTATGAAAAATATTAAATACCCTAAAACGGAAAAGAGAAAAACAGCGATTCAGTTCTTTGAAAAAAGAGAATTACAAAATCTTTTAGTAACCGCTGAATCTTATAAAGGGACAAAACCTTTCATTAACTATCAATATTATGTACTTACTTTTTTACTTGCTCGAACTGGATTAAGGCTGGGTGAAGCGTTAGCGTTAAAATGGGAAGATGTCACAGAAGATAAACTCACAGTGAGCAAAACTTTATACCGTGAAAACAATCAAAATTTTATTACCACTCCCAAAACCATATCAAGCTATCGAACAATTATACTTGATAAAAAATGTATCGAACTCTTGAAAAGCTTTAAAATAAAGAAAATTGAACACTCTTTAAAATCAAACGCTTTCATATTGAATAAAGAGTTTGTATTCACAGATTCAAAAGGCGACTTCTTAAAACAGTGTAACTACAGAACGTATTTCACAACAATATGTACATTAGCCGATGTTCCTAAATTATCACCGCACGCGCTAAGACATTCACACGCTGTACATCTTTTAGAAAGCGGCTCTAATATAAAATTTGTTTCAGAACGATTAGGCCATCACACGATCAATATGACCGCAAATGTTTATCTACACGTATCTAAAAAAATGGAAACAGAATCCATTTCAAGATACGAAAATTTTTTATAATTTTTTGTGGCAAATTTGTGGCAAGTAATTTAAAACATCGATACAAAACCTTATTTATAAAGATTTTCAGCAATTTACACTATTCGGTTGATGAACCTTGGTTACAATTGCAACAGTTCACATTCTAATATGGAAAGTCAAAATAGTCAATGAAAGCCCTGTTTTACTTTGCACTTATTTGCAGTTTTCACCTCTCATGCATTGTTTCGTGCCTTTTTCTAGTCATTTTTTACTTTTTTAAGCAATCTTTATTCGCAGAAGTTCCTCCCTCTGGTATAATGGACAATAGCGATTCAAAGGAGGAGCTCAATGAACATTCACTACTATCTTATTATCAACGAGCAAGCAAGTAGCGGCAATGGCCGAAAAGTCGCTAGAAAAGTGATTCAACAACTCAAGCAACAAGAACTTAAATATACGGCTCTTTACACTGATTACGCTGGACATGAAAAAGAATTGACGAAGGAACTTGCAGAAACAACTTTACTTCCTTGGTCTGAAGACTTAGACGTTTCAACTTTTCCAATCCTAGTCGTGCTAGGCGGCGATGGCACACTACATAATGTCATTAATTCATTACTTCCATATGATTCAGCTATTCCTTTAAGCTATATTCCATGCGGCTCTGGAAATGATTTTGCACGAGGGGTGGGATTATCAAGAAATATTGATAAAGCATTGCATCAAATCCTGCGCACCAGACGACCAAAAGAAATTCAAACGATTCATTATGTAGAAGCCAACCAAGAAGAAATCGGCTTAGCCACCAATAATGTTGGCTTAGGATTAGATGCGGCAATCGTGGAAAAAACCAACGAATCGTCATCAAAAAAAGCCTTAAATAAATTTAAGCTTGGCTCGCTTTCCTATATTTCTTCAATCATTCATGTCTTTTTTAAACAAAAAGGCTTTCCAATTTTAGTTGAAATGAATGGTAAACAATACACATTTAATCGTGCTTTCCTATGTACGGTCACAAATCATCCTTATTTTGGCGGGGGCGTATCAATTATGCCGACGGCCAATCCTCGCAAAGCAGTCGTGGACTTAGTTGTCGTGGAACGAATCAATATTTTTAAAATTTTGTGGCTTATTTTCCTATTGCTTCGTCAAAAACAAGGGAAATCTAAGCATTTTCATCATTTTCAATCAAGTAAAATTCGAATTGTTTCGACGATTCCACAAACCATTCACGCAGATGGCGAGATTTTAGGCAAACGAAGTATTGATATGGTTTATACCACACAAAAACGTTTGTTTTGGTTTTAACTGAGTCCCTTAAGGTTGAAAAAGAGTGCCATAAGTCAAAACGACTTATGGCACTCTTTCCTTTTCTCACATAAATTGATAAGGCGTCGTATCCTTCATTCCAATCATTGGATCAACAGCATTTGTTTGAATAATTTCGACTGTTAGTCGTGGTTCTTTTGGTAATGGTTCTTCGACAACTTTTGTCGCTTTATTTGCTGTTTCTGGGGTTGACTCTTCCCCTTCATCAGCAAATAGTGAAACTTCTTGTACCGTTGTGTCAACTAATTGCTCGTCTGTTTCTTTTATCTGATTGGCTTTCGTTGATTGCTGTTCAGTTTCATAATAGACAGCTTTTGTTTCCGTTTCAGTAAATGGATGGTCTGCCGTTAAACCTTCTTCATAGGCTTCTAACTGGGTTCTAGTCGTTAAGGTCATTTGTTCTGCGTTCACGATTCGTTCTTTTAGCATCGTCATGCGACTAGCCGATTCGTTTTTGACACATGTTTCAAAAGCAGAAACCTCACCTAATAGAATTAATAATTCTTTACTACGTGTCACTGCTGTATACAGCAAATTTCGTTGCAGCATTCGGCTATACTGATGAACCATTGGCAGTAACACCATGCGGAATTCACTACCTTGCGCTTTATGAATCGAACAACAATAGGATAACGTAATTTTATTCCATTCATTTCTTTTATACGTTACTTCATTATTATCAAACTGTAAAACCAACTCGTCCACTTTGTCCTCTGAGTCTTTGGCTAAAGTAATTCCGACGATTTCTCCCATATCTCCATTGAACACATTTAATTCTGGCGTATTGACTAGTTGCAAAACTTTGTCCCCAATCCGATAGACGGTGTCATTCCATTTGACTTCTTTTTTCTTACCATCATTTGGATTGAAGATTTCTTGCATCATCTTATTCAAGGCATCAATGCCGGCTGCGCCACGATACATTGGCGCTAAAACTTGGATATCTTGTGGCGTAAACCCTTTTGCTTTTGCCTTTGTGACGATTTGTCGAATGTATTCTTCGATATGACCAATATCACTTGCAAAGAACGAGCGATCCTTTTGATTTTTTTGAAAATCAGCAGGCAACTTTCCTTCTTTAATTTCATGGGCAAGAGGAATAATACTTGAACCGTCTCCTTGACGATAAATTTCGTTTAGCTCACATTTGGGAATTTCGTTAATTTGCAATAAGTCATGTAAGACTTGACCTGGACCGACAGACGGTAGCTGGTCCTTATCACCAACAAAAATCACTTGCATATTTGTCGGAATAGCTTTTAATAACGTATTGGCTAACCAAGTATCCACCATTGACATTTCATCTACAATTAGCAAACCGCCTTCTAATTCTTTGGCGGTTAAACTCGGATTTTTTTCACGACCTGTCAAGCCTAACAAACGATGGATGGTACTTGCAGGTAAACCTGTCGTTTCGTTCATACGTTTCGCTGCTCGCCCAGTTGGCGCCGCTAGCAAGATTGGAAACATCTCCTGCGTGTAGTCTTTGAGATCTAATGAAAGACCATTTAGCTCCGCAAACAACGAGACAATCCCATTAATAACAGTTGTTTTCCCTGTTCCGGGCCCTCCAGTTAAAATAAATAACGGCGATTTAATCGCTTCTTCAATCGCTGCTTGTTGCGAGTCGCCATACTGAATATTTAAACGTTTCTCAATCATTCGGATATTTTTTTGGACTTCTTCTTCCTCGTAATGAATTTCTTTTTTACGAGAAAGTAAACGCTGAATCGAAGTACCAATGCCCCATTCAGAAAAATAGAGACTGTTCTCAAAAAGTTTAGTCTCTTCTTGTTGGATTTTTCCATGTTCGACTAACGTAATGATTTCATTGGCCACTTGATCAGGTGAGATTTCCACTGGGCGACTTGCTTCCAAGGTCCGAATCGCTTCTTCTAACAAAACATCTGCTTGAACATACGTATTGCCTGAGCGAATGGAGTGTTCAAACACTTCATGTAAAATCGCCGCTCGAATTCGAACAGCAGAATCCGCCTGAATGCCGATTTGTTCAGCAATATTGTCCGCTCGTTTAAATCCGACTCCCTCAATATCTTCAACTAACTGATAGGGATTTTCTTGAATCACAGAAAGGGTTTCTTCTTGATACGTTTGATAAATTGAAAAAGCTAACTGACTACCGAAGCCGTATCGATTTAGTCCCACAATCACTTGCTCCATCCCGTGATTCAAGCGAATTGTTTCGACGATTACTTGACGTTTTTTTTCATTTAAAACAGTAACTTCTTCCAAAACACTCGGGTCATCAATAATTCGGTCAATCGCACTTTCCCCTAATACTTCAACAATTTTTTCAGCTGTTCGTTTACCAATGCCAGGAAATTTGTCACTTGATAAATAGTTAACCACCCCACTAGCCGAAGTCGGTCTTTCTTGCTGATAACTATCCACCTGAAACTGTCTGCCATAACGAGGATGGTCCACAAAATGACCAAAGAAACGATAGGGTTCCTCTTCTTGAACTTGGCCAAAACTTCCAGTTACTACAATTTCTTTTTCTAAATAATCTGTATTTGTATCGGTCACATTTACAAGAACGACTTTATAAAAATTACTGGGATTTTCAAAAAAGATTGCTTGTACAGTTCCAACAATAAAGGCTTTTTCTTCGTCCTCACCAAAAAGTGTTACCACTACAAGCCCTCCTTTCTGTTGTGCGCTTATTGTGATTTTTCTTTAGCTAAAAAAGACGTATCATTCCATAATGTTAAGTCGTACGGCATGTTCCTTGATGCCTCTTTGGTTTCAAGGATTGAAAGGCTATTGTTTAACAGCCCGCCCATTGTCCGTAATTCTGATAATGGTTTACCAGTCATCGCTTGGATTGCCGCTGTCAAGGCTGCTCCGTGTCCGACAAATAGAACTGGACCTTCGTGCTGCTTCGCCGCTTCAGCAACTGTTTCTGAAATCCGTTGAATCGCTTGCTCGATTGGTTCACCATCAAAAATTGTTGGATCATACAAATCTAAACGATGCCGTAAATGATCTAATTCTTCTCCATAAAAATTACGCATTTCTTCAATATATTGTCCTTCTAGACGACCTAAACCTAATTCTTTTAAGGTATCTGTATAAACAATTTCAACTGGATGAGTCAATTCTTGTTGAATTCCTCGCGCAGTATTTTTGGCACGTAATAGCGGACTAGAATAAATTTTTTCAAACGGAATATCTTGTAAATATTGGCCTAATTGTTTAATTTCGTCATAACTAGTTGATAATAACGGCGAATCTCCTGTCATTCCTTGAAATCGTTTCTGTTGATTCCATTCAGTTTTTCCATGTCGTGTAAAATATAATTTCATGTAACTTCTCCAAACTTCTTTATCTCTTCATATGTCTTTCTAGTTTATCACTTCCCTGCGAAAATATCCATGGAAGTTTCTAGTAATCCAAGCAAAATAAGCCTAGAACAAAAATCTAAATTGTTTTTTGTTCTAGGCTTGAAAATTGGGCAACAGTATAAATAAAACCACTTTCTTCTGACATTTTTGAAAAAAAGCGTTACTGTCTTAACTTTTTTTAATCCAATTTATCATTTTCATAATGATGCGTCAGTTCTAAGTTCGGAAAATTTTGCTGACGTAAGGCTTCATAAACAATTAGTGCGGCAGTGTTAGAAAGATTCAGTGAGCGCACATGTTCATCATTCATAGGAATTCGGATACACTTTTCTTCGTTTTCTCGCATAAACGTTTCTGGTAAGCCCGTTGTTTCTTTTCCAAAAAGGAAATAATGGTCCTCGCCATCATTATAATTGACCTCACTGTATGTTTGGTGAGCAAATTTGGTTACTAAATGCAAGTGTTTGCCTGCCACATGGGCTAAAAAGGCAGCCAAATCTTTATGATACGTAATATTTACATCATTCCAATAATCTAATCCGGCACGTTTTAAGTGTTTATCATCTGTTGAAAATCCTAAAGGTTCAATTAAATGCAACGGTGTATTCGTCGCTGCACATGTCCGTGCAATATTTCCAGTATTTGCTGGAATTTGTGGTTCAAATAAAACAATATGGTTCGTCAACTATCTTCAGCTCCTCAAATATCAATCGTGTTCATTTTAGCATAAATTCAAAATAAATAGCGCCCACAATACTTATTTTCAAAAAAAAACCGCATGACGCGATGATGTCAGGCGGCAGCTATTCTAACCAATAAAAAAAACGTACCGTCTCGGTGTCTAGCACGGCGAGTCGTTACGTTAGTGAAGGTCTCTTCACTAACTTTTATCAGAACAGGACCCTGATAAAAACCAATGAAAAAACAACTTGTAAGTAATATAACACCAATGTCACTTTATTGCAAGACTTTTTTAGGATTTTCTTCACAAAAAAGTCTATCTTTTACGACCTACTAACAAGCGGACGTCAATCGTGATTTTTTCCAATGGTCGCTGTTGTAGCTCGGCTTTAACTTCTTGAGAAACTTGCCACTCTAATGGCGACATTTCTAATAAATCCAACCGTCTTTCCTCCGGAATGTCAAAGCAATAAGTTATTCGTTCATCTACTTCTACTGCTAATTCCTCGGCAAAACGTTGGACTACTTTTTGATTGGAATAACTTTGTTTCTTTTCGTCATTGGGATAAAAAGCCGCTCGTAATTCCTTTAAATAATTCTCTTCAGGAATAATTTTAATCACAGTCCCGTCAGCTTTTAGTACTCGCCGAAATTCTTGATAATGTGAAGGAGAAAAAATATTCAAAATCGTATCAAGCCCTTCATTCGCAAATGGCAAATTCGTTAAATCCGCCACACACCAAAACGCATCAATTGGTTGATTACTTGCTAAATAGATTCCTTCCTTTGATAAATCAAACCCGATTTTCAGTCCAGATAAGCCTGCTTGACTTAACTCAGCTAGAAAACTCCCTTCACCACAACCAACATCGACTACTGTTTTATTTCGAGGAAGATAGTGCATAATTTTGTTTAAAACAGGTGCGTACATGCCACTTTGAATCATTTTTCCTCGAGAAGTAAACATTTTTTTATTATATTCTGTCTGAACGCCATGATTTAGAAAGTATAGCGTGCCTTTCTTGGATAAATCAAATTGATGCCTCTGTTGACAAATCAGACCAACCCCTTCTACATGCATTGGTTCATGACAAGTTGGACAGCGAAATACGGCTGCTTCTTTTTTCAATAATTGTTGTGCTCGTTCAATTTTCTTTAACATTTAAAACTCCTTACGTTCATCAAATGAACATTTTCTCTTATAAAAAGTTGCACTCTTTTTTTCAGGGCTATGGTAGTAAGCAGAATTATGGTACAATGCCTGTGAAGAAAAAGCAAGGAGCGATAAGAAATGATTAAAGAATTCTGTGCCGAAAATTTCACTAAGATTCCCCAAGCCATTCAAAAAGGTGCGAATCGCATCGAATTATGCGATAACTTAGCCGTAGGTGGAACGACGCCAAGTACTGGTGTTATTGAAGAAGTCTTAGCATACGCTGGCGAACATTCTGTACCAGTGATGACAATCATTCGTCCTCGTGGCGGCAATTTTGTCTATAATGATATTGAATTAAAAATTATGCATACCGATTTAATCGAAGCAAAGAAATTAGGAACCGACGGCATTGTTATTGGCTGTTTAACTGAGGACGGTTGGTTAGATGAAGAAGCTTTGGACTTATTCATTGAAACAGCTGAAGGCTTGCAAATCACTTTCCATATGGCTTTTGATGCCTTGTCGAAAGAAAACCAATTTAAGGCGATCGACTGGTTAGCTGAGCGTGGTGTGACGCGTATTTTAACTCATGGTGGGCCAGCTGGTACCCCTATCGAAGACAACTTTGATCATTTAAAAGAATTAATTGCCTACGCAGATCAACGGATTCTTATTTTACCAGGTGGCGGTATTTCCACAGAAAACGTTCAAACTGTGATGGACACTTTAAAAGTCACAGAAGTCCATGGCACAAAAATTGTTTAATTTCTTGTATCTAAAAAAGTGAGGTAGCCGTCGTAGCAACGGCTATCTCACTTTTTTGATTTCAAGCAAACCAACGAATCCTTTTACCTCAGTCTCATGATAAATAAGTGCAATTTTTTAAACAAAATAACGCATAAACATGCTGGCAATATTGAAATAAATTAATACACTGGTTAAATCACTTAAGGTAGTAATAAACGGACCACTGGCAACTGCGGGATCAAACCCTAATTTATCCATTAACATTGGGATTAAACTCCCTGCTAAATTCGCCACAGTAATTGCACAGAGCATTGCCATCCCAATCACAAATCCAAGCGGAAGATTATGTTGCCACACGCCAACCACAATCATAATGGTTAAACCTGTCACAGCCCCCGTCACTAGTCCCGTGAGCACTTCACTTAAGATTAAGCGACCAAAATTACTATCCTTTTCATCTTTCATAGCCAAACGGCGTACCGCGACCGCCAATGATTGTGTCCCGGCATTGCCGGCTGTTCCGGTAATTAAAGAAATAAAAACGGCTAAAATACTCGCTTCGCTAACTAAAGACTCATAATTACTGATTAACGAGGCCGTAGACATCCCTAAAAACAGCAGCGTAATTAACCAAGGTAATCGTTTAGAAGCGGCTTTTAAAGGGTTCTCACTAACTTCCTCAACGTCGACCCCGGCTAAACCAGAGTAATCGCTAGCGGCCTCATCATCAATAACATCAATAATATCATCAACTGTTACAATCCCCAACAAATGATCATCATAATCTGTAACTGGCACAGCCAAGAAGTCATAGTCACGAATTGTTTGCGCGACATCTTCTTGGTCATCGCCAACATGAACTGAAATAACCCGTTCATTCAAAATATCAGCAATCAAGGTATCATCATCATTAACAATTAAATCCCGCAACGAAATAACGCCGACTAAATGATTTTCTTGGTCGACTACGTAAACGTAATAGATTGTTTCTGCCATGTCCGCTTGATTCTTTAAGACGTACATCGCAGAACGCACTGTTTGATTCGCCACAATCGAAACAAATTCGGTGGTCATAATCGCCCCAGCAGTTTCATCTTCGTAATGAAGTAACTCTTTAATTTCGCCTGCTTCTTCACTACTTAACAAACTAAGATATTTCGCCTTTTGACTTTTATCTAACATATTTAGTAAATCCACCGCATTATCGGTATACATCTCAGCTAACATATCTGCTGCATAACTTGGGCGCATTTCAGCTAAATAATCTTTCATATTCTCATTATCTTCTTCGATAACATCAAACATATCCGCTAATTCTTTCGGAGATAGGTAATTGTATAAATGTTGTCGGTCTTTTTCATCTAACGATTGGTAAAATTGTCCTTGTTCATAAATGTGTAACGCTAAAAATAGCTCACGAAATTCGTTCATTTGTTGATTTTTTAGCGTTTCTAAAAGAAGGGCAAATTGCTCTTCCATTTCTTGGCCTTCATTCATCTTACACTTTCCCCTCCTGCCTCTTTATTATTATAACGTATCATCTACACTTTTCATATCCTCCGCTAGTGGGGAAATCAGATGAACCGTTTCTTTGGTAAAAGGATGAGTAAAAATCAGTTCCATGCAATGCAACGCTTGCCGCTCAATTCCTTGATCCATCTTTCCATGATACATCTCATCCCCTAACAATGAACAGCCAATTGCTTCAAAATGTACCCGAATTTGGTGTGTTCGTCCTGTATGAAGCTGAATGCGCACAGCTGCTGCTTGGGCTCCTCTTTTTGCGAGCCAATATTCTGTACTAGCAAATTGACCCGTTTCGATAACTTGACGTTTTAATAAAGAGGACAAGTCGCGCCCAATTGGCTTTTCAATCAATTGATGCTCGTTTAACTGCTCAATCGCTCCACCAACAAGAGCATAATAAATTTTTGTCACCTTTTTTTCTCGTAATTCTTGATCAATTAAAGCATGAGCAAAGCCGTGTTTCGCAAATAACATCAGCCCAGAAGTATCTCGATCTAAACGAGTCACGACATGAATAACTTGATTCACGTAATTTTGACGCTTGTAATAGCCCTTAACACGATTCGCCATCGTTCCTGAAGGATGATACTGAGCAGGTATCGAAGCAATGCCAGCGGGCTTATTAACTACTAAAAAATGATCATCTTCAAACACAATTTCAATCGGTTCATCATCTGTTAATAATGTCTCATGTTCCGCTTCATCTGGAATCGTCATTTTAACGACATCGCCAGTTTGTAAAGGATAGATGGCATTTTGAACGGTCCCATTCACTTGGATTTTACCACCTTGAAATTTCACCTTAGCTAATAACCCTTTTGAAACGCCTTGTTCCTTTAAAAAATATTTCACTTGTTGTGTTGTTTCTTTGTCATATGTCCATTGAAATTCCATCGTTTAATTAATCCTCACCAATAAAGGCATCTTTCACTCGATGCCAGAAATGCATGTGCCGATAAGAGGCAAAATGAATCCGTTCGTCTGCAATTCGATAGCAGACAGAAGCGATATTTTCTTGATAAATATCTAATTGGTCCACCGTGACAAAATAATCATCGCTTTCCTGTAATTTAATCTCCAGCCACTCCGTATGTGCGATTACAATCGGTGAACCCAATGTTCGAAAGACACGATTGTTTAAGGAGGCGATTTCGGTTAACTGAAACGCATTAATGCTAGGATGCAAAACAGCTCCACCAATACTTTTATTATACGCAGTAGAGCCGGTTGGGGTCGAAATCGACAACCCGTCACCACGAAATCGTTCAAACAGTTCGTCTTTAATAAACACATCGCCCACCATCGTCCGGTTTCCTCGTTTAATTGTCGATTCATTTAATGCTAAAAAATGTTTATCTGGTTTCCCATCTCTAAACCGAATCCGCACATCTAATAATGGATAACTCGTACTTTTTTCACGATGAATACACAAACTCTCAACTAGTTCTTTTAATTCATAATCACGCCAATCTGTATAGAAACCCAAGTGTCCGGTATGTACACCTAAGAAACTTACTTCGTTTAACAGATGATTAAATCGATGAAAAGCGGAAAGAAGCGTACCATCTCCGCCGACTGAAATCACAATTTCAGGTTGACGATTGTCTATTTGAATTTGGTTTTGCTCTAATAGTGTTGTCAGTTGTTTTGTGACTTGTTTCGATTTTTCTTCCGAGTTATGAACAATCGCCACTTTCATAAGCAGACTCCTTTACTGATTTTCTGGTGTTTCGTTTTTAATTTGCTTATAGTATTCGTTTTCTAGCAATCCACGGCCATGAGAGAAGTAATGTTGTGCTTCTTGAATTTCTTCACGAATAGATGACATTTCTTCATCTAATAAATAGGCTGCCTCTGCCGCTCGCTGAAGGCGTTCTTTCATTTCTTCAGGAAAGACACCTTGATATTTATAATTCAAAGAATGTTCAATCGTTGCCCAAAAATTCATGGAGAGTGTCCGAATTTGGATTTCGGCCAAAATAATCTTTTCCCCGGTGACTAATTGCACAGGGTATTCCACCACCACATGGTACGAACGATAGCCACTTTCTTTTTTATTTTCAATGTAGTCCCGTTCTTCCACAATTTTTAAGTCTTTACGATTTCTTAAAAGTGCGACTACCTGGTAAATGTCTTCCACAAATTGGCACATAATCCGCAAACCAGCAATGTCTTGCATTTCTTCTTCAATCCGATTTAAAGGAATATGCCGAATAGCCGTCTTGGTCAAAATACTATCTACTGGTTTCACACGTCCTGTAACGAATTCAATTGGTATGTGTTTATCTTGCTCCCGAAATTGTTTACGAATACCTCGTAGTTTTACTTTTAATTCGCTGACCGCCTGTTCATATGGCGCTAAAAACAGCTCCCACTCTCGTTCCATGGTAGATCCCTCAATTTCCTTGAATTTCATTCACTGATTATTTTACCACAGTCCTCCCTAAAATAGGGTGTTATTCGCTATTTGATTTCCAAACGCCTTTCATTAGAAAAAATTTTCACAGAGAAGACCACTTTTCTTGACGGAAACCTATATAATATGTGAAAATTGGAGTGATTTAAGAAAGAGAGAGAACCCCATGAGTGAGCACTTAGAAATTGAATTTAAAACATTAGTTAGTCCGCAAGATTTCAAACGATTAATCGACCATTTTGCTATTCAAAAAACGGACTTTTTTACGCAAACAAATCATTATTTTGATACGGACGATTTTCAATTAAAAGCACAACGAATGGGCTTAAGAATTCGCGTATTAGCAGATCGTGGTGAGTTAACCTTAAAAGTTCCTGCGCCAGAAGGATTATTAGAAATCAATGACCCTTTATCGCTTGAGACGGCGAACCACTTTATCAAAAGGAATCAACTCCCTACTGAGGGGGCTGTGGCGAAGAAATTACAAGAATTAGGTATTGAAATCGCCTCGATCCATTTAATTGGTTCATTAAAAACAGCACGTGCAGAAAAACAAATTCCTCAAGGACTACTTGCGTTAGACGAAAGTTGGTATAACCAACAGCACGATTTTGAATTAGAGTTAGAAGTTACTGAAGCTGAAAGCGGCAAGCAAGCGTTTCAAACATTAATGGCTGATTTGAACATTCCCATTACGCTTGCACCTAACAAGATTCAACGCATGATGCGGACCACTGCCCCTTAGTATTCGAAGCACTGACGTTCTGGCACCTGTATTTGAAAAAGCATGGCATTGGAGGAAGTATGAATGGTTGAAATTTATTTGTTCGTCAATCCTTTAGGCGGCGTCTGTTTAGAAATTGAAAAAGAAATTATACAATTGTCTGTTAACGACAAGAAGAAAATACAATTGCGCTTTATTCCTTTATTAAACATGAAAACGATCAATGAATTTTTGAGTCGTCAACATATTCCGATTAATGACATTAAACGACGGAATCGAATTTTTGAAGATTTATACTCAGCCGCTCTTGACTATAAAGCAGCACAGTTACAAGGCCGAAAAAAAGGCCGACAATTGTTGATTGGCCTACAAAAAGCAGTAGCTGAAGACGGTCTAGCTTACTCTCCTGAGTTATCAGAAGAACTACTTCTAGCGGCCGGCGGGGATATTGATATGTATCGTAAAGACCGACAATCAGATTTTGTCAAAGAATCTTTCCAAACCGACCAAAAAGTTGCTCGAGAAATGGGGATTAAACAACATCCTACCGCAGTCGTTTACAACTATACTTGCGAGAACGATTTCGGCATTTTAGTCGAAAATTTTGAAAACATGGATGAAATTAAACAACTTTGTCGTGTCCATCCACATAACGAACCGTTGCTGGACCAAGGTGACGCAACCTTTGAATTTAAACGTCGCTCCAATTATCATTTTCCAAATGGACATTTACATTTATTATAAAAAAGATGCTGCGAGAAAAGCGGTTAACTGATTATCTTAAGAGTTAAAAAGTGGGCTATAAGTCATTTCGACTTATAGCCCACTTTTTTGTCTATAATTTTTCAACCAAAGCTTCTAATTCCGTTAAACGTTCTTCAAAAACTTTCATTGCATCTTCGATATACGCGGCTTGCGTCATATCCACGCCCGCTTTTTTCATCACTTCAATTGGGAAGTCACTACTTCCTGCTTTCAAGTAGTTAAGATAGTTCTCTAAAGCTCCCTCTTCTTCAGCTAAAATATGTTTAGACAATGCCGAAGCGGCTGAGAAGCCAGTTGCATATTGATAAACATAGTAATTGTAATAAAAATGGGGAATTCTCGCCCATTCGTAACTGATTTCTTCGTCTCTAACTACTTCTGGTCCATAATATTTAGCATTGAGCTCGCCATAATACTCACTCAAATATTCACTCGTTAATGGCGTGCCTTTAGCATCTTCCGTGTGAATAAAATGTTCAAATTCCGCAAATTGCGTTTGACGGAAAATGGTTCCCTTAAAGCCGTCTAAATAGTGATTTAAGACATACGCACGTACTTTAGGATCTGTTTCTGTTTGTAATAAATATTCTGTTAAAATATTTTCATTTGTGGTTGAAGCAATCTCAGCTAAGAAAATTGAATAGTCGCCATAAACATACGGCTGATTATTTCTTGTATAGTAACTATGAACACTATGGCCCATCTCATGGACTAATGTAAATAGTTGATCCAAACTATCATGCCAATTCATTAAAATGTATGGGGCTGTATCATAAGCTCCTGAAGAATATGCGCCGCTTCGTTTTCCTTGATTTTCAATCACATCAATCCAACGACTTGAAAAAGCTTCTTTAACAATAGATAAATAGTCTTCACCTAGTGGTTTTAAAGCCTCAATTGCTTTTTCTTTTGCTTCTTCATAGCTGTAACGAATTGGTGCTTCACCTAGCAAAGGCGCATACAAGTCGTACATGTGTAATTCTTCTACGTTTAATAATTTTTTTCTTAATTTTACATAACGATGTAGCAAAGGTAAATGTTTATTTACTACAGCTACTAATGTTTCGTGAACACTTTCAGGGATATGATTACTTGCTAAAGAGGCTGCCCGAGCAGAATCATAATTTCTAATTTTTGCTTTATAATTATGCGTTTTAACATGTGCACCTAAAGTTGAGGCTAATGTATTTCTAAATTGTTTGTACACTTTGTACAACCCTTTAAATGCTGCTTCACGAACAGATGGATCGACACTCTCCATTAATTGACCATAAACGCCATGAGAAAGTTGAATCGTTTCGCCTTCAGCATTTTGCACAGTTGGAAATTCTAAATCTGCATTATTTAAAATTGAAAATGTATTACTTGAGGCACCAAAAATTTCACTAGCCCCCGCCAGTAAAGCTTCTTGTTCCATCGATAAAACATGGGGACGTTCATCTAAAATATTTTGAATATAGTGACGATAAACAGCTAATTTCGGCTGCTCTTCAAAATATCCCCAAATTTGTTCATCACTTAATGTTAAAACCTCTGGGTCAAACCAAGAAACAGCTTCACTAACTTGTGCATATAAAGAACTAGCTCTGGCATATAAAGCTTGGTAAGCTGTATTTGTAGTGTCTTGATCATTTTTTAAATGAGAATAGACATATAATGTTTCCACTTTTCGATAGACATCTAAAACGTATTCTAACGCAGCTAGAAAAGCTTCTGCGCCATTCCCTAAGGTACCTTTAAATGACTCTGCTTGATTTAGCTCCTCTGTCAACTGATTATACGCAACATCAAAAGCAGCATCATCTTTAAAAATTTTGGTTAAATCCCAAGTCAATGGAGTTGGAACTTCATCACGTGTTGGTAATTGTTTAATTTCGCTCATAGTTTACTCTCCTTTAAGAAACGTTTTACTCATTATACTATCATAATTTAACACGTGTGACTAAAAAAATGTTGTTTTTTCACTTTTTTTAGCCAATGAACGAGCTTTTCAGGATCTTCTCTTAGGAAAATACTAGTTATTAGGTACTTATTGTTTACTTTAATTAACACATAACATTCTTGTAACCAGCTCAATAAGCTATTCCCCACGATTTTAAAAAGCTTTTTTAAGCCAATATTCGGCAGTGGTTGCCAAATAAAGTTCCCTTCTTCCAAAAAACTAGCTTCCAAGATACGCCATAGTTCCTGTTTGGTCACTAAACGCCCTTCTTTGGTTTTTAGTGCTTCCCAAACAAGCATTTTTAAATGAATATCTTCTTCAGAAGAAGGTAATAGCTTCAATCCAGGATAGTAAAACCAAGGAGGTAACTGGAGAAGGTGACAACCTTTCGTGTATAAAAAGCTTTGTGTTCTAAGCAACTGAGCATTTCTGTAACCAAGTTGTTGAGTCAATTTTTGATAATAATCATGCATCAATTGACCAGTATGCTGTCTACCTGGCAGTAAATTTAAATTAGCAGTCGGTAGTTGGATGATTTCTAGTAATTTTTTTTCGTAAAAATCCCATGATTGTTTTCTTCTATAAAATTGTTGACATTGACTCTCTTCAATATGACAAAGTAACTCTATTCGTTCTTGTTTCTTATTGGCCGTCCATAAATAAAACCCCAAGGACTCCGAAAAGTAAAGAAATTGTTTCGTTAATTGCGTGAGCTTGTCTTTAGGCACTAATCGTTCACCTAAAATCCAAACAACTTGATAGCCATGAGTTTGATAAGTCTCCGTCCGTTCCACCAAACGTTTAATTGGCAATGGACTACATTGAATTTCAATGGCTATCTTCCCAATGAGTAAATCTGGGCGTTGCTTCAAGGTGGGTAAGTATGCCTCAACTTGAAAGGACAGCTTTTCGCGTAAACACTTTTCCGCAAAAAGCTGCTTCAAGCGGAGGTGTTCTTCTGTTTCAGCTTCTGCTTCGTACCAACAACTATTCTTTTTACGATGAGCAAAATGGGGTATTTTAATGGGGCCTGCCTTCAAAATGACCGATTGATGACACATTGGACACACAAAAGCTTGTTCGCTTCGTATCTGTGCTAATTCATCAATCGAGCAATCGATTAAAGAAAATAATTCTTGGTTGTCTGCCGTTAAAGCTGTTAACATGATTTTCACCTCTCATAAATAAACTACGCAAAGTTTCTTAATTTTCATCAAAAAAAAAAGCAAAAACTCGAAAGTTTTTGCTTTTTTGCTTAATCATTAAAGTAATAACGTGTTAATTCCAGCGCACTGCGTTCCATAATACAAGTGCCATATTCGACTAAAGTATCCTGAGTGACAGTTGTTTTATGAGCAAATTCTAAAATCTGTGCAATTTCATTGTCAACATTTGTTTTTTCTAATTCATCGGTTAAGAACAAAACTTGTAAGTAATAACGATCGTTGTACGTGTATAAGTTAGTCAAAACAGATTGCATGAAGACTTCTTTGGATAATTGGATCATCGCTTCAAAATTATCTAATTCAAAGATTACATTTCTGTTTGTTTCATCTGTGGCTTCCATCTCATCAAGTTCATCGGCGGCTGCTTTGTCTGCTTCAATTTGTTTGCGAATTAATTCGCTAACATCTGCATTGACTTCGCTCAGACCTTCTAAGGAAGACAAGTCGTCCATAGCGACATTTTTACTAATAAACAGTTCTAAGCCATCATTTTTAGGCAAGACTTGGAAAGTGACTGCTTCACTACCTTGGAATTCATCTTCGACATCAACTTCTTCTAAAATACTATAAAAGAAATTTTCAACATCTTTGTGGTTTCCTAGTAAGTCAAGAAAAGTAATCCCTCTATCCGCCAGGTCTTCGTTGCCAATTAACACACGAATCGTATTTTCATTAATATGTTCCATTTCCATAGCGCTACACCTCTCTTTGCTTCAATCAGGAAACTTCTTACGTTCATTGTAGCGAAAACTACACAAAAGTAAAGTGGAAAGTCTGTAAATCCTCGAAAACTAGCGAACGTTTTATAAACTTTGAACTTTTTTAACGATTAGTTTTTCGCTCCTTCTACCTCTTCATCTTAACGCAGTCTCTCCAAAAAAGATACTATTTTTCCTTGACCACGTTCTGCCAAATCAAATGAATACAAGTTCTAAATATGTATTAAAAAGCCAGAGATAAAAATCCCTGGCCCTAAATTCATATGAATCGTTCTTTATTACAATTAACAAATAAAGAACAAAATTTTATATTTTTTATAAACCTGCCATTAATTGTGCTTGGCGCAATTCCAGTTGTCGAACATCTCTTGGTAAGAATCGACGAATTTCATCTTCGTTAAAACCGACTTGTAATCTTTTCTCATCAATCATAATTGGCCGACGCAACAATCCAGGGTTTTCTTGAACCAACTCTAATAAATCTTGAAGTGGAAGCTCGTCCAAATCCATATTTAATTTTTGGAAAACTTTAGAGCGAGTAGAGATAATCTCTTCTGTTCCATCTTCTGTCATGATTAAAATTGCTTTTAATTCCTCAATATTTAAAGGTTCAGAAAAAATATTTCTTTCTTTAAAAGGAATTTCGTGCTCTTGCAACCAGGCTCTAGCCTTACGACATGACGTGCAACTCGGGGAAGTATAAAGTGTCAACATTGTGCATCACTCCTTTTCGCGAATCATCGCGTTTCTGAAACAGGGAACTGTACTGTTCCTCTATTTAAAACCAGTATACCTAATTTCTAATAAAAATACTAGGGGTTTTTAAACATTTTTTATTAACTTTGTTTATTTTTCCTTCATTACATCCGTGTAAAATTAGGGTTAATTTTTATGAAATTTTATGGATATTCGTTATGATTCTGTAAAAAAGTAATACAGTTTTCTATTTTTATGGTTGCTGTTATAATTTACTTCTCTTGGTGATTTTTCAAGAAGTTCCCATGTATTTTTTTCTAATAAAATGTATAATAGAACTATTCACTATCTTAAGTCTAAAGTCAGGTGGTTATTTAATGAAAACAATTTTTTCTGGTATTCAGCCCAGTGGTACTCCGACAATCGGAAATTACATTGGTGCAATGAAACAATTTATCGAATTACAAAATGAATACAATTGTTATTTTTGTATTGTAGATGAACATGCCATTACCGTTCCCCAAGAACCGCAAAAGCTACGCCAGCAAATTCGTAGCTTAGCAGCTCTTTACCTAGCGGTTGGTTTAGACCCACAAAAAGCAACAATTTTCATACAGTCTGAAGTGAGTGCCCATGCAGAAGCTGGTTGGATCATTCAGTGCAATACTTCTATTGGTGAGTTAGAGCGAATGACACAATTTAAAGATAAATCTCAAAAAAATGGTCGTGCTGGCGTAAGCGCTGGTCTTTTAACATACCCTCCATTAATGGTTGGTGATATCGTGTTGTACAACGCTGACTTAGTGCCAGTCGGAGATGATCAAAAACAACATTTAGAATTAACACGTGATTTTGTGGAACGCTTCAACAAACGTTACGCCCAAAAAAATCAAGAAATTTTAACGATGCCTGAAGTAAAAATCGCTGAGCAAGGTAGTCGAATTATGAGCTTACAAGAACCAACGAAAAAGATGAGTAAGTCTGATACAAATGTGAAGGGCTTTATTTCAATGCTTGATGAGCCAGCAGTGATTCGCAAAAAAATACGCTCTGCTGTAACTGATTCAACTGGTGTAATTGAATATAATAAAGAAGAAAAACCTGGCATTACTAACTTACTAAATATTTATTCTGCTGCGACAGGTCAAACTGTTGAGGAGCTTGTTCAAGCTTACGAAGGCAAAGGCTATGGAGACTTCAAAGCAGATTTAGCAGAAGCAGTGGTTGCCTTATTAGAACCTATTCAAGTGCGCTACCAAGAGCTTCTAGCTTCAGAAGAATTAGATATGATTTTAGATGAGGGCGCAGAAAACGCTCGCCAGGTAGCCAACAAAACACTTCAACGAATGAAAAATGCTGTTGGTTTGGGAAGAAAAGTTCGGCGCTAACTAAACAAAAAAAAAAACCGCGAATTTTTATTCGCGGTTTTTTTTATGTTCTAAATTGAGCATCGTACAAGCGACGATAGTGTCCTCTTTGCGCGTACAAAGTTTCATGTGTTCCATCTTCTAAAATTCCTTGGTCACTAACCACGATTATTCGATCAGCATGTTTAATCGTTGCCAGTCTGTGGGCAATAATTAATGTTGTTCGCCCGTCAGCTAACGAGTTTAATGACTCTTGAATCACTTGCTCTGTTTCTGTATCTAATGCAGAAGTCGCTTCATCTAGAATTAAAATCGGCGGGTTCTTCAAGAACATTCGCGCAATTGCCACTCGTTGCTTTTGACCGCCCGATAATTTCACGCCACGTTCGCCAATAATTGTGTCCAAGCCATCTGGCATTAGCTGAATTACATGTTCTAAATGTGCTAATTTCACCGCTTGCTGAATGTCTATTTCTGTAGCATTTAAATTCCCATAAGCAATATTTTCTCGTAATGTTCCAGGGAATAAAAACACATCTTGTTGAACAATTCCAATTTGCTTACGTAATGAAGCCAAGGTCATTTGCTGGATATTTCTACCATCAATCGTAATTTCACCACTACTGACTTCATAAAAACGAGGCAACAGATTACACAAGGTCGTTTTTCCTGAACCACTTTGTCCAACGAAAGCAACGGTTTCACCAGGTTGAATTTTTAAATTGATATGGTCTAAAACTTTTGTGCCATCTTCATAAGCAAATGAAACATCTTTATAGGCAATCATTCCTTCTAAATGCGAAACAGCAACAGCTCCTGGCAAATCTTTGATGGCCGGTTGTTTGTCCATTTCTTCCGTAAAACGTTTAAAACCAGCAAATCCTTTGGGATAACTTTCAATCATATTATTGACTTTTTCAATCGGCCGAATAAAAATATTGGCTAATAAAATAAATCCTACAAACTGACCTTCTGTAATTTCTCCTTTAATTGTATAATACGCACCAAAAATTAATGAAAATAAATTTATCAGACGAATTAATAAGTAATTATAGGCGGAACTGACACCCATCACCTTATAAAAATATAATTTCGATTTTCGATACATTTGATTTAAATAATTAAACTGTTTTCGTTCAAATGGTTCATTTGCAAAAGATTGCGTGACACGTATCCCACTTACTGACGCTTCAATCCCAGCATTAAATTCACCTAAATTATCGTAAATATCCGTATTCGCTTTTGTCATTTTTTTATTAAAATAGCCTAGCGCAATCGTGATAAATGGCAATAAAATAAACGTAGCGATGGCTAATTTCACGTGAATGGTTAACATTAATAAAAAAGAACCTGCTAACGTCATAATCGTAATAAAGACGTCTTCTGGACCATGATGCGCCACTTCCGAAATTTCAAAAAGATCAGTGGTCAAACGGCTCATTAATTTCCCTGTTTTTTGATTATCATAATACTCAAACGGTTGTGTTTGAAGATGCTGATATAATTCTTCACGCATATCTGTTTCAATATTCACGCCTAACATATGACCAAAATAAACCACAATAAATTGTAAAAACGTATTGATTATATAAAATGCAAATAAGCCCGCACTAGCTAATGCAATGAGGCGAAAATCTCCTTTTGGCATAATCTTATCAATTACTTGGTTGACTGCTACTGGAAAAGCCAACTCTAACAGCCCCGCAAAAACGGCACACCCAAAATCCAAAATAAATAATCGACGATAAGGTCGATAATACCCAAAAAAACGCTTTAACATAACTCCTTAACTCTCCCCCTTCATTCTCACTCATTATACGGAAAAAGACGGTCTCTTGCAAAATTCTAACTTCTATCAGAACGCATGTTATTTAAGTAACTTTGACTCAAAATCATTTTCACAAACTTTTCATTATCAGAATATTTTTTCATTTATCGTTTCCATTTTTTCGGTAAAAATAACTATAATTGTCTTTTCCCGCAAGGCTTTGATTTCTGCGAAAAACCTTGAAATACAGTGAAAAATACTCTATTTATTTGTGAAAATATCAGCTACAATATAACATATGAAAAGTTTTGTAAAAAAGTTAAGAGGTGCACTTGTTAAATGAGAACCATTGTTTTTGATGTTGATGACACGCTGTACGATCAGCAACAACCCTTTCGAAATGCGATGACTAAAATTTTCCCGAACGTTGCGACAGAGGATATGCATGAATTGTATCTTCGTTTTAGACACCACAGCGATGAAACGTTTCCGAAAGTTTTAGCCAATGAATGGTCCCTAGATTTCATGCGGTTTTTCCGGATGAATGAAACATTAAAGGATCTAAACTATCCAGGAATTTCACAAGAAGAAGGAAAAATTTTCCAACAAGTTTATGAAGAAGAATTGGATAATATTACGATGCATCCAGAAGTTACTAAGCTTCTTGATACTTTACAAGAAAAGGAAATTCCGATGGGGATTATTACAAATGGTCCAACAGACCATCAATTTAAAAAAGTTAAACAATTGAATCTTGAAAAATGGGTTCCAAGCCAAAATATCATTATTTCTCAAAGTACGGGTTTTCAAAAACCTGAAAAGGAAATTTTTGATTTAGCCTGTAATCAATTTTGTATGGAACCTGAACATACTTTATATGTTGGTGATAGTTATGACAATGATATTGTAGGCGCACGTAATGGTGGCTGGCATTCTCTTTGGTTTAACCACCGCTCTCGTGAACTACCAAGTTGCCAACCTGCATCACACCTTGCAGAAGTCACTTGTTTCACTGAACTTTGTCCGACTGTGGAGAAATTATTTAATCTTTAAAAATAAAAAAGCCTAACTACGCTTCAAATTTGAAATGTAGTTAGGTTTTTTTCTATTCTCCAATGCTTAAAATTGTGCGAATATCTTCTTCCGTCATTTTCGCTAATTGCTCTTCATTTCCTTGAATCACTTTTTGGAACAGCTCGCGTTTCTCTTGCTGTAAGGAATTCATTTTTTCTTCAACCGTTCCTTCTGCAATCATCCGCCACACTTCAACAACCTTTTTTTGTCCCATGCGGTGCGCCCGACCAGCCGCTTGTTCTTCGACTGCGGGATTCCACCATAAATCGTATAAAATAACTGTATCTGCACCAGTTAAATTTAGTCCGGTTCCCCCTGCTTTCAATGAAATTAAAAAGACATCTTTTTCTCCTTCATTGAAGGCATTCGCCATCGTTAACCGATCTTGGGGCTTCGTACTTCCTCGTAAATAGAACGTCTCTAAACCTAATTCATTCAATTCTTTTTCTAAGATAGAAAGCATGCTTGTGAACTGAGAAAATAATAGAACACGACGATTGTTTTCTTTTGCAGCCACTAAAAAGTCTTTGACTTGTTCCACTTTGCCAGAACCTCCCGTGTAATCCTCAATAAACAAACGCGGATCGCAACAGATTTGTCGTAAACGGGTCAAGCCTGCTAAAATACTCATACGATTTTTCTTGAAGGTTGCCTGATCCATTTGACTAACATCTGCTTGCATTTGTTTTAGATAGGCCAAATAAACCGTTTTTTGTTCTTCTGTTAAGACACTGTACATATTATTTTCAATTTTTTCTGGTAAGTCTGCGAGCACCGTTTTCTTGTCTCGTCGTAAAATGAATGGTTGAATCATTTTGGCAATTTCTTCCGGCTTAATTTCTCGAAAGGCTTTTTTGCCTGGGAACAATCCCGGTAAGATCATTTGGAAAATTGACCACAGTTCATCTAAATTATTTTCAATTGGTGTGCCACTTAATGCAAAACGTTGCGGTACTTTTAAACTTTTTAAGGCTTGCGCCGTTTTGGTCCCACTATTTTTAACCATTTGAGCCTCATCTAGAATCAAATAGCCGACACGCATTTCCTGATAAAGCTGAACATCTTGTCGCATACTTGCATAAGAAGTAATCAGAATATCTTCAGTGCTATTTTGTAAAAGCGCTGCTCGTTCTTGGCGGTTGCCAGAAACCACTTGAACATTTAAGGTTGGCGCAAAACGTTTGACTTCGGCTAACCAGTTATAGGTTAAACTTGCAGGTGCGACAATCAAAGCTGTCCCTTTCAAGCGCTCTTCTTCTTTTTCCGAAAGTAAATAGGTAATGGTTTGCAGTGTCTTCCCTAAACCCATTTCATCAGCTAAAATACCGCCAAATTGATAATGGCTAAGCATTTTCAGCCATTTATACCCTGTTTCTTGATAATGGCGTAACGTTGCTTGTAAGGTTTTGGGGACTTGCGCTTCAAAGTTTTCTGGATGCGTTAAATCCGTGACCATTTTTTTAAAGGAATCTGAAAAATGTGCCCGCTCGTTGTCTTCTAATAAACTTTCGATCATGAGACCTTGATTTTTGGGCACATGAATGACATTGTCTTCTTGATGCATATTTTTTCGCAGCTTCGTTAAAATTGCACTTGTATGGAAAAATTCCTCTGAGTCAAAAGCAAGAATTTCACCACTTTTTAACGTATAAAAAGCATCATTACGTAGCAGACTAGTCAAGACTGCATCGATTTCGGTTTCATCAATGCCAGTGACATCAAACCGAATATCTAACCAAGAATCCCCTTCCGCAACTTCAATCGTTGGTTGATGATGCTGGGCATCTAAATACAATTCCCGTAATTTCCGTCCCATCCGAACTTCTCCTAATTGACGGAAAGCTGGAACCTCGGCTTTAAAGAAATAATACAAGGACTCTCCAGCAGGTAAGACTTTTTCAAAGCCTGTGGTTGTTTGCTGATAGGAAAACTGTTGAAATTGCTGTTTAATTGCTGTTTCTTTTGCTTTATCTCGAACGATTTCTTGATTAACTTCAGGTAATTGAGCATATTTCGGGTTTGTCGAGAAAATGACTTCTCCATAGTGATAGTCAATCCGAGCGTTAATCCGACCTTTAATTTTCTTAAAAATAAAGACTGCTTTTAAAGGATGATGGACGACTAATTCTTCAACTGATTCTTCAACAGACACTCGACCAATTTTTTCCAATAATGGTAACACTTCACTAAATAAATCAGAAACTGTTTCTTTTTCATAAATAATTGACGGCTCTTCCAAGCGTTTCATTAATTGAAGTAACGTGGTGTAGATGGCTTCCTGCTCTTCTGTTAGTAAATAAACCGTTTGATCCGCAATCGCCCAGTGATAGTGGGCTAGAAACGTTGTAATAGGATTCTGAATAGTTAATTTGAAGCTTTGTTCCTCGGTTTTTTGCACTGTAAACGTAAGTGGCAAACTGGTTTCTTTGAACGTTAGATAGCGATACTTATGAGTTTGATTGATCAATATAAACTGACCCGTTCGATTCATTTTTTCAACTAACGATTGACTGCGATCAATTGGTAATAATAGATAACGTTTGTCGATTTTCCCTTTAACTTGAATACCGTTTGCACCTAATAATTGGCTGGTATGATAAATTGCCGCAAGTTCTGTTAAAATTTCTTGAATCTCCATTGAAAAAGAATCATGTAGCAAAGTAAATTGGTGTTGTTTATTCACCATAAAAGTCATTTCTTTTTCATATGCTTGTAAAAAATCACCAATATTTTTCACAATATATGTTTTAGGTTTGGTGCCTTCCAAACCAATTTTTAAAGAAAGACCAATCGTTGATAATTCTGGATAGTAATTATTCGTTTCAATCACATCTAAATGAAATTCTAAACGTAAAGGCTGCAAGGGAACTTCGGCAGAAGGTTTGCTTAATTTGGCAAAGCCTTTTGTAAACATTTCAGCTGTTGATCGATTTGTTTTCTCAAAACTGACTGTTTGATTCGCTTGAATAATTCTTGACACGCCTCGTTGTTTCAGTGCCAGTTCAACTGCCACTGTATGCTTGCAATAGCCATGTTCCATCCAATATTGACATTCACAAACATCTTGTTCTTTGGCGGTACCATCCAATTCAACAAGATAAAGTTCTTCCCCTAAAACCTCAGACAACCAGATCCTTTTTTCTGGATTTTGAACGATAGATAAGACCCGGCCTTCTTGCATATATTCGCGCCCTTGTTCAACGATTCGCTCTGGAATACTCCATTTCATCGACTCACCTCCTCTTCTACTAAGCTAGCTGATAGTGAACGGTACTTTGACCATTCCCATTGCTTTTTATTTGTAATTGTTGTGGAATTCGTGCTTTTAATTCGCCAATATGACTAATAATCCCAATCATGCGGCCTTCATTTTCAATCGTTTCTAACGCCTCCATTGCCATTTCCAATGCTTCTTCATCTAAGGAACCAAAGCCTTCATCAATAAACAACGCATCAATTAAGACTCCGCCTGCTTGTTCTTGAATCACTTCTGCTAAAGAAAGTGCCAAAGCTAACGCTGCTATAAAACTTTCCCCGCCTGATAACGTGTGAGCGCTGCGCACCGTCCCTGAATTGTCATCATAAATATTGATTTCTAGCCCCGTTTGATTCCGATAACTGCCTGCTTCGTGATTCAATTCAAATTGATAACGACTATTGGTCAGGCGGTCTAAACGCTGATTAGCGACTGTCAGCACTCTTTCTAAATACGTTTGTAACATATACCGTTCAAAACTAATTTTTTTAGGATTATTGCCATTCACCGTATCTGCCAACTGTTGTAGTGCAGCAACTTCCTCAAACTTGTCTTCAATTGTTGTTCTTTGCGCATTAATTTCTTGAACCAACTGTTGGTTGTTCAGCATTTTTTCATGCAGTTGATAGTATTTTTTTTCTTGTTCTTCAATTTGTTGTGTTATTTGTTCAATTTCTGTGGTGATTAAAGATAATTCTGGGAACGTATCACTAGATAATTTTTTCTCAATTTCAGCGAGTTGGATAGTCAGTTGGGTTTGCTCTTGTTCAAATAAAGAAATTTGTTCTTGCTGACTTTCTAGTGTCGGTACCTCTTTCAACCACTCCGTCAATTGGTCCTCTGTCACTCCTTGTTCCGTTAAAATTGCGTTTAACTGACTCTCAAGTTGCGCGACTGTTTGTTGAAGTGTTTGTTGTTCTTTCTCCAAATGCGTCAAGGTACTTTCAAGGATCATTTCTTCTTTCTTCAAGGTTTCTCCTTGTGTCGTCACGTTTTCTTTTTGACGTTCAAATGCAGAGAGTTCTTCTTGAAGCAAAGTTTGTTGTTTGGTCATTTCTTCGTATGTGACGGTTGCATCCAATAATTGGCTAGCAATCATTTGCTGCTGGATAGTGATTCTTTCCAGACTTTGTTGCATTGTTTCTACTTGTTGTCGGAGCACTTCAAAGCGTTGGGAATTTTCAGCTACTTGTTCTTCTAGTTCCGCTAGATGGTCCTTTTCGACTGAAATTTCCGTTAGTTTTTGTGCTATTCGTTGTTTTTCTTTAGCTAATTGCGACTCAACTTCCGCAATTTCTGCAGGTGTTACTTGTGAAAAAGTTAGTCCTGTTAACGGCAACTGCAAGTCAGCAAACTGGGCTGCTAATTGTTCTTGTTCCTCAGTATACGCAGCTTCCTGTTCTTGTAATTGGCTTTCTTTCTGTTGCTTTTCCGCCCCTAATGCAGAGAGCGTTTCAGTAAATCGTTGAACCGTTTTTTCAACTTCCGTTAATTCCCGTTCCGCTTGATCAATCTCTTCTAGGGAAACTTCTTGATGAGTTTGTTGCTTTGGATGTTCTAAAGAGCCACAAACTGGGCAAGGTGCCCCCTCTTCAAGTAACAAGCTTAATCGTTGGATTTGTAAAGAGGCCCATTGACTTTTCTTTGTCTGCAACTTCGCTTCTTCGGCGCTTTTTTGTTGCTGTTCAACTGCAAACCGTTGTGTCAACTCGTGCAATTCCGCTTGGTTTTGACTAATTTTTTGCCAAGCTTTTTGATTTTTTTGCCAACGTTCTACAAAATTTTGCCAATGATCTGCTACACTAGAACATTCAAAATTTGCTTTTTCAAGTGTTCCTTCTTGTTCAATAAATTGTTTGGCTGTCGCCACTTTATCCTCTAATGTTATTTTTTCCTGTTGGCAAGATTCATACTCTTCTTGAATGGCTTGATAATTGGCTTGCTCTGCTATTTTTCGTTGGGCTAACTGTTCATATTCTTGGTATTGTGGTAATTGACGTTGAATCGTTTGAAGACGTTCTTGTTTTTCAGCAATCAATGGTTGTTGTTCTTCCAACTCACTCATGATTGCTTGCCAATCCGTCAATGCTTGTTGCGTTTCCATGAGAGCTTGTTGTTTGGACTTTGTTTCTTGCTCTTTTTGTTGTTTTTCGCTTCGTTTTTCAAAGACTTTTTCAGCTAAAGATTGCTGTTTTTGGCTCCATTTTAATTGCTGAATCTGTTCCTTTAGCCGCTCAATGACGGTTTCCTGTTCAGCTTGTTTTGCTTTCTTTTCCAGTAATTCTTCTTTTTGCTGTTGCAAGTTTTGCCGTTCTTCAATAGCATAACGAACTTGCTCTTTTGCTTGTTTGGCTTGTTTTAAGGTTGCAATTTGTTCTCTTTCAACTAATAGTTGTTGCTGAGCCTCTTGTTGTTGGCTTTCTAATAATTGAAGTTTTTCAAAAAGTGTCATTGTCGGTTCAGGTTCTTCTGACCAATGCAACTGTTCTGTTTTCAGTTCAATTTTTTGCTGGGTTTCTTGAATCTCTTGATTGGCAATTTTTAAGCGTTCTTTTAAATTTTCGCTGAACAACTGATACAATTCTGTTCCGAATAAATTACGCAAAACCTTTTCTTTTTCATCACTTTTAGCAATTAAAAAAGTCCGAAACTCTCCTTGTGGTAACAATACAATTTGAGCAAATTGATTGGCATTTAAATGCAATAATTCTTGAATGAGTTCGTCCACTTCACGTCTTTTAGAATAGGCTCGTAGTTCTTTTCCTTGAGCATCTTTGACAATTAAAGAAATTTTGGCACTTTGTTTACGGACTCCTGTGCCACGTTTTTTAAAAAGTTCTTGTTCGGGAAGGCGGTTCAGTTCATAGAGATACTCGTTATGTTTAAAAAGCAAAGTAACTTCAGTGGCTTCTGAGGGGTCAGCAAATGTGGAACGCATTTCTTTGCCTAAACGTAATTTTCCAGAACTTTCACCAAACAAAGCATAGCTCATTCCATCAAAAATCGTTGTTTTCCCAGACCCTGTTTTTCCACTAATTAGAAAAAGTGAAGAATCTTCAAACTTCGTAAAATCAATGGTTTCATTAATATACGGTCCGAAGTTTTTCAATGTTAAAGATAATGGTTTCATCCTGTTACTTCCCTCTTTCTAATTGATTAAGTGTACTCAGTTCTTCTTGGACCCATTGTGCTTGTTGTTCTGTCAAGGCCTCTCCTGTCACATCGTTAAAAAAGTCATGCAGATGTTCTTCTGGTGAACGTTGTTCTATTTGTACCACTTTTTTCTGATTTCCGTTGCTTGTTTCTCGACCATTCAAACGTTCCAACCCAATAATTTTGGGGTAAATTTTTCGCAATTGATTCATCATGTTGGGAATGATCGCTCGGTCGGTTAATTGGACATGTAAATAATTTTCCCGATTCACTTCTTGATAAAAAGCGGGATCCGTTAACTGCTGAAACGAGCCCGTCAATTGTTGAATGTCTCGTAATGGTTTCAAAGCACGGAATTGAAAATGAACTTCAGTTTCTGTTTCAACAAGCCAAACACCCTTTTCTTGTGTCATTTCTGATAAAGAAAATTTTACAGGCGAACCACTGTATCGAGCATTAGGTGCCTGCAACGCATTTTTTCCATGTAAGTGGCCCAACGCGACATAATCAAAAGGCTCTAACAAAGCCGTTGGAACAACATCCAAACCACCCACTGTTAATTTTGTTTCAGAATCAGTTTTTTCACTGCCAGCGACAAAAAAATGACTAACTAACACTTGTTTTTTGTTGGGGAGAAAAGATTCCTGCATTTTCGCGACAACTTTTTCCATCGCCGCCTGAATCGTTCGAATCGTTTCATCTTCAAAATATAAGCGAGCCGCAATCGGTTCAAAATAAGGCAACAAATAAAATTGGGTATTGTCGATTTCAATTGGTTGAAAGGCTTGTTCTAAACGCGTATTCAAATGAAATTGCGTTTGGTTAAACCAAGGGCCTCCTGTTTCTAAACGAGTACTGCTATCATGGTTTCCCGAAATAGCTAACACGGGGAAATGCTCTTTGAGATTCATTTGAATCATCATTTCATTAAAAACCTCGACTGCTTCAACCGCTGGAACAGAGCGATCATACAAATCTCCAGCGATCACAACAGCATCCACTTGCTCTTCTTTCGCAATTGCTAAGATTTGTTTAAAGGCTTCTCTTTGTTCTGCCAACAAATCAAAACCATGTAATTTTTTGCCAATATGCCAATCTGCTGTATGTAAAAATTTCATTTTTTCACCGCCTAAAAAAGTCCTTCTTATTATTATAACAAATTTCTGGTATTTTTTAAGAAAATCGGACAGAAGAATTAGATTTTTAACAAACTTTTTTCTTAACGCAAGAAAAAAGACAGGAAGCATCATCTTTTGATGAGACTACCTGCCAGTAACATACCTATTCTATAGCGGTTTGTTTTATTCTTTTTCTGTTGAATCATACTTAAAAGTTGGATCAATTTCTTTATCTAACTGATCAAATGCTTCTTGCATCCGACGTTCCACTTCAGCTAAACCGTCTTTATCCATTTTTTTAATATCGCTAATATCGATTGGGTCCCCAAAACGAACCGTTACTTTTTTACGTTTAAACAACTCTTTTAAAGTTAACGGACCTTGATAAACAGATGGCACGATAGGTACTCGACCCATTTTAGCAATCAAGGCTACCCCACCTTTTAATTCTGAGGAATGACGCGTGCCACTAGGGAACATAATCAAACTTAAATCAGAATTTTTTAAAATTTTGACAGGTGTTTTAATCGCGCTGGGACCGGGCTTCTCACGATCCACCGGAAACGCATTCGCATGTTTTAAAATGAAACGTAAAACAGGATTTTTAAACAACTCTTTTTTTGCCATAAAGCTAAACTTCTTAGGACTGCCAGCAACAGCTAAATACAGCGGTTCCCACCATGTTCGATGCGGCGCAACTAAGACATAGTTTTGGTCTTTTGGTAATTTTTCTTTATTTTCATAATGTGCATTTCCATTAATCACAAATAAAATGACGCGAACCACGCCACGCATAAATGTAAAAAACATAATTTTCTTCCTTTCTTCTCTCCGCTTTCTAGTATGCCGAAAGCTCTACCTTTTGACAAGCTTTTTTTACTTCTATCAATCAGAGAAATAACATGCCCCCACTAATCTAGGGAACAGATTTTGTCATACGGGTTTAAAAGTAGTATAATACATGAACAATCAGATGAAAAGTTGGAGGTTCTTAATCTATGTTATTATCCGGCGAACGGATTGATCAATTATATGCGGATGATATTCAAATTATTCAAAGCAAAGAAGTCTTTTCTTTTTCCATTGATGCAGTCTTATTGGCTAATTTTCCGCAACTACCAAAAAAAGGCAAGATTGTCGATTTGTGTGCTGGCAATGGCGCGGTCGGCCTCTTCGTTAGTCGGAAAACAGCTGCAAAGATCGACCAAATCGAATTACAACCTCGTTTGGCAGATATGGGTCAACGAAGTATTCTATTAAATAAATTGGAAAAACAAGTAACGATGTATGAACGTGATTTAAAACAAGCGACAGAGGTCATCAAAAAAGATTCTGTCGATTTAGTACTATGTAACCCCCCATACTTTAAAGAACGACCAACTAGCCAAAAAAATCCAAACCCGCACTTAGCGATTGCCCGTCATGAAATTCACACGTCTCTTCAAGAAGTGGTCACTGTGTCGGCGGATTTATTAAAAACAAATGGTCGCCTCGCAATGGTTCATCGTCCTGATCGTTTCCTGGATATTTTACATGCCATGGAAAACGCCAATATTGCGCCGAAAAAAGCTCGGTTTGTTTATCCGAAGCCAGGCAAAGAAGCTAATGTTTTACTAATTGAAGGCATTAAACAAGGCAAAAAAGACGGTTTTCGTGTGTTACCACCTCTTTTTACATACAATGAAAAGAACGAATACGAAGCAGAAATGAAGGCTATGCTTTATGGAGAATAAGAAATCCCATTATTTTTATGTTTTACTTTGCCAAGATGGTTCCTTTTACGGTGGCTATACAACTGAGCCAGAACGTCGATTAACCGAACATAATAGCGGAACTGGTGCAAAATATACTCGATTAGCCAAACGACGGCCAGTCAAAATGATTCATACAGAGAAATTTGAAACACGTAGCGCGGCCACCAAAGCCGAAGCCGCCTTTAAAAAATTAACGCGTAAACAAAAAGAACAGTATTTAAAAACCTTCCATTAAATGACAATAACTCAGAAAGAAACAGCCATCATTTCATTGATGAAATGATGGCTGTTTCTTTCTCTTTTTAAACTAAGTTTTCGACAAAATGAATAACCATTTCGGCTGATTTTTTCCCAGCTTCATCGATGAATTCGTCAAAGCTTTGAGTTGCTTCGCCATCTGCTGTATCACTCATTGCCCGTACAACTAAGAATGGAATATTGAACTGTGAAGCCGCTTGGCCAATTGCTGCGCCTTCCATTTCACAAGCTAAGGCTTCAGGAAACTCTTTCTTAATTTTGGCGATTTTCTCAGCGCTGTCCACAAAAGTATCTCCAGTAACAATCAATCCTTTACGAATAGCTAAACCAGTTTTTTCAGCAGCTTTCGCAATTTCCATCCGCAAGTATTCACTTGTTTCAAAATACAAAGGCACACCACCAGGCAATTGTCCATAGGCATAACCAAAACCAGTGACATCAACATCAAAGTAAGCTAATTTGTCTGCAATGACTAAATCGCCGACTTTTAGTCCTTCACCGATACCACCAGCAGAACCTGTATTAATCACCATATTTACGCCATATTGATGAATCAATAAAGTCGTCGTCACAGCTGAGGCCACTTTACCAATTCCTGAACGAACCACAATCACCTCATGTCTTCCTAACGAACCAGAAACAAATAAAGCGCCTGCTCGTTCCCATGACATCGTGTCTGTCAATTTTTCTTTTAGAATTTTGACCTCTTGATCCATTGCTCCAATAATTCCAATTTTCATAGTGATTCCTCTTTTCTATAAATTCAAAACGATATACGCCACAACGGCTAATAAAATCGCTACAATAATAATTGCCTTGTTTAACCAAGTACTCCGTTCTCGACGTTTCGAGTATTCTCCTACTCGTGACTTGTTGATCGGTTTTTGTTTTTTCTTTTCTTTACGATAAAACGTCGAAATTTCTTTTTCTTTTCGCTTATACGCTTTTTCCGCCAGCTTCTGTTCTTCCTGCTGACGACGTTCTGCTTCTTTTTCTTCTGCTTCTCTGCGTTTGCGAAGTTCTGTCCGAGTGACTAACGGACCTTTGCTCATTGCGTGTCCTCCTTAAACTGTCTCTGCAGTAAATACAATTCCCAGTATTGTATAGCAAAAAGTGTTTTGGCATCACAAATCGTGCCCTTTGCCACTTCTGCTTTGGCTTCAGCTATTGTTAGCTCGTAAAGTTCCAAGATTTCATCTTCATCTTGAGGACGCGGATTTTCGACTTTCTGCAAATCCGTTGCCAAATAGAGAGCCAATTTTTCGTTAGCAAATCCTGGTGACAGATACATTGAATTTATGTAGGTGAGCTGACCTGCACGATACCCAGTTTCTTCTTCTAATTCCCGCATAGCCGTCATTTCCAATTGATTTTCTTCTCCAGGATCAATTTTTCCCGCCGGAATCTCTAAAATCACTTGTTCCAAGGGTTTTCTAAATTGTTTAACTAAGACGATTTTTCCTTCTGCGGTTAACGGAATCATAGCTACTGCGCCTGAATGAAAAACCAATTCGCGTTTAGCTGTGCCGCCTGTCGGTAAAGCCACGTCATCCAAAAAAACATCAATAATCTTTCCTTTAAAAATTTCTCGACGTTGAAGTGTTTTTTCTTCGAAGTCCTCATAATTTAACATATCTTTCACCAACCTTTCTTGTTTATCATACCCTAAAATGATAAAAATCGCACCCCTTCTTCTCTAGTTAAACCCTTTTCAAAGAAAAAAATTTATTGCTTTAGAAAAAAATTACATTTTCGAAAAAAAATAGACATAAAAAATTCACAACTTCCTTGTATTATTTAAGCATACCAACAAACAACCCTAACAAAACACTTTTTCATTTTTAACTCCTTTCCCGTCCTACCCCCAATTAGGACGGGTCTTTTTTTGCGTTTTATACTTTTTTTCTTAGGATTTCACTAAATCATAAAATACATCTTCCGCTGTATGTCTTTTCTCTCACAGAGTATGCTAAAATAACTATTGTAACGAGAGCTGACTCTTTCGAGGATTAGATAGATAGGAGGAACTATATAAATGAACAAATTAAATACAAAATTACTGATTGGCTATATTCTTTTAGGAGCCTTAATCATTGCTGTCGCTAGAGAATATGGCTTCTTCGCTTTTGTGATTCTGGTAGGCTTTTTAGTATTCGTTCTCTATCGAAAAAAGAAAAATGCCGCCGACAAGAGCGATCAAATGCCTTACTTAACGAAAGATAAAGAAGCCCATTATCGTGAGTTGGGGTTATCTCCACAAGAAATTGATTTTTTCAGAAGTACAATGAGCACAGCCAAAAAACAAATCATACAATTACAAGAAAACATGAATCGTTCAACTAAATTACGGGCGATTGACTTACGTAATGATACAACGAAGGTTTCTAAAGCTCTGTTTAAAGAGTTAGTGAAAGAACCTAAAAAGTTACACTTAGCCAATCACTTTCTCTACACACATTTACCAAATATCGTTGACTTAACAAGTAAACATTTAGAAATCGAACAACATGAAGTAAAAAACAAACAAACGTATGAAAAATTAGAAGAAAGCGCACAAATCATTGACCAATTGTCAAAATTAGTTAAAAATGATTATGAGGAAATCGTTTCCGATGACTTAGACGATTTAGATGTCGAAATGTCGATCGCTAAAAGCAGCTTGTCGCAAAAAGCTGCAACTGAGGAATCACCTCAAGTAAACGAAGACCAGCAATAATCATTAGGGAGGAAAAAAAATGACTGAGCAACAACCCAAAGAAACAACATCTGTAACCAATACATTGGACGATTTATTAAGTAATCCATTTTCATCAATGGATGAACTAACACCAACGCAACAAAATGAACTATCTGAGTTAAAAGAACAGCAAGCAGCTCCTCGTTTAATTGATAAATTACCACAAGAACGTCAAGCCCAAGCAAAAGAGTTAGCTTCAAAAATTGACGTTCAAGATTCACAAGCAGTAATTACCTATGGTTCAAATGCCCAAATCAAACTTGGCGAATTTTCGCAAGCGATGTTAAACCACGTTCAAGCACAAGACATTGGTCCTGTTGGTGATTCACTGACCGATTTAATGTTTCGTTTAAATGAAGCCAATCCCAATGAATTACGTGCTGGCGAAGGCAACTTTATTCAAAAAATGTTAGGTAAAGTCAAACAATCCGTTTACGAAATTACCGCCAAATATCAAAAAATTGGTGCGCAAATTGACAAAATTGCTGTCAAATTAACCCATGAAAAAGATGGTCTTTTAAAAGATAATGCCATGTTAGATCAATTGTATCAAAAAAATAAAGATTATTTTGATGCCTTAAACATCTATATTGCCGCTGGGGAATTAAAAGCAGAAGAACTACGGACGCAAATTATCCCTGAAGCCATGAAAAAAGCGGAAGAATCTGGGGATCAAATGGATGTCCAAATTGTTAATGATTATAACCAATTCCTAGACCGTTTAGAAAAAAGAACCCATGATTTACGCTTGGCTCGTCAAATTACGATTCAACAAGCCCCACAAATTCGTTTAATCCAAAATACTAACCAAGCTTTGGCTGAGAAAATTCAATCATCGGTGAATACAGCGATTCCGTTATGGAAAAACCAAGTAGTCATCGCCTTGACCTTACTCCGTCAAAAAGATGCTGTGACTGCTCAACGTCAAGTCTCTGAAACCACCAATGACTTACTGAAGAAAAATTCAGAAATGCTAAAAATTTCTGCAATTGAAACAGCAAAAGAAAACGAACGTGGCCTAGTCGATATTGAAACATTACAAAAAACACAAAATGATTTAATTGAAACTATCCAAGAAACATTACGTATTCAACAAGAAGGAAAAGAAAAACGCCAAGCTGCCGAAATCGAGCTTGGCCATATGGAAGAAGATTTGAAAAATAAATTATTAGAATTAACACAATAAACAACGTTTAGAACAAACTTCTTATAGTAGAAGCCTGGGACAAAAATCCAAAGTGATTTTTGTCCCAGGCTTGCTTTTCTTTTTACGCTTGAATATTGTATTTCAGCCACTTAATGATACAATAAAAGAAAACCATGTTTCTTTTTGAAAGGAGGAGCAATTGTGCCACGATTTGCTTCTAAAGCCGAAGAAAAAAATTATTATGAACGCCAAGCCAGCTTAGCAGAGTTTTTAACTTGGTATCATCAACAAGAATTACCTGAATATGAAAAACCCTCTTTAACCGTTGATATGGTTCTTCTTTGTTACAACAAGGAAGCTGATCAATTAAAAGTCTTACTGATTCAACGTAAAGGTCATCCCTTTAGAAACTCATGGGCGCTTCCTGGCGGTTTTGTTAATCGTAACGAATCTACTGAAGATAGTGTTTTAAGAGAAACAAAAGAGGAAACTGGTGTGGTGATTTCTCAAGAAAATATTGAACAATTACACAGCTTTAGTCGCCCAGATCGAGATCCTCGTGGCTGGGTCGTGACAGTCAGCTATTTAGCCTTTATTGGTGAAGAACCTTTAATTGCTGGCGACGATGCCAAAGAAGTCCACTGGTTCAATCTTGAACGGCATGGTCAACACATCACGTTATCTCATGAAGATGTGGAAATTACTTTAGACTTGAAAACAGCGGCCTCTCTTGGTAAAGATACATTAGCCTTCGACCATAGTGAAATTATAATTAAGGCGTTTAATCGTGTTGTTGATAAGATGGAACATGAACCGCAAGTGCTTCAAGTCTTAGGAAAAGATTTCACCATTACGGAAGCCCGTAAAGTTTTTGCAAAGTTCCTCGGCGTTGATTATCGCAGCATTGACCATTCAAATTTTAAAAAAGCCATGACACAATATTTTGAAGAGTTAGGTGAACGTCCCGTTGGCATTGGCCGCCCTTCAAAAATTTACCAATTGAAAACAACGACAGGGTTCTAAGAGGAGGGAATATTTTTTGACTGTTTACTTAAGAAAAGCAGAACCTTCTGATTTGCCTGACATCCTTGCTATCATTGAAGATGGACGCCGCACCTTACAAAAAAGTGGCATTCCCCAATGGCAAAACGGCGATGGCCCGAATCAAGAAATTTTAGCAAAAGATATCGACCAGCAAACTTGCTATATTTTAATGGTTGATAATGCCTTGGCAGGCGTTGGTGTTTTATGTTCGGAGATTGATCCTGCTTATGAAGCGATTTTTAATGGTTCTTGGCAACCTCATTCCCAAGCTACGTATACAGCAATTCACCGTGTTGCTCTAAAAAGTTCCTTTCAAGGTCAAGGACTGGCCTTGGTGCTTTTGCGCTTACTGATTACAGCCGCTCGTTTGCAAGGTGCTACTGATATTCGAATCGATACACATCCACAAAATCTCGCTATGCAGCACCTGATTAAAAAAGCTGGCTTTGTTTATCAAGGTGACGTGATTTTAGATGTTAACGATGGCGAACGTTATGCTTATCAGATGATATTGAAATAAAAAAGTTAGGGATAACTGCCAGATTGACAGCTATCCCTAACTTTTTACATCTTATGAACACTATGAGCGCTTTGAATGCCCTCACAGGCTTCTTTACAAGCTTGATTAATTAATAAATAAGAGGATTCTTTTTGGCGGATTCCTAATTGATATTTCAATTCATCTGTCACTTGGCAAGATTCACTTAATGCCTCTAACCAGAAAAATACTCCTTCTTTATACGTATCTAATCCTTCTAGCAAGATTTTCGTTGCTTCTTTATCATAATACGGCTCTAAATTTTTACGAAACATCATTTCTTCTGTAAAAAAACGATTCACATTATTTCGGCAAAACATATAAGTATCACGGCCTCTCCGATGTGCAGCCTGATTACAACCGTATTCTTGAACTTCTTTAGAGATGGCTTTGAAAATTTCGTTGTATACTTCAATTCTTTGCATAATTGACAAAATGGTATCTGTATAACTAAACATAACTCCTTGCTCCCTTCCCCTTCTAAGTAACAAAAATTTGCTTGTTACTTTCATTATAAAGGGAATGTTGGGTTTATATCAAATGATACGCTGTTTTCTTGCTAAAATCCTTCGTTTTTTCCTTAGAAGAATAATAAGTAAGCGGATTACTTAATCTGTTATGTTCGGATTTTCTAGACTTGGAAAATAAATTATTTTATAAAGCCATTTTCCGTTTTAACTGATGGCAACGGGCCAGTCTGTGTATTGCCAGGAACACCAATATACGTATTGCCGTTGATGGAAGTCATTTCGTTTTCCTCAGCTGCTTCATCTTGAACGGTATAATCACTTTGATATAAAAATTCACCGTTCGTATGGAAGACATAGCCGTCTTGATCTCGTTCATCTGGCTTTTCTAAATTTAAAGACACACGTAATTGATGACGGACATTTTCAATACTATCTGGATATAGTTCAACCATACTGCGCCCTTCATTACTAAAAGTGCGCCAGTCAAAAGAAAGCTGTTGTTTATCATAATTGGTCCAAGTCAAACCTTCTTTGACTAAGTGAGTCAATTCATTGGAATCCACATCAGTTTGAATGTTTCCATTTAACGAATCAATAATGTCCATTATTTTCATGATTGATTGACCAGATTTCAACTTGTCTTCAACTGCTTGAATAATTTCTTGTTGTCGGAATCCACGCATAATATCGTTATCGCTATGTCTTTCACGGGCATAAGATAAAGCTTTCGTACCATCTAAATGCTGTTTCCCTGCATCAAAATGAATGGATCCTGGCCCGTCTTTGGTGACACCATCAAACGCCTGCTTGACATTGACATCTATGCCGCCAACTGCATCAATTAACTTAATAAAAGATAAAAAGTTAAACACAACGTAATGATTGATTGGAATATTCAATAATTTCTCAACTGTGTTAACAGAAGCTGTTGGTCCATCGTAGGTATAGGCGGCTTCAATTCGCTGCATCCCTTGGTAATTTTTCGCATCAATTTGAACAAAACTATCCCGTGGCAAACTTAAATAGGTTATTTTCTTCGTCTTGTTATTCACGGTAATCACCATCATAGCATCAGTCCTAGTTGTGCCTAATTTCCGTTCAATTGTATTGTCTAGACCCATGACCAAAAACGATTGACTATCTTTATTTTGCGCTTCAGTATAATCATTTTTTATGGGGACATAGCCTTTATCAATCGTTTTCTTTAAATAGCTACCCGCTACAGCAAAGTATGCTGAGCCGACTGTGACAAAAAACAAAATGATGACTAAACTAATTAAGCTGATTTTTCGCTTCCTACTCATTGGCTGTACTTCCTCTCTCTTGAAAAGTCTCCACCATCATTACTACTCCTCTAAGCAGACAAGAGACAAGTCTATCTTACCAGTCCCCTTCAAAACTAAACATAGCAGAATTTATATAGGGGTATAACCTAGAGGAAACAAAAAAGAGGGGCTTGTTTGTTTAAAAGCCTCTCTTTTTTGTTATTTATTTTTGTGTTCTTTTTTGAACAATTCCACCATTTTTTGCTGTGGTTTTGGAAAAACATACTCTGAAAATTGTTGTGCTGCCACCCATCGCTGCGACTCTAGTGTGGCTAATTCGCCTGTATTTCGGCCATAAAAGACTAAGATATGCCATTTTAAATGACTGAAAATATGAACGACTTCGCCTAAGGCACGTTTTTGCCAGACAACTGTTTCATAGTCAGCAAAAACATTGACAGGTTCTTCAGCGACCAAAGGCTCTGTTACAGGCTCTAACTCTAAAGTTAATTGTTTTTCCGTTTCTGCTGGTTGCGCCATTTTTTGCAATTGTTGAAATTGTTTTTTGCTAATTTCTTCAATCGGAAACAGCCACATATTGGCTAACAAACCGGTTTCAGGGCGTTGTTCTAATAAAAATTCTTGCTTTTTATTTTCAATAATAGTGCCGACATAATACACATCTTTCGGCTTAACTTTTTTTGATTTAACTGGATAAGCGGTCATTTTATCTGCCTGATAGGCCGCACAATATTGCTGAAGCGGACAGCTTTCACACTTAGGTGAAGTTGGGGTGCAGACGGCTGAGCCTAGATCCATTAAGGCTTGATTAAAATCCCCTGGACGCTCACGATCGATGATTTTAAGCATCGCCGCTTCAAATACTTTACGATTACTCGCTTTTGCAATATCTGCATCAATTTCAAATAAACGGCTCACTACCCGCATGACGTTACCATCAATTGCTGGTTCGGGGAGATTAAAAGCAATGCTGCCAATTGCACCAGCCGTATAGGGGCCGATTCCTTTTAAACTCCGAATATCTTCGATTGTGTCAGGCATTTTCCCACCAAATTCTGAAACAATCTGTTGCGCTGCCACTTTTAAATTACGTGCTCGTGAATAGTAGCCTAACCCTTCCCAAGCTTTCAACAACTTATCATCTGGCGCTTCCGCTAAATCTTGAATCGTCGGAAACCATTCCATAAATCGATAAAAATAATCAATGACTGTATCTACGCGAGTTTGTTGTAGCATAATTTCAGAAATCCAAATACGATACGCATCTGTATTCGCTCGCCAAGGTAAATTGCGTTTTTCTCGTTCATACCAAGCTAAAAAATCTTCCTGGAATGAACTAACTTTTTCGGGACTCCACGCCTCCCAAGGCTCTTTATTCGTCATGTTCTACTTCCTTTTCGCTAATAAATTGCTGAACCAAATCATAGTCAAACCCTTTTTGGAATAAGCTTTGTTTGACTTTTTGGACTTTTTTAGAAAAATCAAATCGCTGATTAGCACGCCATAAACGTTCGCCTTCCTTGTTTAACGCTTGTTGTTCTTGTTCTTCGTCCTTTTCAAAAGCTAAAGATTCCAAAGCTAGATCAATGATTTCATTTGTAAAGCCCTTTTGCATCAGATGCAGACGCGTTTTCTGTAGTGCATCTTTAAAACTTTTAGTTCGATAGCGTTTCATGGCCTTTTCTGCAGTTGCTGTGGCAACATTAAGCTGTTCATCTAACGTATAAAAGGTCAAGCCATGCTGAATATCTTCTTCACTAATGCCTTTTTGCTTTAATTGTTGTGCCACATTTCGTGGTCCTTTATCACTGGTTCGCATAGCTGTCCGTACGTAACTTTCACTAAAAATTGCATCATCCAACAACCGTAGCTCTTCTAAACGTTGAACGATTTTTACTTGATCTTCAGGTACAATTTCTTTCTCTTTTAAATAAGTAAAAATCTCTTTCTTTGAACGTAATTGATAGCTTAAGTAATTCATCGCCATTTGTAACCCGACATCATAAGAACTGGCTTTTTTTATTTCTTCTATTAAAGTATCTGATAACTCTTGGCCTTTTAGCAGACGCTGCCGTACTAAAATATCTTCCGAGACACGCAGTTTTTCGCCTGAAGATAGCCAAAGTAGATAAAATTCACCTTTATCTTTACTAATTCGTGTGATTGTTGTCATCTTATTCTCCTGCCCCTCTAAATCAGAACATATATTCTACTATACCATAGAATCCTTGGAAGCCAAATAAATAAAAATGTGCTAAAATGGGAGGAAGTGAAAAATGTGAGATGACTAAAGGATGAAAGAATATGACCCAACAACTAGTAAAAAAAGGCCAACAAATTTCTTTAAAAATTAAACGATTAGGAATTAATGGCGAAGGTATCGGCTATTATAAAAAATTAATTATTTTCGTTCCTGGGGCGCTACCCAAAGAAGAAGTGACTGCCACAATCACAAATGTTACACCCAAATTTGCTGAAGGAACCCTTCAATCTGTCAAAAAAGCTGCTAAAGATCGCGTGGTCCCTCCTTGTCCTGTCTATGAAACATGTGGCGGCTGCCAACTACAACATTTAGCCTACAAAGCACAATTAGACTTTAAAAAAGATTTATTGAAGCAGGCGCTTAACAAATTTAAACCAGTCAATTATCAAAACTATGAACTACGAAAAACAATTGGGATGGAGAATCCTTGGAATTATCGAAATAAAGCCCAATTCCAATTACGCCAAATCGATGGCCAAGTAGAAGCTGGTCTCTATCAAGCTGATTCACATCAATTAGTACCGATTGATAACTGTTTGGTCCAACAGCCTGCGACAACCAAGGTGATGAATACATTAGTTGATTTATTGAATGACTTTCAATTACCAATTTATGATGAACGTAAAAATAGTGGTATCTTTCGAACATTAATGGTTCGAGTGGGCATCCAAACTGGCGAAGTCCAAGTAGTGTTCATTACACAATCGCAGAAATTTCCACAAAAAGAAAAAATGGTTCGCGCAATTAATGAACAATTACCAGAAGTTGTTTCTATTATGCAAAATGTTCAAAATAAAAAAACCTCTCTAGTAATGGGTGATGATACCCTTCACTTATGGGGCAAAGAAAGCATTGAAGAACACATTAACGACGTTGTCTTTGATTTATCGCCGCGAGCATTTTTCCAATTGAATCCAGAACAAACGGAAATTTTATATAATGAAGGAATCAAGGCCTTAGATTTACAACCAAATGAAACTGTTGTTGATGCTTATTGTGGCGTCGGGACCATTGGCTTAAGTTTAGCGAAACAAGCACATCAAGTTCGTGGTATGGATACCATTCCCGCCGCAATTGACGATGCTAGATTCAATGCAAAACGACTTGGTGTTACGAACACACATTATGCTGTTGGAACAGCTGAAGACTTATTACCTAAATGGTTCAAAGAAGGCTTTAAACCTGATGCCATTGTAGTTGATCCCCCACGGACTGGTTTGGATCGTAAATTATTAACGGCCCTTTTGAAACAACCACCTAAGAAAATGGTGTATATTTCTTGTAATGTATCCACGTTAGCACGTGATTTAGTTCAATTAGCCAAAGTATATCAAGTAAACTATTTACAATCTGTTGATATGTTTCCACAAACCGCTCGTTGTGAAGTTGTCGTAAAATTAACGAGAAAATAAAAAAAGGAGCGTGGGACAAAAATCACTTTGGATTTTTGCT
>NZ_KV805601.1:0-318 GCF_001811595.1 Enterococcus sp. HMSC078F03 | reverse complement strand
CGACCATTCTTCCACAACACCAGCGTATTCTGCAGGAATGTCACTACTTGTAAATTCATAGAAGAATTTCTCCCCTAATTTGATTGTAGCGCCATTTTGACTTTGTTTGTCACCGACTTTAATAACCACGTCTTTTTTAGGGTTCACTTTTGGAATATGGTTGACAACGGTATTGGTTTTAATTCGTTGGCCAAATGTATTTTGTTCCGCTGAATTATAAACATCCCCAGAAACATTGGCTTTGACTTTTGTAGGGAGCGTTACACGCAATTCTTGCCCACCATACGCTAGAATAAAGGCTTGTGGGTCTTTGGCAGA
>NZ_KV805600.1:0-418 GCF_001811595.1 Enterococcus sp. HMSC078F03 | reverse complement strand
TGAGCCGACCCCCAAAAGTTAGACCTAGAAATCTAACTTTTGGAGGTTTTTTTGTATGGCAAAATACAGTTTTGAATTTAAACTTAAACTTGTTCATGACTACTTATCTGGTCAAGGAGGTCTAAGGTTTCTCGCAAAGAAGTATGGGTTTAAAGATAGTTCTCAAATAAGCAAATGGATAAATGCCTATAAAGAACTTGGTGAAGAAGGCCTACTTCGCAGTCGAAAAAATAAGAATTACTCTGTTCAATTTAAGCTAGATGCGATAGAGTTATATTTAACAACAGAGGTGTCCTATCAAGAAGTAGCTAATCTTCTAAAAATGAACAATCCATCATTGATTGCGAATTGGCTTAGAACGTATCAGAAGTTTGGTATAGAGGGACTCTCTAAACAGAAAGGACGTCCACCTACCATG
>NZ_KV805599.1:0-609 GCF_001811595.1 Enterococcus sp. HMSC078F03 | reverse complement strand
CGCGAATTGTAAAATTAAGTTAGAAAAATAAAAAGGCATTTATGGTACACTCAAATTGTATTTCCGACGAAAGAAAACAAAGGAGTGTAACCATAAATGACCTACAAACATCTTACCATAGACGAACTGACAATGATAGAATCATATTATCTTCAACATAATAAACCGGTTGAAATCGCTAACCGAATGGGACGTGCTATACAAACTATTTATAATGTAGTCAATAAGTTCAAGCAAGGCAAGACTGCTCTTGATTATTGGCACCAGTATAAAGAAAATAAGAAAAAATGTGGTAGAAAAGTCATTCAATTACCTGCTCATGAAGTAGATTACATTAAAGAGAAAGTCACTCTTGGTTGGACGCCTGACGTCATTATCGGGCGAAAAGAAAGGCCTGTTTCATGCGGTATGAGAACACTTTATCGTTTATTTTCTAAAGGGATATTTGATATTGACACACTACCGATGAAAGGTAAAAGAAAACCCAATGGCCATCAGGAAAAACGGGGAAAACAACAATATCAGCGCTCAATCCATGATCGACCTGATAATTATCCTGATTTCAATTCTGAGTTTGGTCACCTTGGAGGTGATACGATCGTTGGCATT
>NZ_KV805598.1:0-290 GCF_001811595.1 Enterococcus sp. HMSC078F03 | reverse complement strand
AAGTCTTTATTGTCTTTGTTTTCTAAAAGAATGTAGGCAGAAATATCTGTTCCTGCTTTTAACGTTTTATCCCCTACTTTAAGGTCATAATTCGTAATAGCGTGCCATTTCCCTGTGAAACGATCATGGGTCGTGTCCAAGACATCATTCATGCCCCATTCTTCTGTGATTCCGCCATAGTTGGCTGGACGTTCGGAAGATTTCACTTCATAATAAATTTTTGTCTGTAACGGAATATCTTTATCATGTAGAGAAACACTGCCAACTGTACCGTTTTTATCTGCTTTTAC
>NZ_KV805597.1:0-226 GCF_001811595.1 Enterococcus sp. HMSC078F03 | reverse complement strand
AATGCCATAAGCGCAGATAAAATTGCATCTCTTTCTGCTTCTGCATCTGCTAATTGTACTAGCGCATCTTCTGCTTTGTTCCCATGACTTTGGCTTTTAGGCATATCTGTAATAATTGGTGATTTTAAATCTATCAAAGAGCGACCAGCTATTCGCTCTAAACGTCTAAAATTCTTCAACACATTTCTGGCATTCGCTTTTGTTTGTCGAAAATCTACTTCTTTTA
>NZ_KV805596.1:0-549 GCF_001811595.1 Enterococcus sp. HMSC078F03 | reverse complement strand
ACGCTAGAATAAAGGCTTGTGGGTCTTTGGCAGAGATTGTCACCGTGCCTTTGGCATCGTCCCATGAGATTGTAAACTGGTTCGTAATGTCTACCCCTTTGGAATCTTTGACACGAAGTAAGTCTTTGATTGGTGACACTTTCGTTTCGTCGTAATCATCGAAGAAAGAAACGCCTGTCGCAAGATCGACTGTATCAAAGGCAAAGTCTTTATCGTACCCTTTTAAGTCCCAGGTCATTTCATAAGAAAGAACATCACCACGAGCCACTTTTCCATGATTAATATCTTCCCCTTTCTTGTTATGAACGGCTTTAGTTGGTTTTGGATCATCAGGCGTATGTGTCACCACCGTATTAGAACGAACAAGCTCTTTGTTGTAGTTTTCTGTTTGCGTGTTTTCTACATCACCTGTTTTGATCCGTTCGACTTCCAGATACACAGACCAAGCTTGTTTGCCTACTTTATTGCTTCCTTCATTTAACGCTGCCAATAATGCTTGATTCATTGTAAACGTCAAGTCTTTATTGTCTTTGTTTTCTAAAAGAATGT
>NZ_KV805595.1:0-2093 GCF_001811595.1 Enterococcus sp. HMSC078F03 | reverse complement strand
TGTTATTTGTACGATTTAATGTCGTTTCGCACCTTTAGTATAACATATTTTTAAAAGAGGTCAACCAAAAAGAAGCAGATACACCATTCCCTTATTGCATGTTTTTTAGTACAATATTACTGCAAGCGCATTAATAACCTAAGAAAGGAAACTTACCCACCATGCCTAGAAAAACCTTTGTATATCCACACCCTATCAACGCATACATTATCAAGCAACTAGGGATTACTGTAGAAGAATTTTGTGAATTACATGCTTTCTCTCAAGGAACTGTTTCTTCTTGGATTACTCGTAACAAAAAAATTGAAACACTTCCTATCTCATTTATTTATTCTCTTTCTTTGTCGGCCAGCCAGACTATGGATCAGGTATATTCAGACCTTCTAAAACTGCAAGACGATTATTTGCTACACTTAGAACGCCACAGACGAACTAAAAAAATTATTGAATGAAAATACTTTTTTACTATCTTACTATTTTACTACAAGAAATAAAAACACAAGAGCAATGTTTGTACAGCATTTCTTGTGTTTTTATTTTATTAAACAGTATCTTTTATTTTTGTTTCTTTTTGTCTCGTGATTCATAAGCTTTCATATACATTTCAAACATTGTACGTTGTTCTGGTTCTAATGTGTTATCTAATCTATCTAACATGAATGATACAATGTCGTCTTGTGTTTCAAAATCTAAAGTATTCTGAAACGCATTTATTCTATTGATGTTACTCTTTTGTATCCTAATTGTACTATATACTTTATTTTTAGCAGGTCGCCCAATTCGTTTTGATCCTGAATCACTTGCTGAACTTTCTTCTTTTGAAAAACTACTTAAATCAAAAGTAGTTTCAGGTTCTGAAATTTCAGTTGCTTTAATTTCTTTTGATTGTTTACGTTCAGGATCCTTATGAAATGTATACTTACTCATTAGCAGTCGTCCCTTCTGTTCGTTCAATTATTTCATCAGATAATTTGTTATACAATTCATGAACTTTTCTATCATGAAAATCATATAATTCCGTATATCCTTCTTCTGATATACCTTTACGATCATAACGTTTTAACCGTTCCATGTGTCTAACAATTGTATTAAACAAAGTCTCATCACCAAAAGCGTCTTTGGCATCTTTAATTATTTGATTATCAATTCCAGAATCGTTTTTCAACAGCACTGGAAGTACCCCAGCGATATCAAAGTCAATGTTTTTATAAGTATCATACAAGGTTTGCAAGTATTCCCAAAATGCTTCTGCACCATCAAGGGAGCGTTGCTGCGTTTGCAAAACAATTACAATGTAATTAGAAGAATAAAGAGCTGTATCGGTAAATACTGAAAGTGTAGGAGGAACATCAAATATAATGTAATCATAATCATTTTCAATTGGTTTAAGTAATTCACTAAAAAATGCTATTCGTCTCTCTTTGTAGTTTTTCTCTGTCGGCATAATTGTTAGCTCAAGAAAATCAGGATAATTAACAAAGTCTTTGTGTGAAGGCAATAAATACAAATTAGGCATTACATTTACAACAGCTTTGCCTAAATTTCCTTCTTGAATTGCTACCATCATCGTTTCTTTTATAGGTAGTTCTTTATTATTTTGTAATCCATATGTTCTTCGCAACAATTGCGTTGAATTTGCTTGTGGGTCTAAGTCACAAACTAAAACTCTAAAACCTTTTTTAGCTAATTCATAGGCTACCATTACAGAATTAGTAGTCTTCCCAACGCCGCCTTTGAAATTTCCAAATACAATTTTTTTAACCATACAATGACTCCTCATTTCATAAATATTTTCTTACTACAAATAGTATATCATAAATATTTTCTTACTACAAATAATATTTATAAAATTTACTATTTTACTATCTTACTATCCTACTACTTTACTATTCTACTACTTTACTATTTTACTATCTTACTACTTTACTATCTTACTATTTTACTATCTTATTGTTTTAAAAGAATGATATTAACCTTTCTACAAAAGGATTTTTAGACGTATTTATTAAAAAGTAAACATTTTTTACTATCTTACTATTTTACTATTCTACTATTTTAATACTTTACTATCTTACTACTTTACTATCTTACTA
>NZ_KV805594.1:15459-15876 GCF_001811595.1 Enterococcus sp. HMSC078F03 | reverse complement strand
CGGGAATGGTAACTGTAAACGCTCCTGTCCCATCAGCGGTACCTGTGCCTATTACGGTGCCTCCTGCATTTCGGATTTCAACCGTGGCATTGGCATCGGCAGTTCCTTTAACTTCGTAACCTGCCGTTGAATTACCTGTCACTCCTGTGATTGTTGGTGCGGTTACGGTTGTCTCATCCGCTGGCGTTTGGAACGTTGTTGGCGTACTTTCTGTACCGCTGGCGTTTTTCGCTACGGCGGTTAATGTTTCATTGGCGCCTGCTTCACCTGCGGGAATGGTAACTGTAAACGCTCCTGTCCCATCGGCGCTCCCTGTGCCTATCACGGCACCTCCTGCATTTCGGATCTCAACCGTGGCATTGGCATCAGTAGTTCCTTTAACCTCGTAACCTGCCGTTGAATTACCTGTCACTCCTG
>NZ_KV805594.1:0-15359 GCF_001811595.1 Enterococcus sp. HMSC078F03 | reverse complement strand
TGGCATCGGCAGTTCCTTTAACTTCGTAACCTGCTGTTGAATTACCTGTTACTCCTGTGATTGTTGGTGCGGTTACTTCACTAGTAGTGCCTGCAGCAAAATAAATGTTGGATACACCGTCTGCTGTTGCTAATAAATTAACGTCTAAAAGATCTGTTTGAACGACTGTTCCTACAAAACGAGCATCTAAATTATTGGATAAATTTTGAGGTGTTGAAACGGTAGTTGGTAAAGTAACCGTGGTTGTGCCTAGTAAAGAAGCATCCACTAACTCATTTACGCCTGAACCACCAACCGCTAATAAAGGCAAAGCACCTGAAACAGCCACGTTTACCGTGCCTTTGACAGGAAGCAAGGCTGCATTTATAGCTGCGGCGACAAGATTACTTGGGATACTGGTTCCTTTTGCCTCCAAAGCTTGAACTGCCGCATTCAAATCTTGTAAGATGTTTGAAACATTTTGGGCTAAAACTAACCCTAAACCATCACTAATCGGTGCACTAATGTATGAGCCGTCAGCTGCTAACGTTTCCGGAGCTGTAAATGAAGCAGCACCTAAGTTTTCAATGTTATTAACTAATTCCAATTGACGATTCACTTCCGTCAAATCAATATCAACACCAGTTAAATTCCCTAACGCCCCACTGGTAATTTGAGTAATGACATTGGTTAAATCATTGGCTGCATTCAAAACGGCAGTCAAAAAAGTAACTTTTGAAAGATCAATCGTGACATTGGTATTGATTGCTGCGTTGCCTGCTGCAGCTACATTTCCTCTTAACTCAGGAGGAACCACTAACACCGCTTGTTTTTGTCCACTAAACACAGCGGAAGCATCTGCTAAAGCGCCACCAGAAACCGTGAAATTAACTGGTTGATTTTGGTTTGCGGCTGTCCAACGATTACTCGTTGAAGTGCCACTGTCATTATTTGACGTAACATTTGATAATAGTTCGATATCCAAGACCGCTGCTGATGCACTGATTGTGCCAGAGGTAACAGCTATACTTACAGGGATTGCTAATGACGTAAATAATAAACCACTTGATATTGCTAAATTAAGCATCTTGCGTTTTGTCCATTTTTTATGCTGACTTTTCCGATTAAAATCCTCAACAATTTTCTTTTTCATCTGATCGTCCCTCTTTTCTTTAAAATAAACGATAAATACCAAAATCATTAGCTCCCCCTAGTTGTTCATCTCCCCCTTTAGCGATTTAAATGGATTTAACACCTGCAGTTTAGTACATTTCCTCAGCTTTTCAAAATATAATGCTGTGAATTTTTATATAAAAATTCATTTGATAACAAGCGTCCTAGATATGTTAAAAAACTCACTAATTCATTAGTGAGTTATTATACAATGAGAGGAAAATGAGGAAGTTTATACGTTTCTCCCCAATCATTAAAGATAAATAAATTATTTTATTATAACTTATCGTTTGATAAATCGATAATTAAATAACGGAAAATTTTTTTATTTTTTTGAGAAATTCCACTATTATTTTTTCTGCTTCTTTGACTGTTTTTATCAATTTTATGGCTGTAAGTCATAAAAACTTTACATCAAAAAAATGACTCTAATCTATAACAATTTTTTCTGTTTTTAAGATTTTTTTTATGAATTTTTTTATATTAAAAAAATTTCATAAAAAAAGGCGACAGCCGTTTTTGAACGAATGCCGCCTTTTAGATAAACAAAAACCTGATTCTAAAAGAATCAGGTTTAGGAAAAGCAAATCAAGATTCGCTTCAACTGTTTATCATCGTATTTGTATACTCTGATAAGAATGATTTCGTAATAAAATATACTGTGTTTCGTGGTATTTGTCAATCGCTTTCTTGAATTCTCTTGAGACCTTTCCATAAGCATATAAGGTCAAAATAACTGACCAAATCAGCGTTGTAACTATCTTTTTAATTAAGGCGTCAGCCAATTTAATTTCATTAGTTTATCTAAAAACACCACCAAAATTAAAGCATCTGCACTGCCACCAATACTCCAATTTTTTTCTTTGAATAAGTGATTCAATCTTTCTAAACAAAGGGTTCCCCGTAACGTTTGTGTCCCCCCTAAAGCAAAATATTCTTGAATTAACGGTTGATATATTTCAAAAATTTGGACATTTTGACTTCGTTTAATCAAATTCGTATCCTCAACATAGAGCGATAAATAAAGGAGCGTATCAATGAGTTTTTGTTGTTGTGTGCCTTGATGTTTTTGATAATAAGGCACTCCCTGTTTAAAGACAGCGGGATACCCTTGTTGCGCCTCTCCACGGATTCCAGTCAAGCCATACTGAACAAATAATCGTTCACCCCAAGTTAGTTTTTCTAGCTCATTCGTAGCGAGGTTTTCAAAGTCGGCCAGTAAGTCTTGCGTCATTGTTTGAAGCGTTTGTTGAAACAATTGTAAGGTGCAAGGGGTCTCCCAAATCATTAGACGACCACAGATAGCTAAAAAAATACCTAGAGAAAAAATCGCTCCTTTATGTGTGTTGATCCCTTCTGTTGCCTCAAACATCGCTCGTTCTGCTTCTAAACCAACTTGTCGAATCGCGCGAAATGTTGCCTCAATCGGCAAATGACGTAGCTCTGTCCCAGCTTGAACGAAGGTTTCAAAATAAGGAGTCAAAACCACACTACTTTCTAAAAAAGTGAAAACATCCATATCTTGATGGGCGCCTGCATCGACTGGATCCACCAAGCCTGGTTTATTTAAACAGGTCACTTCATAGAGTAGTGCCAATTGTGCTTGCTGCGCTAATTTACTCCTTGCTTGCTTTGTCATTGCCTTTTACGTCCCTTCTTCTGCCATGGTCTTTTCTTGTTTTATATAGTCTAGTACAGCATTAAAAACCGTGTCAACTACGCCGCCATCAAATACATTAGGTATGAATTTTTCTGCTGTGGGTTCTGAAATCATAGCGGCCAAGCTTCGTGCTACTGTCATTTGCAAACCGACATCAACTTTTCTGCCTTTCGCTGCCAATAACCCTTTAAAAAGACCTGGAAAAGCTAAAATGTTGTTCACCTGATTCGGATATTTGGAAGAACCAGTTGCTAATAAACGGACGCCATTAGCTTGGGCGAGGGCTGGTTCAATTTCTGGTTTAGGATTTGCTAAAGCAAAGATAATTGGGTCTTGGTTCATTGATTTAATCAGAGCTGGCGTTAGCACATCCGCTTCTGATAAGCCTAAAAAAACATCCTGATTGACGACAGCGGTGGCTAAATCTTTGTTTTCTACTGATGGTTTTATTACCTGTCGAAGCAAAGCACGTTGGTAAGGATTCAATGTCGGGTCTTCTTCTCTTAAAACACCTTGGCGATCTACTAAGGTGAGATGCGTAATCCCCGCTTGAATACATAACTTAGCGGTCGCTACACCAGAAGCACCAACTCCGTTAATCACCACACGTAATTCATTTAAAGGTTTTCCTTTAATTTTAGCTGCGTTGATTAGTCCAGCTAAAACGACAATGGCTGTGCCTTCTTGGTCATCATGATACACAGGAATGTTCAAACGTTGTTGAAGTTTTTCTTCAATTTCAAAACATTTTGGTGCAGAAATATCTTCTAGATGGATTCCTGCAAAACTATTTTGTAAATTTTCAATTGTTTGAACCATCTCGTCCACTGATTTTTGTTCCAGTGCTAAAGGAATAGCATCGACCCCCGCCAAATTTTTATAAAGTAAAGCTTTGCCTTCAACAATTGGCAAGCCCGCTTGCGTGCCCATATTGCCGAGACCCAGAACAGCTGACCCATCTGTAATAACTGCAATTAACTTACCACTAATGGTCCACTCGCGCGCTAATTCATGATTTTGGGCAATCATTAAACTCAATTCTGCGACACCAGGTGTATACATTTTGGCTAAATCATGATGGTTTAATACCGCTTCTGTTGCTTCAAGACTTAGCACACCAATATTTTTTTGATGAATTGCTAGAACTTCTTCTAACACATTGTCACTTCCTTTCACGGGCTGCCTTTTTTCTATTTGATGAAGCAAGGGTTTGAACAACCGTTATCGTCGCTCAAACCCTTGCTTCTTTATACATTTGCGGAGCACTTGCTCGTTCTATTCTGGCAAGTCAAGTTTGACTGTCACTTTCTGTAACGGTACATCGTAAAAAGGATCTTCACGACGGCCTAAAAAGTCTTTTCCTTGTTGTGGGAACATCGCATATAATAGGACATCCTCTTCAGATTTTGCGTATTGTTGGATTTCCTTTTCTAAACTATGCAACTCTGGTTTCAATAAATCCGCCGGTCGACAAGTGATTACCTCTTCATCCCCGATGATTTTTTGTTTAATCTCTTCTGCGATAGGTGCTGGTGATTTGCCGTATTCTCCGCGCACATAATCTTTGATTTCATTCGGTATTAAGGAATATCTTTCCCCAGAAATCACATTCATTAAGGCTTGTGTTCCAACCATTTGTGAAAGCGGCGTAACTAGTGGTGGATACCCTAAATCTGCTCTTACTTTAGGTACTTCAGCTAAAACTTCTTCATATTTGTCTTGTAAGCCTTGCTCCGTTAATTGACTTAATAAGTTTGATAACATACCACCAGGTACTTGATAAATCAAGGTTTTCGGTTCCGTATCTTTAACTTTAGGGTTTAAAATGCCTTCACTTCTAAAGCGATCACGAATCGGATTGAAATAGTCAGCAATCTCTGTTACTTTTTCCATATTTAAACCTGTTTCAAAGCCTAAATCTTCTAACGCAATGGCTACAGATTCTGTGGCTGGTTGACTCGTACCGCCAGCGAAAGAAGAAATAGCTGTATCGATGATATCCGCACCTGCTTCAGCAACTTTTAAATAGGTCATCTCAGAAATACCACTAGTCGCATGCGTATGCACCTCTAAAGGTAAATCAATGGCATCTTTCATTTTGCTCACTAATTCAAAACCAGTTTGTGGCGTCAAAACGCCTGCCATGTCCTTAATACAAATGGAATCCGCTCCTGTTTGACTTAATTCTTTGGCTAATTTTACAAAGTAATCGATGGTATGAATTTCACTCGTGGTATAAGAGATCGCTGCTTGACAGTGTCCGCCAGCTTCTTTTGTTGTTTGAATTGCTGTTTGTAAATTACGGACATCATTCAAGGCATCGAAAATACGAATAATATCAATCCCATTTTCAACTGATTTTTCGACAAAGGCTCGCACCACATCATCAGCGTAATGACGATATCCTAGTAAATTTTGTCCTCGTAATAACATTTGAAGTTTGGTATTTTTAACTTCTTTGCGAATTTGGCGAAGACGTTCCCAAGGATCCTCGTTTAAATAGCGGACACAGGAATCAAACGTTGCCCCGCCCCACATTTCTAATGCATGAAATCCTGCCTCGTCCATTGTTTTAATAATCGGCAGCATATCTGAGGTTGGCATCCGTGTTGCAATTAAACTTTGTTGTCCATCCCGTAGCACCGTTTCTGTAAAACGAATTTTTTTACTCACTTGGCTGCTCCTTTCGTGTCAAAATTATTTCTGTTATTTTTTCTTGCATTGCTTCAAGACTGTGACGTCGATTTCGTCCACAGACTTTCGCCTCTTCTTGGCAAACAAAACAGCGCCGTGGTGGCAAGCCTAAATCTCCTCGATGAAGGCTTTTTAGTTCCTCATTTCCCCATAAAACATCTAGGTCCACTAAACGACCATATGGATGTGTTTCTTCAATTTTGACCATTCTTTGTTTTAACTCTTGCGGGGCTAACGAAACCGCCAAATAATATTCAGGCCCTGTTTTTTCATTCCGGTAAAAATTAACAATCGGTACTTGATCCAGCAATTGTTGCTCGACTTCGTCAATTACTTCTAAAAAAACAGCCGTTAAGGTGGGCGAATTTTTTACTTCTCCAGGAATATTCATTGTGGCAGATAAGAGACTAGCTTCTGGTGCTGTTTCTAACAACTCCTTCTGTGTAGCAGCTCTTTGTTCGCGAGCATCCAACATCTCTAAAAGTGTTACTTTTTCCCCATTAAACATTGCGTACCACATCAATTAGACTACCATCTCGGTATTCAATTAACGCAACGACTTTGTCTCCATATTTAATTGGTTCCGGGGTGCCAACAATGTTGTAGGCTTTGTCTTTCAACTCTTCTAACGTAAACTGAGGAACATCTAAAGTTTTAAAACAATCAATTAAGTCTGTTCTTTTTGGATTGATTGCAATGCCGACTTCTGTTACTACGACATCGACACTCGTACCTGGTGTAACGACTGTATTTACTTGCTCAACAATTGTTGGAATCCGTCCACGAACAAGTGGTGCAATCACTAGACTCATTTTACAAGCCATACTTGTATCGGAATGTCCGCCAGAAGCACCACGGATAACACCATCTGAACCAGTAATGACATTTACATTAAAATCTGTGTCCACTTCTAAAGCAGATAAAATAGCTGTGTCTAATTGATTAATAACCGCCCCTTTGCTAAGCGGTGAAGCATACATATTGGCATCAATTTCATAATGATTGGCATTTTCCCCTAAAGAAATAGCTGATGGATGATCAAAGTCTTGGACGTCAATAATTTTTTCTACTAAGCCTTCTTCCAAAAGTTCCACCATTGCATTCGTAATTCCGCCTAATGCGAAACTTGCTTTAATACCATCTTTAAGCATTTGTTCTCTCATGAACCGCGTAACTGCTAGTGAAGAGCCACCTGTTCCTGTTTGGAATGAGAAGCCTTCTTTGTAGTAAGGAGAATGTGTAATTATTTTTGCGGCATATTCAGCAATCAATAATTCTTTGGGATTCTTTGTAAAACGTGTCGCGCCTTTGGCAATTCCATCTGGATCACCAATTGCATCAATTTCTACTACATAATCAACATCTGTTTGTGGAATACTAATAGGGGTATTAGGATATGGTACTAATGTGTCAGTAATGATGACCACTTGATCCGCATATTTTGCATCGACCATCGCATATCCAAGAGAACCACAGGTGGCTTTTCCTTTGGTTCCATTCGCATTTCCATAAGCGTCTGAACTTGGTGCACCTAAGAAAGCTACATCAATATGGATATCGCCTGCTGCTACTGCCCGTGCCCGGCCACCATGTGAACGAATCACCACAGGATTTTCCATGATACCTGCTGAAATAGCGGCGCCTACTTTATCTCTCAAACCAGAAGAAGTAATGTTGGTGACTACTCCATTTTTAATGTGTTCGATCAGAGGTTCATGAACATTTGCAATTGAACTAGGTGCAATCGAAATGTTTTTCAGCCCCATGGCGGCAATCTCGGCTAAAACTAAATTCATCACATAGTCTCCTTCACGGAAATGGTGATGGAAAGAGATGGTCATGCCATCTTTCAACCCTGTTTTTTCAATTGCTTCACGAATACTTCCTAAAAGTTTTGTCTCCCGAGGTTTCACTGGTTTAATTGCTCGGCTCGCTTCTTGATAAGCATCAATGTGTGCTAATTCTCCTTCATAAATGCCGTATTGCTCTGCATAAGATTGAGGAATGTCTTTGCCTACTTTATTTACTACCATGTCTATATTTCCTCCTCGGTAATTAATTTAGCCGCCAATGCTAACGCAATGACCCGTTCAGCTCGTTCAACAATTGGTTTATCAACCATTTTTCCATTTACGGAGATAACACCGGAACCTTTAGCTTCGGCTTCCCGAATGCCCCAGATTACTTCCTTAGCATTCTGGATTTCTTTTTCTGTCGGCGCATAAATAGTATTAACCAATGGGATTTGACGAGGGTTAATCACCGATTTCCCATCGAAACCTAGCTGTTTAATCAAACGAACTTCGGCTTCAAAGCCTTCCGTATTGTCTACATCTGAATAGACCGTATCAATAGCTGCAATCCCAGCTGCTCGAGCGGCATGTAAAATCATGCTACGAGCAAAGAATAGTTCTTGGCCATCTGGATGGCGGCGTGTTTTCATATTGGTAACATAGTCTTCGGCGCCTAACGCGATGCCAATCAATCGAGTTGAACTTTTGGCAATCGCGGGCGCATTTAGAACACCTTCGGCCGATTCGATAGCAGCCATCATTTTCGTTGTTCCTACGGGAATGTCATTTTGCTGTTCTACTTCTGTAATGACTGCCTCGACATCAATGATATCTTGGGCTGTTTCTGTTTTTGGTAAACGAATCACATCGACACCAGCTAAGACCATTGCTTCAATATCTTCTGCGCCACCGGCATCTAAAGCATTGATCCGAACAACAATTTCAATATTGCCATAATCGAAAGTTTTCAAAGCAGAATGGACTAAAACACGGGCAGAGTCTTTTTCTTTTAATGAAACTGCATCTTCTAAATCAAACATGATTGAATCTGCCCCATACAATGGTGCATCTCTTAGCATTGCTGCGTTCGCTCCAGGGACAAACATCATTGTTCTTCTTAAACGTTCCATGAGTCCAACTCCTTCCAATCATACGTTTCTTTTTCAGCGCCTCGATGTAAAACTGTAATCATCCGAGCTTTGATCGTACAATCTAATGCCCCTTTATCAATCGCCTTGACCGCAACGCCTTGGACATCTAAATGTTCCAAAGTTGTCGTAATCACCTGACGAATTTGATTGCCAAATTGTTTTTCGACACTACTTTCTAATTCAATGGTATTTTCTGTTGATTCAATGGGTTGGACGGTAATCATAATATCACTTGATTCTACTGTTCCTGCAGTAGCATTTTTGATAATCTTCACTTTCTTCACCTCATTAGTTTCTTGTGTTCTACTAAGTATTGATAACTTGTTGCTGGTAAAAACTTCTTGAGTGTCTCTTTGTCGCCTTCAGCCATCGCTTTGCGAACTTTCGTCGCACTAATCAGCTCTCCATCACTCGCTAATCGCGGGACAATGGTTAGCGTTATCGTTTGTCCGAAAACTTGTTGCATTGCTTGATTGTAGACAGCGGTCACTTCTGAATAAGGCTCTTCTCCCACATAACGTTGTTGAATTTCAAGTATTGGCGCAATTCTTTCTTTAAATAACGTTGCATCAAGCGTTGCTTGAATTGCAGCTACCTCTAATGGCGCTTTTTCTTTCAAAAAATAGGTAGGAAAAGTCGCAGACGAAACTAAGTAATCTTCTGTAGATAGGACTGTCACATTGGGTAAATGGGCTACCCCTTTTTGCACCATTGCGAAACGTGCTTCTTTTGAAAACAACGATTTATCTTCAGATAAAACAAACACATAAACGTGCGGACTTTCTTTGGCTGCTTTTTCGACTAAGTACTGATGGCCTTTCGTAAAAGGATTTGCATTCATGACAATGCTACTGGCTGGCCCTGCTTTTTTATGCTGTGTCAGGTAACCAAGATAATCGGCAAAATCTGGTTTGCCTTGCTCCATAAATAGCACCTCTTGATTCGCAACCACTTTTTGAAAGCCTAGCGACTGAAAAATTTGTTCATTTTTTGGTTTTGTATACAAAAAACTGTGTAATTGGTTTTCTTCTCTCAGTTTTTCAAGTAGATGAACCACCAATTGGGTTAACAAATTTTCAGATTGATATTTTTTACAAACGGCCACGCACTTAATCGTTTTGCCTGAAAGCGAGCCAGAGGCGATTAATGCTGTGTCATCATATATGCCAACGGTGTAATCAAGTGCTTCTGTCGTTTGCAATTCGGCTTTTTCCATTAATTCGCGCCAAGCTTGATAAGCTTTTTTATCTTTTTGCAACCAGATTCTTTTCATTGTATATACGCTGCTCACAGCAATAACCTCCTTTATTTTTTAATTGGAAATAATTTTGTTAGTAATTTAGACGCTAGATAAATGATAAATAAAACAACGAAAACGCCGCCCCAACCAAAACCTAACAGTTCAAAAGCAATTTTTAAATCTTCCATGTTAACAGACATGTATTCGTTCTCCTTTCCGTCCTATGTTAAAAAGGCTAATAGTAAGCCACCAGCAATTACAGAAGCGATTTGTCCTGAAACGTTGGCACCAGCAGCATGCATTAAAATAAAGTTTTGTGGGTCTTCATCTGTAGCCATTTTTTGAATGACCCGACTAGACATTGGGAAAGCGGAAATACCCGCAGCACCAATCATTGGATTGATTTTTTCTTTTCTAAATAAATTCAAGAATTTAGCAAAAAGCACGCCGCCGACTGAGTCCATAATAAAAGCGACTAACCCTAAGCCAATAACCATCAACGTATCGACTTTTAAGAACTCTGCATAGTTCATGCTAACGGAAATAGATAGTCCTAGCAAGATACTAATAATATTCACCAATTCATTTTGAGCTGTAATGGATAAACGATCCAAAACGCCACATTCTCTTAATAAGTTCCCAAACATTAAGAAACCAACTAATGGTAATGACACCGGCGCAATTAACCCTGCGACAATCGTAATAACAACCGGGAAAAGAATTTTCGCTGTTTGAGAAACTTCACCGGCCCGATAAGTCATACGGATCCGACGTTCGGCTTTCGTCGTCACTGCTTTAATCGCTACTGGTTGAATAATCGGAACTAACGCCATGTAGGAGTAAGCGGCAACCATTATGGCCCCCATGTATTTTGAATGTAAGGTATTTGCTACGAAAATAGACGTTGGGCCATCAGCGGCACCAATAATCCCGATCGAAGCAGCATCGTTTAAATCAAAACCTAATAAAACAGCCATAATAACTGTAAAGAAAATCCCAAACTGTGCAGCGGCACCAAACATCAACATAAACGGATTTTGTAACAATGGACCGAAATCAATCATTGCCCCAATCCCAATAAATAATAATAACGGGAATAACTCTGTTTTTATTCCAAAATCAAAAAGAACATTAAACGGACCTGGCTCGCCGCCAGCGCTCAATACGCCGGAATTAGGAAAGTTCACTAAAATCGTTCCTAAACCCATCGGTACTAAAAGTGTTGGTTCATACTCTTTTTTTATTCCTAAATACATTAATAGTCCACCAATCAGCATCATCACAATGCGTCCTGGTTCTTGGCCCATTCCTATAACACCTTGAATCAGTGTCTCCACACAAATCACTTCCTCTTCTTAAATTAATTCTAGTTAATTGTTATTAATGGTTCCCCTGGGTTCACAATTTGGCCTTGGGTAACATGAATTCCTGTTACCGTACCTGCTTTTCCTGCAACGATTTCATTTTCCATCTTCATTGCTTCTAAAATTAACAATGGTTGGTTCTCGGACACCGTATCACCAACATTGACTAATACTTTTAACACAGTTCCTGGCATTGGCGCAGGCATTGCATCTGCTCCTGCTGGGGCGGCTGGCTGTGCTGCTGGCGCTGGGGCTTCTTCAACAGCAGGGGCTGGTGTTTCTGTCGTAGCAACTGGCGCTGTTGGTTGTGGCGCAACAGGTGCTGGTTGTGGGACGCCACCGATTTCTTCCATCTCGACTAAATATTCTTTCCCATCAATTGAAATTTTAAATTTGCGTAACATAATGATCCTCCTCAAGGTTTTGTTTTGAAATTCTTTTGACAACTAGCTGAGACTCTTCTGAAAGCTCTGCAGCTATACTGGCTGCAATAATGGCAACTTCTTTTGCTTCTGGATTTCGTTTTGCGATTTTTTTGATAACAAAACGACTTTCTGGAAACTCTCCTGCTGCGATGGCAGTGGCCACAATACTTACCAATTGATATTCTTTTGGCTCAGCAGGAATATATGCTGGTATATCTATCCATCGCTTTTCCAAGTTATCCGCTTCACGTTGGATAACGCTTTCATTAATCTCGGTATCCTGCGTGTGTTGCTCTTTCTTGAATAAGGACTTAAATAGGCCCATATTGTCTCTCCTTTCACTAATTCTTGGTATACGTTCATTATAGAAAAAACCATTAAAAAACCTAGTGAAAACACTAGCTCAGATTGTTCTTTTATTGTTTATTTTGTGAAAAAAACTCTGTAAACATTGGTATATAAGCATTTATCAACCGTTAAGATTCTATTAATATTATATTAAGTTATTAATAAGAATTTGATTGTTGAATTGTTTTTTTGATGTTCTTTTTGTTTTAGGCTATTTATTCTCTGCGAAAGTTTGTATATTCTCACACTATAGACAAACACAAAAAATATTTTTTGTTGTAAACCAGAATACTGTGAAACATTTCTCATGGCTATTCTTTTTTATTAACACCGGTTGTTAACGCTTACAAAAAAGTTCTAAAAAAGAAAGGAAGAAAAACATGTTACTCACTATTTTAGCTTATGGTATGATTATCATCTTTATGTATGTAATCATGAAAAAGAAATTGTCACCGTTTACATCTTTAGTAATTATTCCTCTTATTTTTACTTTGATTGCAATTGCAACTGGAGTAGCGAGTCCGCCACCTGGTGCTGACGGTGTTGTCCCTGAAGTCAACATTGGGAATTTCGTCTTAGATGGGATTTCAACTACTTCAAAAACTGGTATTATGTTATTATTTGCCATTCTTTACTTCTCTATTATGTTGGATGCTGGTTTGTTTGACCCAATCACTAAAAAAATGATTTACTTTGCTAAAGGCGATCCAATGAAAGTCTTGATGGCTACTGCGGTAGTTGCTGCTGCTGTTTCCTTAAACGGAGATGGAACAACTACGACCTTGATTTGCTGTTCTGCGTTTATTCCCATCTACAAAAAACTTAATATGAAATTGATGAATTTAGGTGTGCTTGTTATCTTACAAAACACCATTATGAACTTATTACCTTGGGGCGGTCCAACAGCTCGTGCCATGGCCGTACTAGAAGTTGATGCCGACATTCTTTCTTATTTAGCACCTGGTATGATTTTATCTGTATTGTATGTTATCTTCTTTGTTGCTTATCGCATGGGGAAAAAAGAACGTGCTCGCTTAGGCGTGACAACGCTTACTGATAAAGAATTGGAAGAAATGACTATTGTTAACGATCCTGAGTTATTAGAAATTCGTCGTCCAAAGAATTTTGCATTCAATGGTATTTTAACGATTGTCTTAATCGGTTGGTTAGTCCTAAGTTCATTCGTTGGTCAATTAGGTTTGCCTTCGTGGATTGAAATGCCACCGTTATTATTATTCCTAGTTGGTACTTGTATCGCTTTAATGATCAACTATCCAAAATTAAAAGATCAAAGCAGCCGTATCAGTGCAAATGCTGGTGATGCTGTGCAAGTAGTTATCTTAGTTTTTGCTGCTGGCGTCTTCATGGGCTTATTCCAAGGTTCTGGTATGGCCAATGCCTTAGCAAATAGCTTTGTTAATATTATTCCAAAACAATTAGCCGGCGCTTGGGGCTTAGTGATTGCGTTCATTTCAGCACCAGGAACATTCTTTATTTCAAACGATGGTTTCTATTTCGGTGTCTTACCAGTCCTAGCAGAAGCTGGACGTTCTTATGGATTTGACAATATGTCTATGGCTTTAGCTTCCTTAATGGGGCAAGCGTTCCACTTATTAAGTCCATTAGTGGCATTTATTTACTTGCTATTACGTTTAACTGGTTTAGATATGGGCCAATGGCAAAAAGAATCGGCAAAATATGCCTTAGGAATTTTCGTTATTTTCGTTGTTACAATTGTTGCTTTAGGTCACATGCCTTTATTTATTCCACAAAATTAAACGTCGTCGCTGAAACCGTAGGAGTACCTTTTCTCCTCGGTTTTCTTTTCATTTTGTCTTTTCTTGCGTTATATTTTCATTTTTAATATTATATTTATTATCTATAAAAATAACCTATAGGGAGGTGCCTCATATGAATCCAACGGTTGAAGCAGTAAAACGGAACTTAGATTTAACTAGCAGTAAACCTCTAAAAATTTGTACCTATGAAGCCTTTAAGAAAACCATTATTTTAGGGGATATTCCTGCAGGTGAACGGATTAATGAAAAAGAATTTTCCGAGCAATTAAACATTAGTCGGACGCCCATTCGCTTTGCTTTACAAGAATTGGTCAAAGAACAATTGGTGGAACATATACCTATGGTGGGTATCGTGGTTAAAGGGATTAGTATGAAAGATGCTTATGAAATTTATGATATTCGTAAATCTTTGGACACTTTAGCAACCATTAAAGCCATGGAACTCATGACACCAGAAGATTTTGATGAATTGGAAGCCTTACTTCTCGAAGGAGAACAATACAATAAAAATAACCAAGTAGATGACTTACTACAGAACTTTTCAGATTTTAATTCCTTTATTTATACTAAGAGTCAGATGCTACGTTTAAAAAAAATTGTGACTGATCTCCATGCTTACTTAATCTATTTCAGAGATATTGCGATTCGTGCCTCAGAACGTCGTAGTATTGCCCTAGAAGAACATTGGTTAATTTTCCGCGGAATGAAAACAAAGAATATTGACCAGATCACACTTTTAACCCATGAACATCTAAATCGTTCGCTTCAATTTATTTTGAAAGAAATGGAACGTCGGCAAATTGAATAAGCAAAAAAGACCCGCAGTCGCTCGTGCAACTGCGGGCCTTTTTTCATTTTTTTTGTACGCAACCATCTGGCGTAAAGGTATAACCAATGCCCCAAACGGTCCGCAGGTAACAAGGTTCTTTCGGGTTTTCTTCTAATTTACTTCGTAAACGATTAATAAAAACCATAATCGTATTCGCATCGACATCCCCAGTACCCCAAACACTGCTATAAATTTGTTCTTTAGAGAATACTTGCTCGGGATTCTCCAGAAAAAATTGAATTAATTGAACTTCTTTCGAAGACAATGAAATAGGTAAATCCTTTTTAAATAGTTGATAACGACCATAATCAAAACGGAAATCGCCTACCTGTAGCTCTTCTTTTTTATAAACATTCAATTGTTTTCGAATCATTCGAGCTCGATTCAACGAAGCAATCACCTGAGCCTTAAAAACATTCAAGGAAAAAGGTTTCGTTATATAACTATCCACGCCCATTTCCAAGGCTGCAATAATATCCTCTTCTTCTTTTTTGCTACTAAAAAAGATAATTGGCACCAGTGGATATTTCTCTCTAATCATTTGGACTAAGTAGTAACCATCGCTGTCATGTTCCAAGTTATCATCTAAAATGAACAAATCAAAGGTAACTCTGGACACGATATCTTTTGTTTTTTCAATTGATTCACTTTGGTAAATAAGAATACCTGTTGATTGTAATGCTTTCCAAATCAAGCGACGAACTGCTGCATCATCATCTACAACCAGTATTTTCTCCGTACGCATACCTGTTGTTCCCCCTACGTCTCTTTACAAAACTTTTTCATTTGAATTTACTACTGGAGTAATTACTGATTATCATAACATAAAAAAAGAAACGGAGACGGCTAAAAAATCATTTAACTGGGAAAGAGCCTGGGACAAAAATCCAAAGTGATTTTTGTC
>NZ_KV805593.1:0-14137 GCF_001811595.1 Enterococcus sp. HMSC078F03 | reverse complement strand
CTCGCAAGAATTGTCTCCTTTTTGTTTTTCCATTGATACGTAGGTATTTGTGACGTACACCAATCAAAAAAGGCTTTCGGTGGGGTTAATGGTTTTTGTATTTTTTTATCAATACTCATTACAACTCGAACAATTTTACTTGTTCGTCCACCTCTTTTCTTTGAGGTTTAGACTCTTCTTTTTTGCTCGGTTTCTTTTTGGCAGTCGTCACTACCTTTCCGATTGCTTTCATTTCGGGTAGTTTTTCAAGTATGAAATATTCCTTTATCCAACTAAATGCCACCTCGTCTGTGACCATTACCATAGCATTTGGTCGTTTTTCGGCTTGTTCTTGGGCTTTTCCCATGCAATACGTGACAGAGCCTTTTATGGTTCTATCTTCCTTTAGAATACCTTGAAAAAGAGATTCATCATTTTGTTTGCATAGCCAATTGTGGATATATTCGACCGTGTTGTCATGCTCGGTTTCTAGTTCTTTTAGCATTTTTTCAAGTGCTTGTTCTTGTGCAGTCAATGTGCTTGTTAGGAAAAAGCGCTCATAAGAAAGTTTATCGCTAATTACTAGCCACTTGTATTTAGTTCCTTTATCTATCGTTTCATCAATTGTTAGATAAAGAGACGAATAGTTATCATCTGGGTCTTTAATCGCAATGGTGGCTTGTTCTGGTAGCTTTTCAAGGTAAGAAAGTAACGTCTCGACTGGATAAAGGGCTACTTTATAATTAGGATAGAAACACAAAAACTGGAAGTTTTTTCCGTTTCTTTCAATGCTTTCTTTTCTAAAAGCTACACTGATATAACCTTGTGTGTCGTCAAAAATAGTGGTTGCTAGAGTCTGATTGTATTGTTTAAGCGCGTGTGTCAATTCTTTTACAGTTTGTATATTTTGAAAGTCCATAACGTTCCCTCGTTTCTTTTGTTAGCCCAACCTTTTATTCATAAGAGGTTGGAAAATTCACTTGTCAAAGGTCATGAGATACGTTATACTTGTTTTACATTATAAACATGCATAACGTTTTAGAAATCTTTTGTTAGTGGCAAAAGGTTTCTTTTTTTTACTTTTTTCGTGGAAATAACTCAACACCTCTAAAATATCTTTTTCACCTCTTTCGTTGTTTTAAATGATAAATTCTGTTGTTTCGTGATTATCTTCTGTTAAGGTTATTTCTTGGTCGTAATACATGTTAGAAACTAATTCATGTGCTTGTTCTTCGCTTTCAGCGTAAACATATACAGCTACCTCTAAGGTTTCAACAATTGTCACACAGTATTTTTTCTTTTTTTCTGCCATTCTTACACGTCCTTCCATTCAATATGGTTCAATAAAAATGATAGTTGGTTTAAACGGTCATTGGCATTTTTTAAACAACCATAATTTAATAACAGCGTGACAGTATCATTTTCATTGATTGCTTGGCTTAATTTTTGGTATTCCAGTTGTGCCTTTTCTAGGTCAAGTTTTAATTGTGGCTCATTCATTTTAACCACCTCCTTTCAGGTTTTTGGGTTTTGAACAACCATTTTTGTTAGGCGTTTGAGGAAGTGAAGCTGGACGGTCAAAAATTCCTTTTCGTCAAACGGTGTAGTCTACCCCCTTTTTCGTTTTTGTTTAGGTTGTTCATTTTCGCCAGTGTGTTCGTGTCGCTCGCTGTGCCGTGGAAGGACCATAGACATAAAGAAAAAACAAGGGCGAGCTTGCTCGTTTATATACCCTTGTTTTTTCGACTGGCTGTGGTACTGTAGCAAACAGTGAGCAGCACGTTACACACTGCAAAATGAACGGCCTGAAAACGAAAAAGGTCGCGTGACACTGTTCTGACATCAGAAAAGGAATTTTTGACCGGAACGCCCTTGATCTTTGTTTTCTAGTAGGTATGAAATGCCTACTAGAAATGTTAATCACTGCGGAACGCTTCCTTGTGGTCTCACAAGGAACAACTCGTGTCAATGTCCTTTTCCGTTAAGCGAGGAACGAGCAGGAAAAGGAAACGTTCCCCAGTCGGCACGAATGGGAATAGAACGTTTAATTGACGCGCGTTGAGTGCAGCAGTTAATCCGTTGGTTTTGGAGCAAGGGCTACCGCACCGCCGCGGAACAACGGATTCATTCCCTTTTCCCGAACTAAAAAAGGCGCACGTCTGTATAGATCGTTGCGCCCTGGTCTTGCATGACTATTTTTTATTGTGTTAAAATTACTAGTACAATCGAATAATCAAAAAAACACTACTATTCGTCTGGTCGTTTAGTAGTGTTTTTTATTGATTTGTAATATCTTTCCGATTCATCGAAATAATTCACTATGTGAGCCTATTCGAGCTAAAGTTAGGATCAATTTATCACCGTCAATTTTATAAATCAGTAACCAATCTGGTTCAATATGGCACTCTCTTGTACCTATATAATTTCCTGTTAGTGCGTGGTCTTTATACTTTGGCGGCAATGTTTGCTGTTCTTGTAAAAGTACTAATACTTCTTTTAACTTCTCTAAATTCTTTCCTTGTTTCTTTGCTTTCTTAAAGTCTTTTTTGAATTGGTTCGTGTAAAATATTTCAAGCATTTAAATCCTCCATTAAATCCTCCACGGAAGAAAATCCACCATGAACATTTCCTTCTTTAATGTCTTTTAATGCTTGTAGAGTCTCTTTGTTTCCCTTATTAATCATAAAAGGAATTGCTTGCTCATTAATAGACTGTTTTAAGAAAATCGTAATTGCACTTGTCATATTTAACCCTAAATCATCAAATAATTGTTCTGCTTCTTCTTTTAAATTTTCATCAACATTTACATGTATAGGTTTCTTTTTTGTAGTAGCCACCTTTACCCCTCCTTTATGTATATAATTATAACACAATATGTTGTTATCGACAACATATTGTGTTATAATTTCTCGCCAAAAGCTTTCAATAATTCATAGCGATTTCTTATTTACTAAACCCCCGTTGTGTCACATAACCTGGTATGCTCCAGATTCCGAGTGACTCATTTTTAGCCTGTTCTTGGGCTTGCTCTAGTTCTGCCAAATACTTAGTGTTAGGCTCTTTTACATAGGCAACACGAGCTAATCCTTCACTTACAAGCGTTTTTTGTAGTAATGTTCCATCTACGAATATGTAGCCCAACGCTCGTCCGTAACGATCTGTTTTATCGCCCTTATCATATTCAAACATAATTTCTGAAGCAGTAGACAAAAGCTCTTTTGTGCGTTTGCTAGCTTCCAATCCGAACGGCTGAACTTTTGTTTTCGGTTTCACAGTCTCGGGTGTGTCAATTAATAAAAACCGAACTTTTTGTTCTTTTCCGTCAATTTTTAATACTGTGGTATCGCCATCCACGTGCCTAACAAAATCAGCTGGTATACGTTGATCGTTTGAAATAGTTTGAGTAACATTTTCAGTAACTTCTTTTACACTATCCTGTGCTTTTTGTTCAAGAATTGCGCATCCTGATAATAAAAAAGTGGCTACTGCTGTAAGCAGCAGCCACTTTTTACCGATTAACTTTTTCATTTTCTCCCTCCTTCAGATAAATTTTAATGATAAGCAGGCGGTTCCATATCATCCATACCATAAAACGGTTCGGCGTTCGCTATTTCTGGCATTTGTTGTTTTTGTTCTCTATTTTGTACAGTTTCTTTTGATTCTAAAAATTCAAAGCCTGCTACGACTAATTCTGTAACATAATGCGTTTGTCCTTGTTGATCATCATAAGAACGTGATTGTAATTCACCATTTACTGCAATTAATGAACCTTTTTGCGTATATTTTGCTAACACTTCTGCAGGTTTTCCCCAGATTACACATTGAATAAAAGTCGTTTGGGCATTCCCGTCTTTATCAAGTCTTTCTCTTTTGCAAGCTAATGCAAAATTGGCAACGGCCTTCCCTGTTGACGTTACTCTTAGTTCTGAACTTTTTGTTAATCTTCCTACTGCACTTGTTTTAATCATTCTTGATTCCTTCTTTCTTTTTATTTGGTCGTCCAAAGAGGTTTTACCTCTTTGGACGTATAATCTAATTTTTTACTAATGTGATTCAATTCCTATTTACGCTGTTAATGTCTTTTGTTTGACTTGTTCTTCTTTCACTACCTGCGAACCATACATATTGCGAATATCGCTCATATTGTATTTTTTCTTACTGCGTTTTTTATATCCATCGGGGGCTAAATACCAGGACTTTTTGTTGTTGCTCCATTTCATATTTAAAGCTTTTAACTCTTCTTTATAAGGCTTGGTGTTCCCTGATACCCATAAGAATGCGCCTATCACTTCAATTGAAACATTTTCCATTTTTAGCGTTAACAACTTGTGTATGATTTCTTGCCATTCTTGCGGTGTTTCTGTCGTTTCTTTTTGGTAGTACTCACCTTCTTTATTTTTGTGTGTATTTTTAAGCTTATCGAACAACGCTTCATACTCGTTATTTATTTGCGCCATTTCTTTATCAGTACCGCCCATGTCTGGGTGGTACTGTAAAGCTAGCTTTTTATATACGCGTTTCAATTCTTCTAATGTCGTTACATCTTTGATAAATTTCATGTTAATCGCCCTTTCTGATTGTTGCTGAGCAGCTAAGCTGCCCAGCGTTCCAATTTTTCAATTGATTTTTTATCATTTTCAAGGTCGGCTTCTGTGTACCATGCTGGTAACTCTTTATCAGAAAATAGACTGTAGATAAATTCTAAGATTTCCATGCTTTCTCTAGCTTTAACAGCTGATTCACATTGATTAACGTAATATCTTACATCTTGTCTAAGTCTATCGACATAAGAATAATGAAACGTTTTGTTTCCTTCTACCATTTTTTTTAATCTGTTTTTTTCTTTTGTTGTTAGCATTTTGCTTTCCTTCTTTCGATTTTTATTTTCAAACAACCAATAGATAGCTATTTTTTGGTCAACGCCTTTCCAACCAACCTTTTCGGTTGAGGGAGTGAGGCGCCGGGTGTTAGGGGTGCAACCCCTAAGGTTTGATTAGGCTCGTTTTTAGACGAAGGCCTGTTTGTTTGATTTCGCTTTTCAGTTTTCAAAGATCAGAGAGGAAATTCTGGTTAGATTCCCTTTTCGTATATCGGTCGTTCGGCATAACCGACTAGAAAACATGTTCTGTCGGAGGACAAGGGTCGGCTTGCCGATGCCACTTGCCCTTGACCTCCGACAGGTTATGTTTTAGGTTATACTCGCCGAGTGACTGATAGACGATTAGGGAATCTTAGAAATTACACGGCTGTGAGAACTGATAAATCAAACACACTAGCCCTTCCTAAAAACGGGCCTGATTCAGACGCATGGTTTTTGCGTCTGAATCACTACGTCGGTTCTCCGACGTAGAAAAAAGAACGAAGCTTGACTTCGTTCTTTTCCTCTCTTAGGTGAGCGTATGCGAACTCAACCAATCTATTGGTGTTCTTCTGAAAGAAGAAAAGCTTGCTAATCATATTCTACGTGCTTTTTTACTTCATGTAAGCAGCTACTTAAAATTATCAAGTAGTTTATTAATACTTCAAATTTCTCGACATAAATTTCAGGAATAGTGACACAATACCTGTTAAAATTAACGCAGCGAATTTTTTCAAAATTTAAGTTAAAAGGTGTTCCATAGAAAATAGTAATTAACTTTTTTAAAGACAATAAGTCATTAATAAAAATTGGGACAGCTTCTTTAGAAATACCATATGTTCCATCATGATAAATAGTGATTTCTACATCTCCTAAAATACATAAATTTTCATTATCTAGCGTTAATCGAAAAGATCTCACGATTGTTTTTGCAAGTGTAACAGGTTGCCACCAAATGACATGCCATCGTCTTTTGCTTATGGGAATAAGTCCTGTTTCATCATCCAGAAATCCTAATTTTTTTAACTCTCTTTCGTAACTGGCTAGCTTCTTGTTGAATTCTTTCTCTATTCTTCTCATGAAACTCACTCCCAATTAATGAATTTATCTTTTTCTAGTAATCGTTTCAGTTCACTTTCAAATTCTTCAGCTGAAAAAACATGCAATCGATCAAACACTTCTTTATACTCGTCCCCTTCTTTGTCAATAAAATATTCTTTAAACATATCAAGTTCTTCTTTAATGATTGAACTAGGTGTTACATAAATTAAGCGTGCATCTTCATAATTTTTTAAATGTTTAATGTATTTTGGAAACACACCCTGACTATAACGTCGTTTTGTCTTTAGTGTTAATTCTATTTCAAATTGCCACTCTACTTCTCGTCCAATACTATCCAAAAACATAAAAATGAAGTCAGGAACAAAGTATTTTACGCCTTTTTGATTTTTCTTCTCGTCCTTTACTTCATATACTTTGCGACGCTCTGATACTACCGCTTTGAGGTGCGGGTGGTTATTACAAAGTTCCAACATTTTTATCAGATAATCATTAATTTGTAAGTGGTGTTGTAAATTGTATTCAGGAACTTTTGGCAAGGTGTAGTACCCACCAATGTAATTATGCCCTTCTTTTGTTAGGTAATAAAATTTTGTTGATCCAATTTGGGAACATTCCACTAGATTTTTTTCCTTCAGTTTTTTTAGATTACCGTATACACTACTTTTTTTTGCCATATTATCAAATTGACAAAAGTCAATAAGTTGTTTTACCGATACAACTCTCAATTCATGTAGTAAACACAAAAGAATCAAGTGTATCTTATCTTCTTTTGAATAATCAATAAAGTAATTGTAAAGTAATGGTTTCAAAGTATCACCGCATTTCTATAAAATGTACAAATAGGAAAAGCCTATTTGTTTCATTGAAAAAGAGTTTCGGAACAACGTGTAGAAATTCTTTTTCAGCTTTTAAGTCCTCCAAGTTTTGGTGGAGGATTTAGGAGGTTGTTGTTTTGGGCGATAGTCCCTTCAAGGTTTGGTGAAGGGGCGTCTATCGCAAGGGGTAGTTGTTAATCTTTTGAACTTTATCTTTTGAACTTTTTTCTTTATTTTTTATTACTTCTATCACCTTACTCATTCTATTTTTTACTCTATTCTGTTTGTCCTCGGCGCTTGGTATTTTTTTCGTAGTTGCAAAATTCCTGACCATTTTCGCTTAATGGGGGTTTTAACCCACGTTGAGCGAAAATGGTCAGGAATTTTGCAGGCGGAGAAAGCCTTTTATACCAAGCGCCGAGGACACGCCACTACAATTTATAATTCCACACACTTTCCAGTGGTTTTCCTAAGTATTTCCATGATGTTTCCAAAATTTGACACACTATATTAATCTATTTTGAATTACTTTTTTGTAACCATTCGAGTGCGTTTCGCACATAAACTTTTTGTGGTGGGAGGTTTACATTTTCTGCTGTACGATAAATAATAAACTCCCCTGTACGCAATTCTTTTATCTTGTTTGGACTAATTTTGAAGCGATCTACATTACGTTTGGTTCCTCTATCTCCTGACCAATCAGATTTTCCAACATCTGAATAACCATCTTCTTGTTCCGTAACTGAAGTTACATCAATGTCTTGATACGTTCCCATTGTTTCACTCCAATACTCGGCTTCACCTTTTTCGTTGGTCTTTCCAATGAACAAAGTATTCACATTTCCGACAAGTTGTTCCATTAATTTATCGCCTAATTTTGCAATATCTGCCATCGTTTGAGGGGTGAAAATACCGTAAACACCTGCACCTCTACCTTTATTTACCATATCAATAAACGTTTCATTTAGATAAGAAGCAGGTTCATCAAAAATCACAAGGACTTCACGTTTAACATTTTTTCGATACATTTCAGAAGCAAAATAATTTACGTCTCCGACTAACATTTGCGCTAAAGTGCGGATATATTCTTTGTAAATCAATCCATTGAACGATACGTAAACTAACTTTCGTTGATTGACAATTTCTTGCACATCGAGAACATTTTTTGCGTTTTTAGTATCAAATAATTTTCCTAACTCACTGTCTAATAGCATGTTAATGTTTGTCTGTAATGCTTCTGATGTGGCATACAAATAAAACGGTGAATCTTTATGTTCATAACGAATAAATAATCGTTCGAACAATTTTTGTTTGATATTTTCTCCTGTTTCTTTGTCTGTTGGCAAATATCTTAGGTTTCGTTTTAGTAATAAATAGTACGAGTCTAAATCTAATGTTTCTGGATTAAGGACAATCGTTTCCGTTTCTTTTTGTGCTATTCCTAGTTGGGAAATGTTTCTAAATTTACTGTTCTTAATTTGTGAATCTTCCTCTTTTTCTTCTTTATCAAGGTCTGAATCAGGCAGTATCTCGCTTCCTTCTTTCACTGATTTTTTCTTAGGTTTTTGTATTTTCTTTTCTACTTCAATCTCAAATAGTTTGGGATTGTTTGGTAAAATCGCATCCGCAAATAAGTGTAAAACATTTCTCGGAAGTAAAAATCGTTGAACAAATGGTAGACTTCGTTCAACGGTTTCTGTCGTACGAGTGTCTCCAGATAAAGTAACCTTGGCTCCTTTAAACTCGTCTAACAATTGAATTGTTACTTGCAAAAGAGCTTTCGCTGCGCCTGAATAAAAGACACTTTCTGTTTCGGCTAAAGACACTAACTTATCCCGAATAGATATGTCATTTCCATGCTCTACTGGGTTGTATCTCATATCGCCATCATCCGTAAAAGCATGCACTTCTTTGTCATAAAATTTGGCAATTTCTCGCATACTTTCTAATGTATCTCGAGCGCCTTTTCCATCAATCAATATCACCGGAAAATTAAATTTGACTGCGTGTTGGACAAGTAATTGAAGTAACGTTGTTTTCCCTGAACCTGTCGTTGCGGGAACAAGAACATGCTGATTGAACTCTGAAAAGTTGATGATATACGGCAACCCGAACTCACTTGTACCAAGCAATAATTGATTGGATAGTTCTTTATACTTGTCAATATCAACCGTTTCTACTGCTTCTTCATACGCTTCTTCTTGTTCATCTGTGAAGCGTTGCGACTCTTCAAATTTATTTTTTTCTCGGTCTTTGTAGGCTTTTGATTCGGTTATTTTCTTCCGTTCGTCTTCCTTTGAAATCACTTTTCGTTTTGCCACAAATGAAGAAAATGCCAAAAAAATGGCTCCCATTCCACTTGACCCAATAAGTAAAGCGACTATTGTCTCCCAATTAAAACGCAGTGCTGTATGAAGAAGATTTAAGGGGAAAAGAAGATACGCAGACAGATACCCTCTGGGAATCCAGAGGATAAATGCAAAGACATTTATTACAAATAACACAGCTGAAAAACTAAGAAAGACAATACTATTTCGTTTCAAAAAACTCTCATAATCCATATCAAATACGTTTGCAGCCTTGTCTTTTTTATCAACCGCTAGACCAATTAGTAATGGAATACTGCCTAAAATCGCAAAAGGATATAAAAGAACTCCGACTAATCCAAAGACTAGTCGGAGTTGGTGGTAGCGAGTCATTTTTTGTTGTTCTTGCCCTATTGGCGGTTTCTTTGGTTGTAGCAAGCCATTGTTAAACAAATTATTTCCTTGCACGAGGTTGTCTCACTCCTTTAGGTTTGTTTGTTATCTTCTGTGTACCAGGTTTCTTGCGTTCTCTGCGAACAACTGGTGATTGTTTAGTTCTCTTTTCTTTCTTAATTATTGGCGTATTATGTCTATTCATACGTGTGATTAGCTCATTTACCTTGGGTTGTACACGTTGTGGTGTAGAATGCGTTTGAGGTACATCAACTTGCGTTACTTGCTTCACTTGATCCATTTTTTTACGTACTTCTGGACGTCGATAGGCAGGATTACTTCCCAAAGTTCCACCACTCCGTTTGACCGTTTGGGCCGCTACTTTTGGTTGGATATTTTGACGAGTCGTTGGTTGTCCTGTTCGTCTTGGACTACGAGCAACCACTTGTTTTTTCATATCTTTTGGTTTATTTGTTGGTTGAAGCACTTTTTCTCCTTGTCGTTTCATAAGTGTTTGATGACCTGTTTCGCGTTTTTTACTTCGCTGTCCAGTACGCCGATTTTGATTTCTTAAAGCTGTTAAATTAGTTGATTCGTCGCTTTGATCATTAATTTTTTTGAGTGATTCCTGTTTTTTCAAGCGATCTTTTTCATATTCTTTTTGACGAGCTGATTCATGTTGCTGCCGTTTGAGTTGTTCTTCAGATTTCTGTTCTTGCATACGTCCTTTTTCGTGCGCTTGTCTTAATCCTTCTTGTGCTTTTTCGATAGCATTTGGCGCTTTATGTTGAGGTCTTGGCTTCAATTCACGGCGTAGTGCACTACGTTTTTCTTGTTCTTTATTTAATGGCCGTTGTTTTAAGCCAGTTTCTGCTTTACCATGTTTCCTTGCTTCTTCTTGACGTTTTTTAATAGCTGCTTTACGCTCTTCTTGTGCCTGTTTCCTGCGCTCCTTATTCTCTTGCTTTTGTTCTTTTGCCGCTCTACGCATATTAGCTTCTGTGCCAAAAGGATTTCCGATAAACCCGACACCATCAGAAAGTGAAACACGTCCCGTGACAAGATTAGCAAAGAATTTCCGGAAGACATACAAGCCAAGCGGTGTAAGAAGATAAATAAGTATCGTTAATATCTTCTGCCACACGTTTTCTGTCTGATTGCTTAATTGAAACCCTAGTGATAAGAAACTTGCAAAGAAAATAGTCGCAAAACCAACCATTCCCTTCATAAAAATAGTCATGCCAAAGGTTTTAAAGTAATTCGCAAAGACGTTCGTTTCAGTTAAAAAGAGTCCTGCGAACAACAATAACGGTAACAACGGCAATAGGAACAATTGAATGACCGCAATAATTAATCGTAAGAAACTTAACAGGAAATACACCACTGTTTGAATGAAGTTAACTACCAGATAAAACAAGCCATAAAAAGTATTGGTCCAGTTGTTATAATACATAATTGAACGGTTTTTTAAGTCTTTACTTTCGTAATTTACAACTTCTTCCATTAACTTATTATTTTCTTCGCTATTCATATCGTTGTCTAACAATAAGTTGATTCGATCATATTCTTTATCTTTATACTTTACTGTTTTCTTACGGATTTTATTAACATCACTTGTTCCATAGTTCATGAGCAAGTAAGGTTCATACACATTGGTGTAAAAAACACGTGAAGCAATTAAATTTCCTGCACTTTTTGCTCGTTGATCTGCAGATAATTTTTGCTCTACTTCATTTCCGTTCTTATCTTTTCCTTTCTCTGTCATTGGTACACTAACATCACCTAAGACCGGATTAATATTCACAAATGCAGTCTCAACTTCTTTATCTACACTAAACATCATATCAAACAAAGAATTGGACGTGTTGGCATCTTTTAGGACGGAAAGACCTGTAAAAATAAGAATCGTCATTAAAAAAATACCAAAAAACCGTTTGTATCGTTGTTGTCCAATAAATTTTACACCTAAAATAACAAAGACAAAGGCAATACCAATCGTTCCCGCAATGCCCAACATATTAGTTGCTATGCTAGACGTTAGGTTCATAATCGGTTGCTTAATAGCAGTTATAATATCCATACTAAATAGTGTTTTTACCATAACTGCATTAAATTCTCCGAGTCCTTTTACCCCAGCCCATACGAATGTTTTGACTGCTGCAGAAGCGTTCACGACTGCCTCACTAATACCTGTGCTCCAGGGTTTATCTTTTTCTTTTTCTTTTGTCATTAATTCAAAAGCATTATCTTTGTAAGTATCATAAATTGTATCTACATTAGTAGTTGGCTCTGTAACAATAACTTTATTTTCATCAGGTTTAGGTGCGGCATTAACCGCTGTAGTTTGTGTAAACACAAAAAAACAGCCTACTAAAAATAGTAAGACTGCTTTTACCAGTGATTTTTTGTTCAAAGTATCACCTCTTTATTCTATTTTTCTTTTACAAAGACCGTTTCTCTATCATTGATTTCCCCATTTATTTTTCCATCTTTATATTCAACTTTTTCCATAATAAAGGTTCCTCTACCACTTACATCAAAAGTTATTTTTTTGTTTTTTTCGTCATAGGAATATTTACCAGCTGCATTATCTTTTGAGTCATAAACAGAAAATTTCCCCATCGTCCAATGATTTGTCCAATTACTATACTGGGAGCAACTACGTCAGCAACATTCCAAAAAGAAAGATGTTTCTTCTTGCAATAAATAACCCCTGTCAATACAGCACCAATTAATCCACCATGTATTGCTAGACCACCTTCCCAAATTTTAAAGATACTTAAAGGATCATCAATGTACAAAGGTAATTCAAAAAGGACATAGTATAATCTGGCCGATATAATAGAAACTGGCAATCCATATAACAACAGGTCAACAATTGTATCCTCAGGCAATGCCGCACGCTTTGCTCTTCTATTAGCAACAAAATATCCGATTATGATCCCAAACACTATGAAAACGGCATACCAATAAATAGTAAATGGGCCAAACGAAATAAATACTTTGTCAAAACTATCAGACTCTAAATATTCTTCTAATTTATCTTGTTCAATATCATCAAATTCAGTAAAAAATGTCATAAAAAGTTTTGGCTTTTCCAAAAAGCTTAAATGACGCCACATTCTTTTAAAAGTAACTTGGATATCACGATCGATTAATTGAATGTTTGCTCCTATTTCCTTAGCACTTTTAACTGCCTGAATTAATTCACCAGCTTGAGTAGTTCCTTTAGTATTTGCTAATTTTTTTTGATATGCACTGTAGACAATATTGGAAATTAGAACAACTAATTTTTTTTCTTTAATAATTTTTATTATATCTGTATTTCCCCATTGGTTAGAGTTAGTGTATTTTTCATATCTTTTTTTATCTAGCTCAATACTAACAGTATCTGGTTGAACTCTTTCAATTACCTCTTTAACAAGTTTAACACTATTCTCTGAAATGTGACTTGTCCCAACAAGATAATACGTTTTATTAGACACAACTATTTTCTCTACGTTTTTATTTTCAGATTCAAAAGACATATAATTTTCCTCCATAAATTTAAATTCATACTAAACAGCTACTTTATTGATTTTCAACCCAGTTATGAGTGATTACTCCTGGAGTGTTAGAATTACTTTTCTTGTTCAATTGACTTTTTTTCTCTAGTGCACATTCAACAAATAAATTATAAAACGACTTGTAGAATAGGCCTTTTGGACTTTTTACAGTAGAATCTGTCTTGATTTTATGCATCACACGACGCAAACATTTGTCTATTTCTTCTTGATAATCTTCCCCAATTAAAACAACATTGTATTCTTTTTCAACTTTAGTTTTAGCACGTATAATTGATCCAACCATTTCATGTGCTTCTTGAATAGTATCAGAAAAGGTTGCAATAAATTTTAAGCTATCTTTGTTAAGAAATGTATGCTCTTGAACTTCTGAAAATTGATCGAGCAATAATTGTTGTTGCAATCGTTCTTTTTCAGTATCTATTGTATCTATTGTATCTGTATTTAGATTATTAAATACTGTACTGATTTTCATACCCTCTGATTTATCAATGTTTTGGCAGGGTATGATTTTCATACCCTCTTGATTACCAAGGGATTCAGCGTTTGTTTTTCTTTGGGGGGTGGGTATGATTTTCATACCCTCTGATTTATCAACGTTTTCTTGCATAGTATCATCAAATGTTTGCAATTGATAAATATCATTTTCTGTTACTTCAAGTTCCGCTAGATAAAGTCTATTAGGATTGTTCTTACCTAGTGTTTTATTAAAACCCATTTGTTTTTGATAAAGCAATCCGTATTCTTCTAATTGTGATTTTATAGCTAATACTTTCTGTTTACCGCAATCAAGCACTTCTCCTAATTCACTAATAGTAAATGTAAAATAGACATTTCCATTTTCATCTACTTGATTTCTTTGAACAGCAAATTCCAGACGTGCTTTTAAAAGCATGTATGCAATTTTTGTAGAATCTGACATTTTTTTGTATTTATCGCTAGCAATAAGTACTTTTGGGAATTGATAGAATAGTTCATTGTAAATACGGTTTACATTAAAAAATTTGAAGTTGTTCATATAAGATCCCTCTTTTCTTAGTTAAAAATGTATCTATTAATTTATTTAGTAAGCGTTCTTTTTTTAAGAATACCAAAACATTATTTAAAATAAAGCAATTTTTATTTTTAGTAGTAAGATAGTAAAGTAGTAAGATAGTAAAG
>NZ_KV805592.1:0-7073 GCF_001811595.1 Enterococcus sp. HMSC078F03 | reverse complement strand
CACCATTATCAAAAAATCCTGTTCCCCATACAGTGTCTGTTCGACCATCATCTGGCCCTACTGCCACATAACGGCGCAATCCTGAACCTGCAATATAACTAATCCATGCATAACCATTGGCAAAAACATAACTATCGTAGATAATGGCCTGACCAGCTTCATAATAAGCTAATGCTGGGCTATTTGGATCTGTATCACCGCTTACCGGTAATCTCATGCTAGGATAAAATACACCACTCAATGCACTTCCCGTATTTGAACCCGATCCTGAAGGGGTATTATTTAAAAATCCTGTTCCCCATACAGTGTCTGTTCGACCATCATCTGGTCCTACCGCCACATAACGGCGCAAGCCTGAACCTGCAACGTAACTAATCCATGCATAGCCATTAGCAAAAACATAGCTATCATAAACGATAGCCTGACCAGCTTCGTAGTAATCTAAAGCTGGACTATTAGGATCTGTATCACCACTTACCGGTAATCTCATACTTGGATAAAATACACCCGCTGAAGGATTCACTGAATCTCCTTTTGATCCAGAAGAATCTCCAGGATATGGTTTTGAAGCACCTCCAAAACGATAAATAGCAGCTGTAGGACGTCCAGCACTAACCCAATATTGATCATAACTATTTATTGTGATACCAACGTTTGTACTGGCATTGCAATGAATAATCATATTTTCATCAATAAAAATCCCTGTATGACCGAACTCTCCACCTGAATTGCCTCTAATTCCCCAAATGAAAATGTCTCCTCTTTGAGTAGCATAGTTCCCATTTATCAGTGGTAATTGTGACCAACCTACACGTTCAAGTTGTCCAAAAAGTGAATCTGTATTTCCTGGATAAGTAGTAGGAGGAATGAACCCAGCTTCTCTTAATGCAAAATATACTGCACTAGAACAATCATAAGAGTTTGGTCCTAATCGGTAATCCATACTGTAAGTAACACCTTGGGCTTTTTTACCTTCCATCCAACGAATCATTACATCAAACCCAATACGAGCTTGGTTATTTGTCTCAGTATTTCCAGAAGCCCCTTCTAGATAAAGTGAAGCCTCAGCATTTCTTCGTTCAACAAGTTTTGGTAATTTAATGCTTCCGATGTCATAGACATACAATTTCATTTCTCTTGCAGCCGAATTAAATTCCTTTGTGTTTGTAAAATGCATAACATCTGAACTTGGTAAAAAACCTAATCCTTTTGAATGAGAGAAAGAAACTAATGCATCAAATTGATTTTGGGTTGCTTTAATTGCCAGAAGCTTGGATATTAATGTTGCATGTTCAGATAAATCATCACGTAAAATTTGTTCAGCTTGGCTTTCCGTGATAGTCATTCCTGATTTAATTGGGTGTCTGTCATTTGATAAATGACCATACCCAATTGACAAAATCCCGTCTCTTCCTGCTACAGCTTTAAGTGAAAAGGAAGAATATTTTTTACATAGGTTTACTGCTTTTTGACTATAATTCATAAAATCACCTCAATATTTTTTGTCGCGACTTTTTTCGTATACGCCTATATATGTTGATAATAATATCTATTTGTGACAATAGAATAAGTAATTCTTTTGTTTTATTATTAAGTACGATAAAATTAGTTATAGATTGTATAAGGAGGAATATTATGAAAAAATTAGTTTTTGTTGCTTTAGTTGTTCTTTTAACAGGGTGTAGTTCTCAGAAAACAAATGAATCTAAAAATCAAGAAAAATCTGCCACTAACACGACTTCAGTGCAAAAAAGTACTACTAATTATAGTTCTAGTACAGAATCAAGCTCTAGCACCGAAATAAAAGAAACTTCTACAAGTTCAAGTACGAATCAGGTTTCCACAACTCCTAAAAGTGAACCATCTACAAATGTAGAAGAATCAAATTCTTTAGAATCAGCACCTTATGCTGTAGATATTAGTAATTTAAACAATCCACTAGTATTCAATTTTAATGGAATGAATGTGCCTAATTCAGTTACTTTAGAGAATTTAAATTCAACACCTACAGCAACCTTTCGAACTAAATTAATTGGGGCTGAAAATAGCCAATTGAAAGAATCTATTAATAAATATGAGTTATCTATAAATACAATTCCCACAAAAGAGATTAGAATATTTTCATCGGGCGATAATAGCATTAGAACAGTTAAAGTAAATACAGAATTAATTTTAGGAAGTAATATTTATTCAAACTATGAACGAAATATATCAGGTAATTTATACTTGTTTATCAATAAAAATGGATCCATATCTTTAATAACTCCTAATTACGCAGGCAATGTTACTGATGATCAAAAAGATGTTATGCTAGAAGTAACTCAATAACTAGCGCAATTAATTAATAAAAAGAAATCTTCTAAGTAAGAAGGTTTCTTTTTATTAATTTCATCTATTGATAACTTTATTTTTAAGGTACTCATCTATAGACTACTTTTTCAATCTCTTATTCTTAATGAAGTTTCCAAAATAGCTTCTATATAAAAAATAGTTACATCACTTTTTTTGCGAAAAATAAAAAGGTGACGTATTTAGTAGTCACCTTTTATAAAGTTTTGGAATTAGCAAACCTGCTTGTTCTTGTTCTAGTAACATTTCAAGACCGATAGCAAGAATTTTCGATTCGCTTTTTCTATACTTTGTTTTGAGATACTTTAACCCTTCTTGTTGTTTTAAATTTAAATTAGATTGTGCACGCTTATTACCTTTCCTTATAGCCATTCTGATCCATCCTTTTTATTAAATAGTATTCCCTCCATTAATAAATGTATTAGTTGATTAGCTCTTTATTTTTAAACTGTAAGCCTTCCTGATAACCTGAATGAAAAGCATCGAAGTTTTCAACCTGGTGTGAGGTGTCTTTTCCTTTAACCAAACCTAGCTTTGAGACTTCTTCATGGACAGCTACAGGTAACTGCAGTGCAAGTTCATAGCCATTGGTAAGTACTTGCTTTTCAAATACCGAACTAAGGGCCGTTAAATAGCCCTCAATATAATCTTGTTTTAATTGCCATTTTCTTTTATATTTCCGCTTGATCTCCGGTTGTTTCATAAACTCTTTTGAACAAAAGGCAACACTACCTTTTGCATATAAAAATGTAATTTCTGCAATCTCTACATCTGTTGATAGTCCCACATAATGTAATTCTATATCTGTAGAACTTTGATAGTAGTTCTTCACGCGAAAATTCTTTGCAATGATCCCAGCTAGTCTGTAGACCCATTTATGCGGTCTTCCTTTGTAAATCACTTTATCTATAACCTTTTCTTGCCTTTGGTGTTGCTGATAATGAAACACTTCTTCTTCATCAATCCCATAGGCTAGCATCAATTCCTGGGCCTTTGCTAAAGCTGTCATTGATTCTTCATCATTCGCATCGTTCGCTAGTGCTAACAACCGTTGAATTTTATCTTTTCTTTTTTCATCCATTCGTATGCTCCTGGCTCATAGTAATCTTTAAAATTGGATCATCTGCTGTATTTCTTGGAAAACCACACACGACTCCTTCTAACGCTCGTTCCATTTTCGTTTGTTTTTCGGTTCTTTCCTTTTTACTTTCATGATATAACTTTTTCAAATCGATTTTTTCAGTCATGTTTTACATCCTCTCTTTTATTAAATGTTTTTTGTTACCTTGCTAAACTCAACCTTTTTGAATCTTCTGTATGGATTTTTTATTGTTTTTGATCAATGTATCAATCATGTTTTGCGTGATTGCATCCGGAATATACCCTTGCTTAATAAACAGCAGTTTTTCAAGATTGGCTCTGTACTTGTTGATTAATTTAACGTTATTTTTATCCACTTGATCGCCAGATCCAGAATGATACACTTTTTCTTTCAAGCGACGCTGCTCTTTTCTAACTACGCTAAGCGCAATCGTTAATTCAGACGTATTGAACGATTCAAGTTCTTTTATCGTCGTATATTGATAAAAGCAAGGATCTTCTATTATGGTTAATTCCCGTATTTCCATGCTCATTTTCCACCTTTCTTATAATTCCTTACGTTAGGCTTCAGCTGGGCCAAAAAGCCCAACTGATACCATAAAATGTATATTTTTTTATCTATGCAGTTCGTAAAAGACTGCCTAGTATTGGATCAAATTGAATCATTCCAAATTCTGAAAATGCAGGATTCGTCGTATTAACTACATACACATATTGCCTATAAGATTCTAAATCCCTGTGACAGTAAAGCCAATCATTTGTTTCTCGCGCAACGTAGAACAAAGACAAGAACCTTTGACCATCTGCAGTTTTATTTTCAGTTACATAGTATACCAGGAAGCCATACCTTTTTTCGGCCGTCTTTATGATTGACTCTATTTCTTCAGTGACCAAAATATTTTCACCTTGAAAGTAATTGCTGGTGTAATGGCATTTCCCTGTTTCCATGAACTCATCAATGACAGAACTTGATAGGTCGGTAAGCATCATTCTATACCATGCTTCTTTTTTTAGAGTTTCGTTGGCCATTGTCGTATTACTTAATCTTCTCATTTGTATTCCTCCAAAAGCAATATTTTTTTTAATTCGTTACTGTTAGATAATTGTTCTATCCTATGAGTTGCAATGAATCCTTGCCATAACTCCATCGTTATGGCAGGAACCCATTGAATATTTTTCTAAGGTACGCTATACTTATTCATGACTATAAATAGTTAACGTCCTAGAAATCTTTTGTCTTCAGCAAAAGGTTTCTTTTTTTGTGCTTTCAGCTGCAGGATCTAATAACTTATTGATAAATTCCTTATCTGCATCTGTACAAGCCGGATAATAGTTAGAAATGAAGAATTCTCCATTTTCGTCAATTTCTAGTGCTACTTTTCGCAACCCTTTTACGAAATAGAATATTGGTTTTTTCTTCCATTGTGTCACTGCACCGCTTTCTATCAGTTCTTTTGTTTTCTCACTCATCACCTTATTTTCATCCGCTTCTTTCATTTGTTCCAGGGTCGCAATTTTATTTTTTAGTTTCGTGATTGCTGCGCCATAAGTTCTCGCCTTAATTGCTGGTTTTGTCTTGTTATAGGCTTTTGCTTTTTCGTTAGCCTTTTCAAGCTCTTTTAGTTCATTTTTAAAGTAATCAATGTTATTGACACTTGTTTTTGCGCCAACCGTCGCATAACTTGATTTACCGACAACATGAACATCTTTGATTAGCTCGTTTTTTTCCTTAAAATCTTCTACCTTTTCCAGCATTTCCACTCTTTTTTCTTGTTTTTCTTGTTCCTTCAGTAATTTAATTGCACGATCATGATAGCCATTTACTTTCTTATAAATGTCCCCACGGCCAATAATGTTAGGCTGTCCAAAAGGGATACGGTCATGTTCCGCTCTAATTAAGCGGTGTGTTTCTTCGCTTTCTCTTTTTAGTCGTTGCAATTTTCCTTGTGCTTGTTCAAGTCTAGTCATTTTTACTCGCTTCTTTCTGTTTTTTATTTTTTTCAAAACTCATTTTTTTTGAAGATTTAGGAAGGGGTGCTTCTTTTGAACTTCGTTGGTTCGGTATTTTTCTGTGGTCCTCTCCTTTCTTTGTTTGCTGTTATGATCCATTTCTTCAGTGAGTTTGAGGTTTTGGGTGCGCAGAGAACAGACATCAGACACAAAGAAAACACAAGGGCGAGCTTGCTCGTGCATTTTACCCTTGTGTTTTCGACTGGCTGTTGTATGATTCGCAAGTACACAAGGCCGGCTCACTGAAGAAATGATAACCGTAACAGAGTGACGAGTGACAGAAAAATGCCATAGAACCAACTCCTTTTTTCTGTAGCAGTGAAACTGCTTCAGAAAAAACTTAAATCTGCGGAACGCTTCCTTGTGGTCTCACAAGGAACAACTCGTGTCAATGTCCTTTTCCGTTAAGCGAGGAACGAGTAGGAAAAGAGAAACGTTCACCAGTCGGAACGAATGGGAATAGAACGTTTAATTGACTCGTGTTGAGTGCAGCAGAAAATCCATTGGTTTTGGAGCAAGGGCAACTGCACCGCAGCGGAACAATGGATTTTGTCCTAGATTTCGGTTAGGAATGCTAAGAAAACTCTTTTCTTAGCATTCCTAACGTTTAATCTTTTTCTCTTTTGTCTACCGCTTATTTTCGTTTGTTTAGGAAGGTATGGCTGTATGAGCGATTTGTTTCCAACGTTCTACTGCTTGTTTTATCTTTTCTGGTACTTCCTGACGGTTACATTTTCCTTGTATTTGTATAACCTGTTGATTTCGATATTCTAATGTGAAGTAAGGCATATCTGGCTTTTCTTTTCTTCGGATAAAAACAATCGTTGTTTTTCCTTGTGTATGTCGTTCGATATAATGTTGACTGCCCACACAATGGCGTAGAATACTTCCTTCTTGAATGATTTCTTGTAATGAATGTGGTGTGAGAAAAAGCAAGTCGTCAATTTCAGCTTCTAACGCTTTAATTTGGTTTTTCCGTTCTTGATACTGCTTTTCTTCAATCTCACTTTTCAAAAGGTTTAGCGTGTTCATAGCGTTATCGTGAGCTACTTGTAAGTTTTCTGGATACAATACACTATCGTTATTAAGTGGGGTGTTCAACTCTTCTAGCATGTGTAAGTAGTCCATATAGTAGTCAAAACGTTCCCCTTTTCGCATAAACCATTTTTGAAACTTGGTTAAATTCACCTCTTTCGGTAATTGCTTGATTTGCGAATAATGTACGTACTTTTCTATTTCGTTTATCATAGGCGCATTTCGCTCTTTTAACGTTTTTTCTAACATGAATTCATGAAAGGTTGGATTTCTTGTTTTTAATTTTTGTTTATTCGCTTTTAGCCATTTCTTAGTAATTACTCTCATATCTGCTTTATGAAAATACAATCCAAAAACGTTGCGATAGTCGTCAAAAATGATTTCATTCGCAAGAGTTGTTGCGCCTATCTTTTGTAAAAACTCAATTTCGTTTCGGTATTTATAAATATGTGCCAGTTCATGGCGCTCTATTTCAGGTAACTGTAAGTACTTTAATTCCGATACAGTGGTTAGTTTTTCTTGCCAGTTATTTGGATAAAATACCGTATTTGTATAAGCACTACTCATAAAACCATAAT
>NZ_KV805591.1:0-24482 GCF_001811595.1 Enterococcus sp. HMSC078F03 | reverse complement strand
CAATTTATTTTGCCATTTAAAAAGAAAAGTGACATCCAAGTATAGCACGAAAAAACAAACAGGTCAAAAACTTAAAAGTTTCTGACCTCTTTGTTGTTAGTTGAATAAGACACAACTAGCTTAGGTGTGACTTACAAACCTATCTGTCTCTGAGTATGGTGAGATAATAAAATTAGTCAGTTGTTGAGATTCTAATTCATTTATGTCTAAACTGTCCATAGGAATTAATCTGCCTAATTTTTCAACCTCAATTGTACTTAATTCATCATCAGCTGTTAACATGTAAATTGTCTCTGTATCAGCTATATAAGTACATGAGATTATTTCCTTGCCCAAGACTTTCAAAAATAGTTGATTCTTTATTAATTGCCTTCTTATGGCTTCTAATCCATCGCTTGGCATGCAATCTTTTAACTCGATATTTACAACTTTTTTTGCACTAAATCTTAATACATCAAACTGTCTTGTTATACCAATTGAAACAGAGTATCCTATAAAATAGTTGTCAGCTTTAGGTATATTCGTTAACGTCGGCAATAATTTTTCTGAAAACTGATAAAGATTTTGAAGTTCCTTTTTCCTAAAAAATTGTTCTGGATTATGTATTATACTATCATCACATAACCTCAACATTGAATTAATTAATTGATCATCTTTCGTTGTATTCATTATATCCATAAATGAATACAAATTTATTGGTCTTCCCATGACAATCCCCTTTACTATTTATCTAATTAAATTCCCATAATTCTAAATAATAGGTACTTTTAACTAGATAAATCTATTCTTTATATCAATTTTAGCATACATTCAAATGTATAATAAAGACTGTCTTTTTTGGGGCAGAACAGTCTCTAAGGATATAACACATTTTGATTTTTCATCTCTAACAGATACACATAAAACCAAAATATCTACTAGTATAGTTCCTATAAGTATGATTAAAAAGTTCTTAATAATACAGTACAGGCATACTAAAAATTTACGCAAATGAAATATCCCCAACTTGAATGGCCTATCGCTTACCTAGTAGCAATCAGAATATCAAAAAGACCAACAAGGCATCCCTTGTTGGTTCTTTTAGTTAATATATTTTAATAGAAAATTTGTTTATTACATAATGATAGCGTAAAATGAGGGTTAGGAAACTTTGCAACACAACCAAATATTTAATAACGATTAAATTTGTCTTTTCGATTTTTTGAAAATTACTAATTCAATAACTAGTAATATAATTCCTAAAAAAACAGCTATTTTTGAAGAATGTGAGTTTTCACCTGTTTTTGGTAAGTTCTTATTTGAATCATTGTTATCAAATCTACTACCTACAACAACCTGATTTTCAGATTCCTCAGTCGAACTAGGTTCGATTGTTGAACTAGGCTCGGTTGTTGAACCAGGCTCGGTTGTTGAACCAGGTTCGGTTATTGAACCAGGTTCGGTTGAGTCTTTTGAATAATAATAAAATTCTACATTTGCCCAATAACTATCTATCCAATATGGATTGCCAGCATACCCCACTAACTGAATACGAGCTTTTACAGAATTAGCCGGTACTGATCCTGCAAGAGAAAGTTTAGTCATACTAAATTGAACAGACGGTCCTGTTTCAAAGACATCTATAACCTCATCTGCAGAATTCAAAAATTCTACTTTCAAACCAGAACCATCTGTATAATAAATAGATGTTCCATTCTCGTCTTTAATTTTTTGCGCACTATTTTTAGCATATGCACTAAACTCAAAAGTAGTTATTGTTTTATTAGTAGGTAATAAAATATCTTGATAAAGTATATCTCCCATAGCCCATTTTTCCATTCCTGCGAATGGATCGGGTAATTGTCTTGCCCAAGCATTGCTACTAGTAGGTGTCGCTTTCCCGTGATCTGCAAGTACTTTCCCCGGCAAATTATATATAGATCCATCCCATATATCTCCATATTGCTCTGTAACTATTGCAGAGGACTGGTCTCCCCATGATATCCAACTCCAGCTATCATGTCCATCTAAGAATATTGGGTTTACTACAACATTTTCAGATTTAGCTTCAGATTCTGCATAAGCATTAGGTATTTCTATAACAAGTTTATACAGACTTAAAAACAGTAATAAGCAAACCACACTAACTACACTATAGTAAAATTTTTTCTTCATCACTTCACTCCTCGTAATATATCCTAAATTGTCAAATTGATGGTTGTGTTGCAAAGCTTCCTAACCCCCACTTTACGCTATCATTTAACATAAATTGATTAAAATGGGTTGTGTTGCAAATTTTTTTAGCGGACACACTTGTCTAATTTCCAATCAGTCACTTAAGCTACGTTAAACAAGTTTTCAATTGCTTCCTACGGGAAAAGTCGAAGATGCTCATTTCTCTTCGATTTTCTTTGTATAAGGCTGAAACGGCTTCAATTCCTTTAATCGTTGTTGCAGCGGTTTAAATTAACTAGAAACTATTTCCATAAGAAAGTTTTCCCTTCACCTGCCGATGATCCTGTTCCAAGGCATTATTGAGATAGTTGGACTTCCAGAGATGGACTTTTTTATCAAGCAGACCGGCTTCTTTCAATTTTTTAATGGCTTTCAGTGAAGGTGCGCGTTTATTACGATGGAACGCGGTTGTCCATAATCACGGATTAATCACTTCATAAAGGCTTTTGTAGAGACCGTACCTCGATGATTTCGCAACCACATATCAAGGATATTTCCGTTAGATTCAATCGTTCGATATAGATAATGGTCTTTTCCTTTCACTTTGACATACGTTTCATCCAGCCACCAAAATTGTGACAAAGCACGTCGCTTATTGCGTTTCTTCCATAAATGATAGAACACTTTCCCATATTGCTGACACCAACGATAAACCATCGTATGATGCACATAGATACTAAATTTTTGCATGATTTTGGCACAATCACGGTAACTCAAAAATGATAATACAAGCCTACGGCTAAACTCCCCGCAATTATAGTATTTCTTTAATCATCAAAAGCAACAGCAAGAAAAGATAACCCTAAAACGCCAAACGCAATTTGTTTTTCTATAAAAGCCAACACTAAAAAAGAACAGGCGATTACTATCCATGACCATTCTTTTACTTGAAATTTTTTCATCTTTTCACCTTCCCATAAAACCATCACAAATCTATTGATGCCAGTAGTATTTTAATGTCTCTTCTTATTTATTGTACCATGTACCACGCACTAAACTCTACTAACATGCCACTTTTTTATTTAAATGGCAAAAATTTCCAGCAATAAATGACAAAAGCTACTAACTTTTGCTAGCTTTTTATATGCCTATCACTAAACTATCTTTTGCTACTTCGATAACTTCTACAGTAATCTTATCCATTTTATTGATTCTTAAAATACAATCAATCTGTGTAAATAAACGATGAATAAGTCGAAAATTCCCTTTTGCGATTTTAATGATAGTTGTGATAGCTTCATAATCAGAAAAATCTTCTAGCTCTATATCAATTCCTAAATCTGTCCATTTGTATTCTAAGGTATGATGCGTTTCGTCCTTACTAAGGTTATCAAATTCATGTGCAAATCCTATACGCGAGTTCAGTTGAGGATAACGAGATAATCTCTTTTCAATTTCAGACATACCGATAAAAACCATTGCTAAATCATTTTTATCATAAATATCTCTTAGCTGTTCTAAATGTTGAAGTTTTAATCGATTGATTTCATCAACAATAATTAAATTTAATTCCTTCATAAGAATGTGAAGCGTAAATTTCCTTTTGATTGTATTTAAAAACTAAATGCATTGTTTTAACCCTATCAATCCTAGTTGCTAATATATGGATATCTGAACTAACACGAATCATTTTTTCAGCTGGAGAGGTATAGAATACTTTATTTGCACTTAATATTTCGTCTGTCTTAAATTTTCTAAATATTTTGAAATAAATGGCTTTTTCCAAGTTATGGAGAATGCCATTTATTTTTAATTGTATCTCAATTAGAATTAACTATTTATATAGTTGGATGCTATTTATTGCTTAAATATAATGTCAAATAAAGATAAAAATTATTGCCATTTAAAAAGAAAAATGACAATTTAATACTCTTAAATCAAAATTTTAATTGAACAATGATTTGTTTACAAATTTATGAACAAAAAAATTGAGTAGTATATAAATTATAGCATCTAAAAAGGGCCACAGTCAGCTTGTGTCTCTTTCAGAACCAGAAAATATAATCCACTAGTAAGCGAAGATTTGATTCAAAAGTTCTATAAATAGAATGTTTTTTTATTTTAGATATTGGTATTGAAAATATTTTTAACATTTAAATAAAAAGTGTTAATCAAACATCAAAATTTTAATTATAGGAAAACCTTATTGTAAAGTTCTGAATAAATTGCTTGTCTAGCAGAAAATTCTCATGCATTAAGCTAGCTATTTCTGTGTCTGCCCAGTCCGAAGGATTTTTTGTGGATAATGCATTAATGAACTCAATTACCTTACTTTTGAATTTTTCAAGCATTGTTGAATTTACTGAAAAATAATAATCTTTTACATGAACGTTTTGGAACAGCACATTAGATTTATGAAAAGCGATGCAAGAAACAGTTGAACCACTGAAAAAAGAATCATTATACCAAGCTTCTGAATGCATTAATTGCTCTGCATTTTCTCTAGAGTACCTATTATTTACGGATTTACTCTTACACTCAATAACGAAACTAAATTCTTTAGTTGTCCACAAATTATCTGGACCATCATTATACTCTTTTTCAGGTCTTGAAGAATCATACCCCAAAAATTCTCCAATCTCAAGAACTGCTTTTTCGAATATATTGCTATCTATTGTTGGGGAGTACACTAGGTTTGTCAAAATTGACTCTACTGCGATTCTCAAATCTGTGGCATTACTGAACATGTTTATCCATTTTTTTACATTCGAAACTTGCTCTGTCATTGATTGTGTTCTTTTTTTATATAATGGCGTAGCAGGTATTAAGAGATCAGTATTTTTTTCTTTTGCTTTTATTTGCATATCATTTGCTGCACTTTCATTATAAGAATTTAAAATGTGAGCACCTAATTGTAAATACCATCCTTGATCTGCTTTAGAAAGTCCCGGATTATTTGAAAAATCATTTCTTATCGAAGTAACAGCTGCTTCAAATTTATTATTCTCATAATCAGAAAGTAACTGATACTCTTTTTCAGCTAGTCCTAAAATATTGGATTTATTTTCGTCAGGATAACTTCCTAGCATGGCTTTAAGTTTATTTTTATAAAACTCTATCCATTTTTTATTTCTAGACAAAACTAAGCCTATTGTATCCTGTATCTCTTTTAGGGCTTCTTCTTTATTCCTCTCTTCTTTCATAAAGTCACTACTTAGTTCAATTCCCATATCAAGCTGTGCCCTTGCAACTTTACTAAAGAATTGACGATTATTATTATTGCTCACAAAGTTTAATAGATTGGTATCTAAAAGTAAAGTAACACAATAGTCACTACCCGACCTAACAGCCCTTCCTAGTCCTTGTTCAATTGTTTGCGCAATTATTTTCTTCGTATATGGTGAATTAGATCTCATTTGAGAAATTGTATTATCACGAACTGAAGCACCTTTAGGCAGTCCATCGATAATTAAAAGGTGACACATATCTCCAAGTAAATCTATTCCATCATAACGATTTAAAAGCACTACTAAATTTCCGACTGAATTTCTTAAGTTACTCATGACAGAATCTATTGTTTTTTTGTCCCCTAAGGTTGCTCCATATTCTATCCATTCGCTTGCCTTTGCACTATTCGAAACAATTACAACAACATTCGTACTTCTTGAATACTCTTTTATTAGAGACTTGATTTCTTCATTAGAAATATCTCTAGAATAACGTTCAGGTGAAATAATCAATCGTTCTCCAATTGAACTTTCATTATGAACACTAATTGGGTTAAGAATAGCAGTGCCTTCAATTCCCAATTCAGTGACTAAATCAGAAGCATTGTTAAATGTTGCAGACATTATAAATTTATGTTTTGCATCAGAATACGAAGGAACTTTATCTAATGGTATTTTCACTGGTGAGATTTCTATTGCATCACTCGAAATAAAACAATCAGCTTTATCAAGATAATCAGATATTAAATTGAATGGAATAAAAATATCAAAGTTATCTTGATTCCTACCACTGATCAATATATTTTTTAAAATTTTAAGTTTTGCTTTATATGCCCAATAAGGTACGAGTCGCGAAACCGACCTTTCTCCTTTTTTTATTGATTGACAAGCCCCGTAACTCTGCTTTTCAATATCTCCCTCAAAAAGTGCAAAAATAGCAGAATACATAGAATTATGTGAAGGGATTACAAAAGTTGACTGTTTTCTAGCCTTTTTAATTGAACTATGAGCATCATCAATTAAAAGTGCCCCAATTTCCTGAATCTCTCGCGAACCAATTCCTCGAATACCAAAAATAGATAAACCATTAAAAATTTTTTCAAAAGTTGTTACTAGTATTGCTTCAGAATTAATAAATTCTAGTGGAATTTCTTGTTTTTTACCTTGATGAGCAGTAATTATTTCGCAAACAGGTATTCCATAAAGTTCTGCTTGTTCTATTACTTGATTCACCAATTGGTTGTCCGGACATAAGTAAACAGCAGGACCTACGCCTTCATTCATTTTTGAAAATAACATCAAAAGCCCAATCAAAGTCTTTCCAGATCCAGTATCCATAATTCCCACTGTATCTTTATTATCTCTTTTGCTCCACCATTCTTTTAGAAATGACGCTTGGACTTCACGCAAATATTCATATCCTATTTTATGATTCAACGAATCAAAAATTTCAATTGGATTGATTTTTTTTTCTTCCTCTTGCCAATCTGAAATCTCAATTTTATCAAAAATACCCATTATGTTTCAACCTCGTCTCTATTTATAGTATTTATTTTACTATCTTTTGTATCACTAGATTTAAGAGAAAAATATTGAATTTCAAATCCATAGATCCACTCCTCTTTAATAAAAAATATACTATTTTTATAAGTAACTCTGTAGATTCATTATTATAAGTTTACCAACAAACGTATTTTTCAACAACAGTGTAGTGTACTAACTAATTCTATAAAAATTGTCATTTATTTAATTATTCAATAAATTGTAGACTTTAGTTATTCACTTCATCTAAAACAAATTTTTCATTTTAAATATTTGACTAATATTATATTCGTTGCAGCCTTCAATAATTTAACAATCGCAAATACCTTATGATATTTAAAAAGTGACAAAGTTTATTGCCATAAAAATCCTTACCGTTTCGAAAATCTATTGCCAAATTCTGTTGAGCCTTTACAAATTCAAATATATTCATAACTACTAAAAGAACCAACAGAGTATACCCTGTTGGTTTTTTTAGTTAATATATTTTAATAGAAAATTTATTTATTACATCATGAAATACTGTATAAAAATCGTAGCAAGCACACATCACTTTTTTTAGCCTATCATTTTACGTCGACAGTCTAGCTGGTTTCTTATCTCAATTTTGAACCCATTGTTTTTCTGCTATAATCATAGTTGACGTTTGATCTGAATAATTTTTTATGATATTGCTAAATTCTGTCATTGATTGGCTTATTTCATCATCAGCACTTTTTGAGCATTTAAAGTTTAGATATTTAATTCTAGATCTACTAATTGAGTCTAGAATTTTTAAATTAATTTTTTTAAAAGTTTGTTTATTATCTACAGATAAGATATATTCTATCATATACAAATTAGCTAAATAAAAATTCTGTAAATAACTTTTATTATTCAGTATCTTGTCTTCTTTACTAAGTATTGGGTATATTAGTTTTAATTTCCTATTATTTTTGTCTATTAAATACTCATATATAACATACAGTAAGAATGTATTTAGCACATATAATGGTAATTCTTTATTTTTTTTTATTATTTTGCATACCTCATTGCTATTTAAGAAAGTTGACTGATTATATTTATTAAGTAAGCTATTTGATACAATATAATACATTTCGAAAATATAATCCTTAGTAACTAATTTATATATATTGTATCCATCATTCATAAACCCGTTAAAATTAAAAGGAACTGCAGTAATCAAGAATATTGAAAAATTAAATAAAGAAAAATATTGAAAAAATTCAATTTTTACAAAAAAAGTTAATGTAAAAAAAAGACTAAATATTGGTCCTCCGGTTAACAACCTCAGAATTTTCTTATTATTAAACGTAGTTGGTTTATATCTAAATAATCCACCAAAAAATCCCCACTGTGTATTTAATCTAACCTTAAACTGTTTTTCCCACGAAAGTTTTATAAACCCAAATATTAATGACTCTGGTCTAACTTTATTAAATAATCCAAAAACTAAATGACCTAACTCATGTACAAAGATAGACAATAACAAGGAAAAGTATGCAGTAGACACTAAATTTAATTCAAAAACAAGAGTAAAGATTACGAGAAGTAACGTAAAGATCATCGGAGATATAAATTTCATCTATTTTATTCTCACCTCTTTGTATTTAAGCATGCTATTTTTATCTATAAAAGAATCAGCATTTTCAAATAAAGTATTTAATACTTCATTTGAATCTTTAGAATTATCTACATTCTTTGACATAATAGCTGCTAAAGCTGCGCTTACTTCTGGAGTTGCTAAACTTGTTCCAAAAGAAAGTGTATAACCATCTGGAAAGTCAGCAGCTTTGCCTAGTGGAGAAACTAGCGATGTAGGGTAATAAGTCATCATCATTTCACGAGCATCAATTTGTCCTGTTATTTTGTAATTGTCACCATATCCTCCTGCAGGACCATATATAGATACATTAGACCCATAATTAGAATAGTCAGCAATATCACCACTCTTTTTTGTAGCTCCGACGGTAATTACAGACTCTAGTCCTCCTGGTATATGTTTTTCATTACCAGTGCTTATATCACGCGACTCATTTCCTGCTGATGCAACAATTAGAATGTTATTTTTTCTTGCATAGTTAACAGCTTTTCTGAATGCTTCTACAGTAAATCTTTCGTCGTCTATTTCCATATTTTTATATGATCCAAGACTCACATTTATTATATCTACTTGATCATTTGTAGCATCAACTATAGCTTTAAGCATATTTATAGAGTTTCCATCTGTCCCATCCATCACCTTATAAGAATTTAAATTTACTCTTGGAGCAATCGTGTCTATTACTCCAGCAACTTGTGTACCATGACCATATTCATCTAACTCAATATCATTAACATAGTTTTTTAATCTTAGGTTATTGTCTTGAAGATTAGGATGAAGCCTATCAATCCCCGAGTCAATTAGAGCTATGGTTATATCTTTCCCTAGTTGTTCTTTCACTGGATCAATATGAGATAAAATTTTTTTATATGGCCAATTAAAAGACTTAAAATCTTTGTTTAAAATATTAATGTTTAAAATAGAACTATTAACTTCTTCAGGTTTAAAATCTGGTAATTTTTTCCCTTCCGAAACATTAAAATATTTACCTATAAACTTCCTATCACTATCATCCAGGTTTTTAAAACTAACTAATCCTATTTCCTGTATATAATCTACTTTTTCAGAAGATAATTCAGACTCAATTTCTTCTATAGCAGTTGTTTGCGAATTATCAATAAAAAATGAAATATTATTTGAGAGATCTGATGCATAACCTGTTGTTCCTAATGTTAAAAAAATATATGAGATTAAAATATAAGTCAATCCTCTTTTTTTCATTTTGTACCTCCAAATTGTTGTTTTTTGTAATACAGTGAACGATATAACTCGCTATTTTCAATAAGATCTTCATGCTTTCCAATACATACTATTTCACCATTATCCATTAATATAATTTTATCAAAGTTTTTCACCGTACTAATTCTGTGAGCAACAGTAATAACTGTTCTTTTCTCATCTAATAAATTAGAAAAAACTTCAAATTCTGAAATATTATCCATTGCAGATGTAGGTTCATCTAAAAGTAATGTATTCACATTAGAATAGAACGCTCTAGCTAAAGCAATCTTTTGCCTTTGACCACCAGAGAAATTACTACCATTTTCTGATACTATAGTTTTCTCATACTGAGGAATTCCTAAAAGTACCTCATCCATTTTTGATTTACTCATACTTTCTTTTAGTCTTTTTTTCTCATTTATAGAAGAATTCGGTTTAAACTCTAAAGAAATATTTTTTTCGATAGTTTCATTAAAAATATGCGCATTTTGATTAACATAAAAAATGTTTCTTCTATTATTGGAGTTGTTTGATAAAGGATAGCCTTCATACAATATTTCTCCATTAGAAGGTTGTAACAATCCAGCCAATAGTTTTAGTAAAGTAGATTTCCCTGATCCACTTCTACCAACAATAGCAACTTTATCCCCTTTTCTTATGTCAAAAGAAATACCATTTAAAATATTTTTTTCAAAAACAGATATAGTATAGTAAACATTATTAACCCTATAAATAAACTCTTCTTTTCCAACATTTCCTTTTTTATTATTAAAATCATTTTTTTCTTCATAAGTTAAAACTTCAGATAATTTTTGAAAATATACATTTAATAGTAGAAAGTCATTATAAGAGGAAACCAAACTTAGAATTGGCTTCATAACCATTGTTACTATAGAAACAAAACCAATTAGTGATCCTAATGACAAAGAATTGTTGATTATTAATTTTATACCTATTATTAAAAATAGAGCTGGCATTACACTTTGTATGATTTCTGGTAATATTCCAAAAATAGCTATATATCTATTTTTATTTTTGGTAATTAATAGTTGAGACGTAAACATGTTTTTCCAATTTAACAAAAAGCTCTTTTCTGCGTTAGCAGATTTAATTGTTTCAATTCCTTCAATTGCTTCTGTAATAATTCTCTGGACGTTTCCTTGTTCCATTATTTCTTTATCTACAAATCTTTTTATTGTATGCGAATTTATAATACTTAAAAAAGCTATTAAAGAGATTAGAACAAGAGCTATTATTGTCAGTAAAATAGAATAGTTAACCATTAAAAACAAATATATCCCTAAAAAAAGACTATCTATTAAAGTTGTTATGACCTTTTGAGACAATATTTGCCTAATATAAATATTTAAGTTCGCTCTAAACACTAATTCTCCAGTTGATCTATTACTAAAATACATTAGTGGCATACTAAAAAGTTTATCAATATAAGAAAACATTAATTTAAAATCAAATTCATACTGAAATTCTGCTACTACAGAGCTTTTTAAGTATTGAACTACATATAAAACAGAAAAAAAACTAGTTAATATTAATAACAGAACATAGGTAGGAATTTCTTGAAAAGATCTAATATTATCTATCGAATACTTTGTTGCAATAGGAATTAAGAGTAATAAAAGTTGTGAAACAAATGATAATATTATTAAACTAAAGAAATATCTTTTGAATTTTGTAAAAATAAATGACTTTAAAAAAAACTGTTTCCTTTTGCCTTCTTTTTTAGTCTTTTTCTTATGTGCGTATATTAATATATTTGAAAAATTTTTTTTGAATTCTGAAATATCAATCCAGCGTTTATTACTTGCAGGATCTAAGATTAATACTTTCTTCTTTTTTATTTTCTCTATGACCACAAAATGTTGATTATTCCAATAACTTATTACAGGAGTCGGAAGATCTAAATAATTTGAAAAACTTGATTTAAATGTCGATACATCAAATCCATATTCGTCAAAGACAGTACGAATATTCTTGATAGTTAGTCCTCCTTTGGGCACCCCATATTTTTCCCTTAGTTCTACTAGTGTACTTTGATTACCATAATAATTAAGTAGCATAGTGATACATGCTAAAGCACATTCACTATGCTCTCCTTGCGCAACATACTTCAATCTTTTCATAATTACACCTCTTATAACTCAAAAAGTAATGCATTCGGAATTTCAGAATCTAGGTTTCTCAATAATTCATAACCCACACCACTGATTCCTACAAAGAATCCTAGTGATTCTAAATACTCACTTCCGGCAACCTTTAGTGTATTATTTTTTTCAAAATCATTTAACATATAGCTAATAAGTTTATTTTTTTTATACTGATAAGTTTCAGGATCTTTTTTAGCTAATTGAATTAGCCCTTCTAAAGTACCTGCATTTCCATGGCACAGACAATCTTTATTTTTATATTCTATGGTTTTATTAATATCTATATTTGAAATGTTATCATCATATAATTCAATTGTCGCTAAAAGTTCACCTACAGTTCCCTTACACCAACTATTGTTTTTAGGTTCTTCTTCAAAGTATGATTCTTTAATTTTATGAAGTAAAGAATTAGCCTTATCTATCCTATTGAATTTTGATAGAAGATGGACATAGCTATATATACCGTGTCCGAATCCTCTGAAATTAAAATAGGGTTCTTCGGATAATTTTTCAAAAATTTCTAATGAAAATTTTCTATATTTTTCATCCTCTGTTATCTCGGATAACAATAATAAAACTTTTATTATACTATTATGCCCGTGGATCCAATCATTTTTTAACTCGCCATTATTTATCGGTTTCTTTTCAATCAACATGTCTGCAATTTCTACGGCTACATTTAAAGAGTTTATATCATTATTTAAGCGATAATCTACAAGTAAAGGATATATTAAACTTCCTTTTCCAAAAAAAGCTGACAATATATCTTCAGATGGTATTGTATAAATTGAATTTTTTATACATTCAATTACATAGTCATATTTATGATTCTTTGTAATGTATTTAAGAGCCACATAAAATATGAATATACCAGGCAATCCATCGTACATATTATTATTTAGGATTCCCACATTCCAATCTTGATCCAACTTTATGTCAATCCAATTTACAGTATTGGTTTTTTTATTAAAAATAGCTCTCTTGAAAATTTTTTTCTCTATCTTCTGACATGCTTGAATAATTTTACTGTTTAGCTCTAAGCCAGTATAAATATATTTATTTGAATTTTGATTTTTCAAATCATTAATATATTTATATGGATTATAAATATTCAAAGCAATTTCTAGCCAAACGGTTTGAATAGAAATATCTTCATCACAAAGATCATTTATTTTATTTAGGCATCTATTCAGAGCGCTTTCTTGATAAAAATCTTCTACTAAGCACCCGTCACTAGCTATTAATGATGTTTTTGAGATATTGTTATAAAAAATGGGTATGTCTCCATCTATTAAGTCTGAAAATTCGTAATGAACTACCTTTTTATTCTTATATGGATAGGCCCACATATTATGAAGTACTTTTTCTCTCTCTATTGCATTAGAAAAGCAATTAGGATGGTATGAAAATTCCAACATATCAGCATATCTTTGAGTTGGTCTGATTACATTTCTAACTATAAGATTTTGTAAATTATTATTAATATATGCCAATATTTTTTTCTTAGAATCCTTTGCTTTCATTAAAATACTTTTCATACCAGTAACTATATATTTTTCATAGCTGATAAAACTAATTTTTTCATTATTCATAATTGGAGTATTTTTTGCAGTATCCATAATGTGTGTTTGATATTCAAAACGCATTTCATCAGTAAATGTATTTTTAATTTTTAATATCTTGAACGGTACGCTTTGCTCTTTAAAGTTTAACGCACTAAGGTTAACCCCTTCATCTTTCGAATCTGACTTATCTTTCATCGCTAAATATGGTACTAGCCCTGTCACCATTATAGAATCTAAATATTTATATTTAGCATCTACTGTTGCGCTATTACCAAACTCTATAGGAATATTTTGTTGAAAAAAAGTTTCGCTATCTATGATAACAGGGTATTCTCCATGAGCGATTATATTCTCATAGTGTAAGTCTGTTACATTAAATAAGAAAGCTATTCCGATTAGTTTACCATACCTTTCATAATATTTTTTTACTTCTTCTATGTTATTTATTTCTTTATTATCTATATATTCTTCATAGAAATAGGTATTTCTAGTAACTTTTTTAACTATATAAATATCTGCCTCTAATTCTTTATTTAAAAATTCAAAAAAATCTCTTAATTTATTCTCGCTATTAATCTTTGGCTTGTATACTATCTTCTTTCCATCAGAAAAAGTTAGTGTAGAAACAGTTTTTCCGCGACTATGAGAGTCTCCCTGTGATTCTGATATAGAGTTAAGCTCTGAGGATTGTATGTTAAAACAATTTTGTATGCTAGGTAAATCTTCAGTCACTCTTATAAGCATTTGTTTAGTATTATCTAAAAAATATCTCATTCTAACAACAGTAATACGCATCAACTCAGGATAGCATGTATAAAAAGCTATTATATCTTTTTTAGAGTTAAATCTTTTTTTTAGATAATAGATAAATCGCTTGCTACTATCATTTCCCTTTAGAGGTTCATTTTTTTTAAAAGTATGCAAATCTAGCACTAATGTTTTACTTGTTAAGTGAATAAGCTCTTGTGTTAAAGTTTCTAATAAATTAATAATGAATTCTTTTGTACAAATATTTAACTCTGAGTTTAAATCAAGTAAAAATAAACGAGCATACTGTAAGAAATATCTAAAAGGATAACTAGCATCTACTTCTAATAATTGCTCTTCACTATCATTATAAGAATCTAAAATGGATTCAAAAAAAATATACCATGATTGATCTTTAATGTATTGAATTGCAACTTCTTTATCAGGAAAGTTTTCAATAGGTGTTATTCCTAATCCAAAATTATCCAGTGATTCATATTTATATTTAATCAAGTAGTCTAAATCATCTTGTTTAAGAACACTTTTTCTTTCTTTCCAAGCTTGTAAATTTTTAATGTCGTACTTCTCGTTACCACTTTGCTTTAGTAAAAAGCATCTTTCATTTATGCTTAAAACATTTATTAAATTATCTTCCATGTAAGCACTCCTTTTTTATGTATAAGAGGGCTAGTTTCACTAGCCCTCTTAATATATAAATTAGCAAAATTTAGCTGAAAATAATGCACCTACTCCTAAGCCTATGGTAAAACATGCTGGAGTTGTCTCAGCCTGAACATCTCCACTACCTTGAATCGCTTCCATTTCTTCTAAACTTAACTCTTCAAAAGAAGGACCAACAAGTTCTAATTTATTAGAGTAATAGTTTTCTTGATTTTCCTTATTTAGCACTGTGCTTCACCTCACTAAGTTTTATAGTATATTTTAACAATGTTTTAAAGACACAACTACAGTTACTCCAGTAAAAATACCGCCACCAACCCAGCCACAAGCAGCACTACTTGCTGCAGCTGTCGCCGCAACAGCACACACCGGTGTTGTCTCAGCCTGAACATCTCCACTACCTTGAATCGCTTCCATTTCCTCAACACTTAGTTCTTCAAAACTAGGAACTACACTTAAATTTTCCATAATTCTTACCCTCCATCATAAAATTGTTGTATATTGCATAACATAATATGTTACAATTTAATATTATAGAGCTTTTAATCTTTTGTCAAGTGTCACTTGACAAAAAGGAGGAACCAAAATGGCTATTTTTATTTTTTTATTGGATATCATTTCTGTAGTCTACTTTGTTTTTAATCTGACTGATTCAAAAAAAGATGAGCGAATTTTATATACAATTTCCTTAACATCTACTTACATGTACTTATTTATTAACTTTTCCATACTTATAGTAGTTGCTATTTTTCTTTTTCTACCTAATGTTATTACTAAAAACTATCTCTTTAATTTTATCTACTATTACTTCTCTCTATCAATGATATTGCACTCTCTGTTACTACTTTTTTTCAACAAGAGGACTTCATAAATGATAATCAATAACTTAAAATTAATTAGAGAGAAAAAAAAAATTAGCCAAAGTGAATTAGCTGCTTTATTAGAAGTTAGCAGACAAACTATTAATGGTATAGAAAAAAATAAATATAACCCTTCTTTACAGTTAGCATTAAAAATTGCTTACTACCTGAATACTCCACTAGAAGATATTTTTCAATGGCAACCTGAATAAAAGAGATTTTTAAATTTCACCACAGAATATTTAAATTAAAAGAAAGGTGCTTCGTATGAAGAAAAAGTTTATATCCCTTCTGATTTTATTTTTAGGAATAATTGTTGGCATAGTAACAGTTTATATTTTAAAGCATAAATAATTATGACTGTTGTTTTATACTTTAATCATAACTGATTTTTTAACAGTAAAACCCTCCCTTATGATTACGTTCATTTTTATTCTTATACAGCTCATTTAAAATAAAAACTAGGCTCAAATGTATAATAAAGACTGTCTCTTTTGGGGTGGAGACAGTCTCTAAGGTTATAACTTATTTTAGCCTTTCATTTCTAACGAATACTCATAGAACTAAACGATTGATTCATTCAGTCTGTAAGAAAATAGTTAAATCTGAAGTGGCTTGTAATTATTCTACAGTACACACACTGTCCTTTCAACAACTGTCGAAAGTTTAGCAAAACATTTTACAATATTTTTGTATACATCATTATTAATAATAGAGCCAATACCAGAAAATATCCGCATAACACTTTAAAGGTTCTACTTTGGTTATTTTCAGGTAGCTGACTTATTAAATAGACACCTGACATCATTATAAGAACATAAGTGAAATAGTAAGTCCTTGATCCAGATACCCATATGGTAGGAGAGAACCCCATCATAATACGACTTCCTACACCCAAAATAAGAAGAAAGATAACTGATAAAAATTCTAAGGGATTATTACTTGCCCCAAAAATCCCTATTACATAAAGAAAAACAAACCCAGTAAGAAGAACTACTAGTGATATATGCGGTGTTCCTGAAGGTATATCATACGTTTGATCAATTATCGTATTAAATCTTGTACAAATCAAATACGTGAATAGCGGTATTCCACTAATCATCTTTTTGAGTAATGACCCATTTTTTACCAGTCCAGCAGTAAAAATTAGCAATACAAAAGCTAACATCAATGGAGACCACTCAAAAAATAAAGCTTTCAAAGTGGACGAATACCCTATTTGTAACTTATCAAAAATACTGTAGCTAGAAAAATTAGGTAACCATTGTTTCGTTTCTTGGACGTTTCTTGCCGTATTCCCCTTACATGTTAAAATAAACACAAAGCTAGCGATTACAATAGCAATATGAGGTAAAGTTATCAAGATATTCATTTTAGATAAATACAGAATACCTGCCAAAACTAATAAAGAAACTAACATAATAACTACCATTTGTTCTTGGTTTGTAGCATAAATCAAGAAAACCAACGATAAAATAAAGGATAGCCAATTTACACTTTTTCCTCTTATATAGTTCATAATAGGCCAAATACTTAACAACGCTGCTGCCATGACCCAAACATAATTTGTTGTTGTTGCTATCCATCCTGCATTATTTATCATCGAAGCAGGAATTAATAATGACATGCCAGTACCTATAATTAATCCTCTTCGACTATTATCTGAGTTAAACAGTAGTGCAGGGACAATTGCCACTATAGACATTGCTATAGCATTTAAAACTCTCCACAAAAATACGTGTTGTACCGCTTGTGTTAGAGCTATTTCAATCACTAATCGAGACGTCCATTCATTGTACCTAAACTTCAAAAATTCATAATAGTTACTTTGAAAATCATGTGTAAACTGCTTTAAGAAAAACGCATCGTCCCCAAATTCCATTTGTTTAATACCAAAATTGTAAATTAACATTACCACAAAAACAAAACTACTGAGAATTAAAATATCTCTCTTTTCCACTTTATTTGTCACTATGTCACTCCTATCCTCCATTTTTTTCAAGAACATGCGCTCTATAAATACTATCGATACTAGACATTGGAAGCTTTTCTAGTTCTTCATACGTAAAGTCACTATTACGTACAATCAATAGTATCTTCTCTTCTTTAGTCATATATCTTCCCTCACTTTCATTGTTTTATCTATTTTTTTACCCTCTTTATAATTGAACACAATGTTTAGCTGCACTTTGTATTCATAAACATTAAGGCATTAATCCATTCTTACGAAAAACCATTCCAATTTATAAAGGACTTTATTTAATTTGATTTTTTTCGTTTCTGATCAGTTTCTCATAGTACTTTTGCGCTTTTTGATTGGTAAAAGCAGTTTATGTCCCCTATTTTTGGGATTATCTTAACTTCCATTTTCACCTATCTGAAAGTTTTCGTCAATGTCAAAGTTAACGCTTGACGTATAGTCAAGTAAATGTTCGCGATTCACAATCGGTTCCCCTTCAAGGGATTTAACTCCCTATAAATCGCTTTGCTTTTCTCGCACGGTAATATCTAAACTAAATTGTCCGTTATTAACATTCCCAACGGACTTTGAACTACTTTTTAAGTCAAGGTTAACTACCTAATTATATTATTCCTAACCATATCCGGGAACATTCTTGTTCTTTGATCCATTTGTAAATTAGTATTCGACTGCTTCTTTTCTGTACTAGTCAGTTGCTACCAGCTAAAATCCTCATTTAACAATTCTATTTGCTCATTGAACGGTTGATTACAACATAATTCAGGTAAATTTGCTCTTACTAAAGCTTCAGCGCAATTTGGCACAACCATGTTTCCTATTCTAGCCACCTGTTTAGACTTACTTATTTTCTTTCCGTTCTTATCTTTATCTAATACATACGTGTCTGGGACACCTTGTGCTTTTGCTAATTCATGAGGTTGAAGCATTCGCATTGTGATATCAACGATTCTATAGGCACTTCCTTTAACTTTTACTAACCCAAATCGGTCTTTTGTAGGGATCGTATGGAGTGGTTCATTCAAATGTTGCCCTATGTCAGATCCATAATATTTCGTCAAAAAGGCTACTTCCTGATTGCTAATAGACTCTGAGGACTTACAGTATTCTTCTAAAAACAGCTGTACTTCCAACTCCCTGTTAATATCACCATTATGCATTTTCACTTGTACTAAGGAATGGTGATCTACTATCGAATTTGTACGTTTAACTTTCCCATAACTAGTTTGGTCAATTCTAACAATATACGGATCTGCCGTATTAAGTACAAACTTGTTTAGTCCGCGAGCAATTCTTTTCAACGTATTAGGACGTAAAGGTTTCTTACGACCAAAAATAGAATTACCTGGTATTGACCAATCAATACAACTTGCAGCTGATTGATAAGGAAGGTATTTCCCTTCAGCAACTTCTTTACTTTCTCTTGGCCCATGCGTTGGTGTTGGCCAAACAATCGGTTTATGATCCCGGCGTGCTATCATAAATAACCGTTTTCGTGTAGTAGGCGCACCATAGTCACACGCACGTAACTCTTTAAACTCAACATGATAGCCTTGACGTTCCAATGCTCTCACAAAGGATTGGAATGTTTTCCCCTTTTTCTTGGGATCTGGCTTTGGACCATCTTTAGTGACAATCAAAGGACCCCATGTCTTAAATTCTTCAACATTCTCCAAAATAATGACACGTGGTTTAACAGTAGCTGCCCAACGAACAGCAATCCATGCTAACCCTCGTATCTTTTTATTTACAGGTGTTCCTCCTTTTGCTTTAGAAAAGTGTTTACAATCAGGGCTTAACCAACACAACGCTACTGGCCGTCCATTGGCAACATCTCTCGGGTGGACGTCCCAAACACTTTCACAATAGTGTTTTGTGTTTGGGTGATTGGCTTCATGCATAGCAATTGCATCAGGGTCATGATTAATCGCAACATCTACCGAACGTCCTATTGCATGCTCTATGCCTGTGCTAGCACCACCACCGCCCGCAAAATTATCTACAACAATTTCCTTCAAAAAATCACCTTCCTAACTTAACCTACACTTTTTCATCCTAAAATATGTCACTTTCAAATTCAGTCATAATCATTCTCCCTTATTTAAACCCTTTGTCTGTCACATAACCTGGTATACTCCAAATTCCGAGTGATTCACTTTTAGCCTGTTCTTGGGCTTGCTCTAGTTCTGACAAATGTTTAGTGTTAGGTTCTTTGACATAAGCCACACGTGCTAATCCCTCTCTCACAAGTGTTTTTTGTAGTAATGTTCCATCTACAAAAATATACCCCAACGCTCTACCGTAACGATCTTTTTTATCCCCTTGATCATATTCAAAAGTAATTTCTGAAGCAGTAGACAAAAGCTCTTTTGTACGTTTGCTAGCTTCTAAACCAAACGGCTGAACTTTTGTGTTTGGTTTGACGGTCTCCGGTGTATCGATTAATAAAAAGCGTACTTTCTGTTCTTTGCCTTCAATCTTAAAAACCGTTGTGTCACCGTCTACGTGACGAACAAAATCAGCTGGTATACGTTGATCATTTGAAATAGTTTGAAAAAAATCTTCATAAACATCTTGTTCTAGTTCTTGAACAAAATCTTGTGCTTTTTGTTCAACATTTGTACATCCTGATAATAGAAAAGTGGCTACTGCTAACAGCAGCCACTTTTTTCCAATAAATAGTTTCATTTCCTAACTCCTTAACTTTTTTTCCGTTTTAAAGAATACTCAATTTTCTTTTTTTCTAACCTATCAAACATTAATCCTTCAACAGCTCGTTCCCATTTTGTTTGTTGTGCTGTACGTTTCTTTGTACTGTCTGCATATATTTTTTGTAAATTTTCATTACCCATGAATCGATCCTCCTTAAAATGGTAAGTCATGATCTGAAATCTCAATAGAACTACCTTCTAAATCTGGAAAGGGTTGTTGCGTATTGCTTTCCTGCTGTCCAACTGGTGTAGGATTAGAAGCGTTAACACCACGTTGTTGACTAACTTCTTTTGACTCTAACAATTGGAAGCTTTCTACAACCACTTCTGTCACATAAATACGTTGTCCTTGTTGATTCTCATAGTTACGTGTTTGAAGTCTACCCACAAGACCAATCAATGTTCCTTTTCGTGTATAGTTTGCTAAAGTTTCTGCAGGCTTACGCCAAATCACACACTGAATATAGTCTGCTTCACGTTCACCATTTTGATTTGTAAAATTCCGGTTAACTGCTAGTGTAAAAGCCGCAACAGCTACACCACTTGACGTATAACGCAAATCACAGTCTTTTGTAAGTCTTCCTACTAAAGTCACATTATTAATCATTTAAAAAACCTCTTTCTATTATTTTTTTAGAAGTGATAGCAACTGGTACTATCACTTCTAAATATTTACTGTTTTACTAAACCACCAAACATATTTTTAAACTTGATTTCACCAAACTCTGAAAGGAACGGATCCGTTTCGTTTAATCCGTAAGTGTATTGGTAATTCTCTACAATACTTTGATGGTCCATTTCCCAGTCCTCTTCATACGGAGATATATAAAACAAGTACAACATTGTTATATCCCCCATATACTTTTGTTCAATCGCATAGTATACAAGTATATTGTTTTCTTTCTCGATAATTTCGATTGCTTTTTTCCGTTCTTCGTTGATCCAATAGTTGGCGCCTAGATATGATTTTCCCGAAAAACTAATTTTTCCTTCCTCAACAAATTGTGCAATTGTTGGTTCATGAATACCTAAAATCGTCATTCTTTTTCTTGCTTCCATTTTCATTTTTTCTAAATTCAATTGAATCCCTCGTTTCTGTTTATCTTTATAATTATTAAACCATACATTGTATACAATGCATAGTATAATAATGGAGAATATTGACAAATTTTGTTTTTTTATATACTATATTTTGTATAGTATATATAGGAGGGTAATTCAATGAAAGATCTTTCTCGTGAAGAAGTTTTAACTTATTTAGAAAACAATGTGGTAGATAAACAAGGTGCTGCAAAAATTACAGGCCAATCATTAAATGCCTTCACACAATCCGTAAAATTGAATGCAATTAAGCCTTACTTTGAAATTAAACATGTAAACGGTGAACGACCTACTGTACGTTTGTATCACGTAGACGATTTAAAGGAATACGCAAAAAATAAACGAAGATAAAAGAGACCTCCCTTCTTTTATTCTCGTTTATTTTTTTATATAAAAATTCTTAGTTTATTTTATGACTATTCACTGAAAAATCGTCTTTCCATTTTTTCATACCTAATTACTTTGTTTAGTGTTTATTTCTATCTCGCTCCAACCGCCACCGCCGCTCGAAAGAAATGCCTTGCTAAAGCAAGGCAAAAGAAAAGAAAGAACTAGCCGCTTTGCGTCTAGTTCTTTTAAGTGCATTAAAATTTCGCCTCTTTGGCTCATGCTTTTACGGACGTGTGTCCTCTCAATCGTTTTATGACCGCTCATTGTCGTATGTACCGGTCAGTCGCTGTTTGTTACAGTATCATAGCCAGTCGAAAAGACAAGGGTATATGAACTCACTCCGTTCGCCCTTGTCTTTTCTTGGTGTCTATGATTCTTTCTCGGCACAGCAACCGACCGAAACATACTGGCGAAAATGAACAATCAAATCTAAAAACGAAAGGAGGATAGTGTCCCACGTCCTAGCATGAGCCAAAGAAGCGAACAGCTTCCCTCCCTCACGCCAGACAAAAATGGTTGCTCGAAAACAAAAATCAAAACCAGAAAGGAAGTAGTAAAAATGAACGACCCACAGCTAAAAAATCAGCTAGAGCAGGCACGTAAAGAATATCAGAAGTTAAATAAAGCCATTCTTGAAAATGATACGCCTACATTGTTACTAAACTATGGTTGTCTGAAAAATGCCAATAATCGTTTGAATCAGTTAGCATTCTTTTTAAATCACATTGAATGGAAGGACGTATAAATATGTCAGAAAAAAAGAAAAAATACTGTGTGACAATTGTTAAAACCTTAGAGGTAGCTGTTTCTGTATTTGCTGAAAGCGAAGAACAGGCACATGAATTGGTTTCTAACATGTATTACGACCAAGAAATTATCTTGACAGAAGATAATCACGAAGCAACAGAGTTTATCATTTAAAACAACGAAAGAGGAGAGCTTTTATGGGAACACGAACAGCAATTTTTAAAGAACAAGCAGACGGAACGTATCAAGGCATATATTGTCACTGGGACGGTTATATAGAGGGCGTAGGCGCTGTTTTATATGAACATTACCAAGACCCTGAAAAAATTCAAAAAGTTATCAATCAGAAAAAAGCCCTGTCCTGTTTAGGAGTGAAAGAAAACGTACTTTACGAATACGACAATGTCGGCTGTCGGGAACTAACTTGTTGTGGTTGGCACGAGTTTTGTCTATATGTTCGACCAGAAACAGAAATGTATCTTGCACAATCATTAGAAGAAATAAGAGAACAACAATACTTAACGCTAACTGACCTTGACCGAATTGACGGTTGGACGGAACTCGTTGAAGGGAAAGTAACCTTTACACCTTATCGTGGCTCTGATAACAACGGCTATTTATATGCACAACGTCAGTCTGGAGAGTGGCTAGTAAGCACCATGAATTGCAATGGAGATATGAAAGATTTTGAACCATTATCAAAGTATTTCCACGAAAAAAAGACAAAAAAAGAAACCTTTTGCGGCTAACAAAAGATTTCTAAAGAATTGGTAGTTATACCTGAATAAATTTGTAATTCAAGTATAACGTAACTCAAGACCTTTGACAAGTGAATTTGCCCCAACCTCTTATTCATAAGAGGTTGGGCTAACAAAAGAAACGAGGGAACGTTATGGACTTTCAAAATATACAAACCGTAAAAGAATTGATACACGCACTTAAACAATACAATCAAAATCTAGCAACCACTATTTTTGACGACACACAAGGCTACATCAGTGTAGCTTTCAGAAAAGAAAGTATTGAAAGAAACGGAAAAACCTTCCAGTTTTTATGTTTCTATCCTAATTATGAAGTAGCTCTTTATCCAGTCGTGACGTTGCTTTCTTATCTTGAAAAGCTACCAGAACAAGCCACCATTGCGATTAAAAACCCAGACGGAAACTATTCTTCCCTTTACCTAACCATTGATGAAACGATAGACCAAGGGAATAAATATAAATGGCTAGTAATTAGCGACAAACTTTCTTATGAACGCTTTTTCCTAACGAGTACATTGACTGCACAAGAACAAGCACTCGAAAAAATGCTAAAAGAACTAGAAACCGAGCATGACGACACAGTCGAATATATCCATAATTGGCTTTGCAAACAAAACGACGAGTCCCTTTTTCAAGGTATTCTAAAGGAAGATAGAACCATAAAAGGCTCTGTCACGTATTGCATGGGAAAAGCCCAAGAACAAGCCGAAAAACGACCAAATGCTATGGTAATGGTCACAGACGAGGTGGCATTTGGCTGGATAAAGGAATATTTCATGCTTGAAAAACTACCCGAAATGAAAGTCATCGGAAAAGTAATGACGACTACCAAAAAGCAACCGGCAAAAAAAGAAGAGCCTAAACCTCAAAGAAAAGAGGTGGACGAACAAATTAAATTGTTCGAGTTGTAATGAATATGAATCGGGAAATACAAAAACCACTAGCCCCACCCAAAGCATTTTTTGATTGGTGTACGTCACAAATACCCACCTATGAATGGAAAAACAAAAAGGAGACAATTCTTGCGAG
>NZ_KV805590.1:0-3443 GCF_001811595.1 Enterococcus sp. HMSC078F03 | reverse complement strand
TATGATGCGTTTCGTCCTTACTAAGGTTATCAAATTCATGTGCAAAACCTATACGTGAGTACAGTTGAGGATAACGAGATAATCTTTTTTCGATTCCAGGCATACCTATAAGAACCATTGCTAAATCATTTCTATCATAAATATCTCTTAGCTGTTCTAAATGTTGAAGCTTTAAACGATCAATTTCATCGACTATAATTAAATCGATTCCTTCATAAGACTTTAAAGTATAGACTTCTTCCTGATTATATTTAAGAACCAAATGCATTGCTTTCACAATACCAATTCTAGCTGACAGTGTGTCGATGTCCGAGCTGACACGAGTCATTTTTTCAGCTGGAGCGGTATAGAATACTTTATTTGCACTTAATATTTCGTCTGTCGCATCTTTTCCAATATCATCAGCACGGCGATAGGCAATTTGTTTTTCTATATTATCCCAATTACAGTAATACCTTGAAGATAACGTTTTGCCTACGCCAGGAGCACCGTAACAAATTCCAATATACTTATATTTAATACATGCGTCACAAAATTCAGCAAATCGTTTATATTCTTTTGTTTCAATAAAGGTTTTATTCATTATAGTACCTCTTTAAAGTTGTTTTCTTAGGTGGGGTAGTTATTTCTTCATATTTTTTCTCTTCAATTAGTAATTCTACAGAACTTGGTACTGGTATTTTTTGTTTTAGTAATTTTTTTCGTTTATTTCTAGCAAAAATTAGATCATCCATATTGATTTCATAATTTGAAATATCTGGAGAAATGGCATTACAAAGAAACTTATTTTTATAAAATACCCTAATTTCTGCTAAATCATTTGGTGTATAACGAATTAAAACAGGTTCTCCAACAAACGCGGATAAATTAGGATTGGTATATCGTAAACCTTGGAAATGAATCCCATCAGAGTGAACTTTTCGAGTTTTTGGTATTTCTAACAACAATAAATCTAACTCTTCTAAACTATTAGGCATATTCGGTAAAAATGATTGCTCACTCCATTTTTTTATCGGACTTACTTTAATAGAAGAATGATTGGTTTGATTATATTCATTGATAAGAAAAGAATGTAGTTTCTCTTTAAATTCTTGAATCGTTAATAATTTTTCATTGCAGTTATTTTCAATATATCCTGGTAATCCTTCTAAAAATACTTGATTAATCGTCTGGAAAAAACGCTCAATTTTTCCACGACCTCTTGGAATTCCTATAGAAGAAAAAATGAGATTTATTCTCAAATCAATAGCTACTTGTTCCATAAAATTTGAAGTAAAATCACTTCCGTGATCAGTATAAAAATTTTCAGGAATGCCACATATTGACCATGAAGAATCCTTTTTTGTCCAAATAGCTTGATGTAAGGTTAAAGCAGTATTGATTGCTGAAGGGGCAGAAAAACTCAAATAATAACCAGCTACTGCTCGACTATAGTCATCTAATATAATAGTTAACCAGGGGCGATTGATAGTTCCTTTTTCATCAAGTAAATTGATATCTAATAAGGTATGATCTGCTTGCCAAATTTCATTTGGTCGTGTTGTTTCCCTTATAGCAATTAAATCATATTTCTCTTTATATGTTTTCTCTCCCTCATGAGCTAACTGAATGAGACTTTTGGGAATCCGTTTCCTTAATTTATAAATTTGAGAATAACTCGGTATATCCAGTTTGTTCTCTTTACAATAGGAAGTAATTTTTCGAGACAATGTTTTTGTACTTATTTTTTTGTATCTCAATACAAATTCTTCTATTTTTTTGCGAACTTCCTCTGAAACCTTAATTTGCTCAAAATCAGTTCGCGTCTTTCTAATTAAACCCACTAAACCATCATGTTCATATTTTTGTACCCAACGATAGAGTGTACGAATAGGTATTTTATTTTTAATAGATATTTCTTTTATCGTTTCTTGTTTATTAAGATAAGGCTCAATAATTTTATATTTTTTCATCGCATCTGTTCTTTGATGGTCTGAAAAACTAGTGAGCATTTGTTTTTCCATTTTTTTCCTCCATTTTATCTAAATAGCGATAAATCGTTGTTCGAGAAACATTCCAACGTTCGGCAATGGTTTTAATCGGTGTTCCACTATCAACTAGAGTCTTTAGTAATTCTAAGTCTTGTGCTTTTAATTTTTCAGGACGGCCTCCAAATCGTCCTCTTGCTCGAGCTGCCGCTCGTCCTGCCGCAGATCTTTCTAAAATTAGATTTCGTTCAAATTCCGCAAATGCTGCAAACAAATGGAACATAAGTTGTCCCGTAGAACTTGATTTATCCATTGTTATATTTTCTTGAAGACTATGAAAACTAACACCTCGTTCATTCAAACGATTGACGATTGAAATCAAGTCTTCCATATTTCTTCCTAGACGATCTAAACGCCAAACGACAAGTGTATCTCCAGATCGAACAAAATCAATAGCTGTTTCTAATCCTGGTCGATTACTTTTTGCACCACTCATATGATCTGAAAAAATTTTTTCGCAGCCGAATTTATTTAAGCTATCTTCTTGTAAATCCAAATTTTGTAAACCAGTAGAGACCCGGGCGTATCCTATTTTCAAAAAAATCACTCCTTTACAAAATCTATTGTAACATAACTTTAAACAACCAGTATAATTGAACATAGATTTTGATATGAGTTTATGGACACAAAAAGAAGTTAAAAATTTAAAAACTAGATAAAAAAACACTGTGTACAGAAACGGGTGATTTTATGAACACTCGTCCATATTTTAAATATAGAAACAATAAATTATTTATTCTAATTATCAGAAGTGTTAGAATAGTCAAAAGGAGTGATTGATTTGGATTTATATGGATTAGTAGAAACAAAATTGAATGAGTTTAAAATTCCATTTGAGATAGTGGATCATCCGCCAGCATTAACTACAGAAGAAGCCGATAGTTTTATAGAAGGTATTGAAGGTGTACGAACAAAATCAATGTTTCTGACCAATAAAAAGAAAACAGCATATTATTTGTTAATTATGGATGATCAAAAAAGATTAGATATGGATAAACTAAAAGAAATTACTGGAGAAAAAAGAATCAAAATGGCTTCTGAGAACAGTTTAATGGAAAAAATGAAGTTACCTGCAGGTGTCGTTTCAATTTTCGGACTTCTAAATAATGATGAAAACGATATCCATGTATACTTTGATAGAGAAATTACTCAAGAGCCACGTATGAGTTTTCACCCTAATGTAAATACAAAAACCATCTTTCTTGATACTAACGATATTTTTAAATTCTTGGAAAATATCGATTACAACTATTCTATTATTGACATTTAATTTTTAAACAACTATCACAAGAACTACTAAACTAAATAAAAAGAACTTCTACTATTCTTTGTTTTATAAGTAATAGTAGAAGTTTTTTTAAGAAATATTTGCCATTTAACAACAATTTATTTTGCCATTTAAAAAGAAAAGTGACA
>NZ_KV805589.1:0-328 GCF_001811595.1 Enterococcus sp. HMSC078F03 | reverse complement strand
GTATTTGTATAAGCACTACTCATAAAACCATAATTTGACAACAAGCCCTCATACCAGTCGCCATAGTTGTAATGGGCTTTGAGGTGGGTATCGTTTGAAAAACGCTCAAAGTTTGACTGTTCATAAATAAGCGTTTCTTTACCGTCCTTTATCGTGTGCCAATAGCTATACGTTTGAATTTCTATTCGTTTTTTACTGATAAGGATAATACCGAATGAATAAAATTTTGTAGGATAAGAGAGCCTTGAGGCCTTTGTTAATCGCTTTTTGATAATCGGACAATTCTTGCGAGAACTCGCAAGAATTGTCTCCTTTTTGTTTTTCCATT
>NZ_KV805588.1:201053-227051 GCF_001811595.1 Enterococcus sp. HMSC078F03 | reverse complement strand
TCAAGGACATTATCGCCACCGCTTGGCAATGGCATGTGAAACATCCTCAAGGCTATAATGAATAGGAGAACATCAGATGATGAAAGAAAGTAGTAAATGGATTGCTGCATTTGTAGAGATAATCATAGAAAATGGCGATTGGACGGAAACAGACCGCTATTATTTGACGAATCGGATTGCCAAACTAGTTGGCTGTGATTTTTTTGAACAACCAGAAGCGGTTGCTTGTGAGCAGGAACCGTTGCGTGTGGTGGAACATCTTTTAAACATTGCACAAGCCAATCACCAAATCGATGACTCAATTACGGAAGCAGAACAACTAGAAGCAGAGTTAATGGATTTTATTACGCCGACCCCAACCATCATTAATCGGAAGTTTATGGATTATTATCAAGAGTCTCCACGAAAAGCAACGGATTATTTTTATCAGTTATGTAAAACAAATAACTACATTAAAACGAAAGCAATCGCCAAAAATATTATTTTCCCAATGGACTCACCCTATGGTAAACTAGAAATTACCATTAACTTATCGAAGCCAGAAAAGGATGCTCGAAAAATTTTGGCTGAAAAGAAAATGAGTCAAAAAAAATATCCAGCGTGTATGTTATGTATGGAGAATGAAGGCTATTATGGCCGTGTGAATTATCCAGCACGGACAAACCATCGGATTATCCGACTAAATTTAGAGGACGAAGCTTGGGGCTTTCAATATTCGCCATATGCTTACTATAATGAGCATGCGATTTTCTTGGACCAACAACATCGAGAAATGAAAATCGAGAAAAAAACGTTCCAGCGGCTCCTTAAAATTACGGAGTTATTCCCTGAATATTTTGTGGGCTCTAATGCAGATTTGCCAATTGTTGGTGGTTCTATTTTATCTCATGATCATTACCAAGCAGGACGTCATACATTTCCAATGGATTTAGCACCAATGGAAACAAGATTTTCTTTGAAAAAATATCCTGAGATAACTGCTGGTATTTTAAAATGGCCGATGTCTGTGATTCGTCTTCAAAGTGATCATCAAGAGGAACTAGTTGAGGCAGCCGAATTAATTTTGACCAAATGGCGCAATTATTCTGATGAACGTGTCTCGGTTCGGGCCTATTCAGAAGATGGTACACCGCATCATACGATTACGCCAATTGCTCGACGCAAAGGGTCATTATTTGAATTGGATTTAGTTTTACGAGATAATAATGTTTCGGAGGAATTTCCAGATGGCATTTTTCATCCACATCCAGAAGTACAACATATTAAGCAAGAAAATATTGGCTTAATTGAAGTAATGGGACTAGCTATTTTGCCACCAAGGCTGGCACAAGAATTAAGAGAAGTCGAAAAGTATTTATTAAAGCAACCCAATCAAATTGCTGAAAGTCATCGAGCTTGGGCGGATGAACTCAGTCAGCAAACCATCACTGAAGCCAATGTCAAAGAAGTGATCCAACAAGGAATTGGGACAATTTTTGTTCAAATTTTAACAGATGCCGGCGTCTTTAAACGTGACGAAGAAGGTCGTCGTGCTTTTGAACGATTTATTCAATGTATTGAAAATGATTAATTTGAGGTGAGGAACATCGTAACCATTAAAGATATAGCAGAGCAAGTCGGTGTTTCTTCAGCGACAGTTTCGAGAGTTTTGAACTATGATGAAACATTATCAGTTAGTGATGAAACGAAGAAGAAAATATTTGAAACAGCAGAAACGTTAAATTATAAAAAGCGAGCCAGAAAAAAACAAGCAGGCAAAAAGAAAATTCGGTTTGTCCAATGGTTCAGCGATCCAGAAGAACTGGATGATATTTACTATTTATCGATTCGTTTAGGTGTTGAAAAGCGGGCAGAGGAATTGGGTTTTCTTTTAGTCAAAGAATCTCTGACAAACCTTTCTCAAAAAAGATTTGATGGGACAATTGCCCTAGGAAAATTTGATGAAAAGCAAGTGGCGGACTTAGCCGCCTTAGGCGCACCTCTTCTATTTGTAGACTTTGATGCAATGGCTTTTGACCAAAACTCCATTGTTGTTGATTTTACTGGAAGTGTTAAAACAATTGTGCAAGAATTTTTGGCGCAAGGGCATCAGAAAATTGGTATGCTTTCTGGGCAAGAATATACGAAAGAGTCCCGCGTGGCATTGGTTGATCCACGTTTTGTCGCTTTTAAAGAAACCTTAAAAGATCTGGACCTTTATCATCAAGAATGGGTTGTCGAAGCAGCTTTTTCTGTTGAAGAAGGCTATCAAGCGATGAAAGACTTTATTGAAAAAGCGGACACTCGTCCAACCGCTTTTTTCGCTGCAAGTGATACGTTGGCAATTGGTGCGATGCGGGCGTTACAAGAAGCAGCCATTCGTGTGCCAGAAGATATTTCTATCATTGGTTTTAATGATATTAGTGTCGCAAAATATGTTTCACCAACATTAACAACAGTTAAAGTTCATACTGAATGGATGGGTGAGCTAGCCGTTGAGACAATGAAAGAGTTATGCTTGAATACCCCACCAGTTCCTAGAAAAATTATTGTCGGAACGGAATTCATTCAGCGAGATTCAACGAAACATTCATCAAAATAACAGCAAAACTTGGAGAGTTTTTTCCAAGTTTTTTGCTCTTTTGTGCTGGTTTTCAACAATCAAGAAAATGGAGGGAAACAGATGCAACCGAAATTAATTATTTTACGTGGTAATTCTGGTAGTGGTAAAACAACGATAGCTAACGCGCTTCATCAGTGTCTTAAAGAACAATCGTTATTGATTTCTCAAGATGTGGTGCGCAGAGAAATGCTTCGTGTTAAAGATGAAACAGTCTTTTGGACGTAAGTCGAAACGACTTACCTTCTTAGACTTGAATCTTAAGATAAACGGCGGGAGAGGAGCAGCTTCTTCGGAAATAAGCTGAAATTCCTCGAAAGACGAAAAGCATCTTTCGGAAATTCCTTCTTATTTCTTGAAGCTAAAAACTCCTGTCCCGACCTCTGGCTTTTGGGTATCAAGAATGCCAGTATGTGATTGTTGAAGGGATTTTTCAAAAAGCCATTTATCATTCCTTTTTTCAGGAAATACTTCCTCTCTTTGAAGGAAATGTTCAGGTTTATTATTTTGATATTTCTTTTGAAGAAACGCTGAAAAGACATAGCCAGAGAAACAAGAATCAAGAATTTGGTGTCGTGGAAATGAAACGTTGGTGGCTACCAGAAGATTATTTAGAGCTTGCGGGAGAACAGCGGTTATCTGAACAACTGTCTGAAAAGCAGATTATCAGGCAAATTTTAGCAGATATTCAGTAGTAAGTGCTGCGCTTTTTAGAGAAATGGATGTTGTGGTATGATAAAAAAGAAGGAGTGGTTTCAATGGATTACCAAGAACGATTAAAAAATTTACCACCTGAAGTCATGACAGCTTTTTCAGAATCATTTATTTTTTTAATCAGTAACGATAAAGTTCAACATTTTCCTGCACGAGACTTAACGCAAGCTGAAATGATTCAACGAGTGAAAGAGAAATTAGGTGAAGCGGTGACGTGGTCCTTATGGCAAGGGTTCGTTATTGCTGTTAATTCAGAAAAAACATGTGTTGCTGTTTTGCCCAAATATCATCAACTCGATGGTTTTGAAAATGAATAAGGGAGCGAAGAATTATTCGCTTCGTTGTATAAAATGAAAACGTTTTTTGGGAGGAAATGCTGATGTCTGAGCTAGTGGTTATTAGAGAAATGCAAGAGAAAGATATCTTAGCGCTGGATACTCAATTTGTCCAACAAGGTTGGCCAAGTCGCCAAGAGATTTTAATGAACTATTTAGAAGAACAATTAGTCAAGCAACGAACGGTTTTTGTAGCGGAGAAAAAGGCAACGCTGTTAGGTTATGTGACGTTACTGCCATTAGCTAAGGAAGGACCTTTTAAAAATTTATATCCTGAAATAGCTGATTTCAATGTATTCTTACCATTTCAAAAACAAGGAGTGGGGCGGTTATTATTAAGTCGTGCAGAAAATGTTGCCAAAAGTTATGCAGATACTGTTTCCTTGGGAGTAGGCCTGCATCCTGGTTATGGTGCAGCGCAAAGATTATATATCAAACAAGGATATGTGCCAGATGGTTCAGGAGTTTGGTTTCAAAATAAGCAGCTGAAACCAAACGATCGGTGTGTTAATGATGATGAGTTAGTTCTTTATTTATCGAAAAAACTATAGAGTAGCCAAAGTAATACTCTATAAATATCATTTAGGAGGTTGTTACCCTTGATTAGAAAAATGAAGCCAACAGATGCAGCGGTGTTAACTATCATTAATAAAGAACAATTGGGCTATGAAGTTCCCGTTGACGTGACCTGTAAACAGATTGAGAAATTACTACTAGCCAGTGACAGAGAGTTTTTATATGTTTATGAAGAAACGAAGACAGGCAAGATTTTAGGCTATGTGCATGCGCAACTGTATGAAACAATTTATTCCCAAACGTTATTGAACGTTCTGGGGTTAGCAGTGGCAAAAGAAGCAGAAGGCCGTGGAATTGGCAAACAATTAATGACGAAACTAGAAACGGAAGCTAAAAAGTATAACTTGTCTGCGATTCGCTTAAATTCAGGGGAACAGCGTACAGCAGCACATCAATTTTATGAACACATTGGCTATGTTTCTGATAAAAAACAAAAGCGATTCATTAAATACTTGGATACTTAAGTTATGTCTTTAAAAAATAACAATTTCCTTTAAAAAAATAAGTAAAAACTAGTGAAATTTTCAGCGAGTTAGTGTAAAATGTATCTCAATGACTCAACGAGTGTTTTAGCCGAAACACTGTCAAAGAAAGTACATACAAAGAAACAGAAATAGCCATTTTTGATGGCTGTTTTTTTATGGAGGAGGCAAATTATGACGAAAAAAAATAGTATGATGTACTTAGCAATTTCTAACTTGTTTCTTGTTTTTCTAGGCGTAGGCCTAGTCATTCCCGTAATTCCCCAATTAAAAGAAGAAATGCATTTTTCTGGTACTACAATGGGAATGATGATTTCTATTTTTGCGATTGCCCAATTAATCACATCGCCAATCGCAGGTGTCCTTTCGGATAAAATTGGTCGGAAAAAAATGATTGCGACGGGTATGTTGGTGTTTTCAATTTCTGAGTTATTATTTGGCTTAGCCCAAGCGAAAAGCGGTTTTTATATTTCTCGTGGTTTAGGTGGGATTGCCGCCGCTTTATTAATGCCGTCAGTGACAGCTTTTGTGGCAGATATGACCACGATTTCTGAACGTCCGAAAGCGATGGGGCTTGTGTCAGCCGCAATTAGTGGTGGTTTTATTATCGGACCAGGAGTTGGTGGTTTTATTGCTTATTTAGGCATTCGCGCCCCGTTTTTTGCCGCCGCATTTTTAGCGTTTATTGGTTTTATTTTGACATTAACTGTTTTGAAGGAGCCAGAGAAACGAATTTTAGCCGCTGTTGAAGCGAAAAAAGGTTCATTTATGGATATTTTAAGAAATCCAATGTTTACCTCATTATTTGTGATTATCTTAATTTCCTCTTTTGGCCTGCAAGCGTTCGAATCTATTTATAGTATTATGGCGACCATTAATTTTGGCTTTACCACAAGTGAAATAGCAATCGTGATTACGGTTAGTGGTATTTTAGCGTTGATTTGTCAGTTGTTTTTCTTTGATGCAATCGTCCAAAAAATAGGTGAAATGGGTTTAATCCAATTAACCTTTTTTGCAAGTGCCATTTTTATTGCCGTGATTGCCTTTACAAAAAATAATTTAGTTGTTGTATTTTCAACGTTTATTGTCTTTTTATCGTTTGACTTGTTTAGACCAGCAGTAACTACTTATTTATCCAAACATGCTGGAGATCAACAAGGAACCATCAACGGACTAAATTCGACATTTACAAGTTTTGGTAATATTTTAGGACCAATGGCAGCAGGAGCTTTATTTGATATCAATCACTTTTTCCCTTATTATGTTTCAGCAGTAATTCTGTTAGGAACGGGCTTTTTATCATTATTTTTAAATCGAAATAAGATGTAAAAAGTGATAATAGGGTGTTACGGCGTCAAAAAGTTAGATGAATATTCTAACTTTTGATGCCGTTATTTATTTTTTATAGGTAGAATATGCTATAAAAAAGTATGATATAGATATGTTATTAGTAGTTTTGATAGCGGTTTCTAGAATTGTGTGTTATGCTTTTCCTGATTACTTTGATGTTAGAGCAACGCACACACAAACTTGGAAAGGCTAAGCTTAGTAATTTAATAGAAAGTAGGTCTGGTTATGAATCTCCTTAAATATATTAGTAGCTTTATTTGGATGCTTTGCTCTTTGGGGATTATATATGCTATTCTTCGAATGATAACTAGTGTGAGCAAGACGGATTTTTCAGGAAATGGAACAAAAATCTATCTTATTTTGATAGTACTGTACACACTAGGAACGATAGGATTAGGTATGCTAGTTTCTAAAAAATGGTTCTATTTTTTGATTATTTTTATTTCTCTATGTGTATTATCACCTATAATATTGATTTTGATATTAAACTACACCAATCTATTAAAATAATCATGTTTTACATAGTATTTATTCAAGTTTATCCTCTATGTATTAATCTGAATACACTATTATTTTATTTGAGAGTTCTTTTTCAATATATGTAAATTGTCTAACAACAGGGTTCTGTTTGTTGTTGGACTATTTTTTTGATCGCCAACCGTTCTTGAAAAAAACAAAAAAATAAACAGTGTTCGCTTGATTAATCGAACGTTTGTTCGTATAATGATTTTGCAAGTGAGGTGATGTTTGTGAAATTTGATTATGAAAAAGAACCTAGTCGCGATATTCTTTGTATTGATTGCAAAAGTTTTTACGCTAGTGTAGAATGCGCAGAACGTGGGTTAGATCCGTTGAAAACGATGTTAGTAGTGATGAGTAATGCCGAAAATGCGGGGGGATTAGTTTTATCAGCATCGCCAATGGCAAAAAAAGTTTTAGGTGTTTCAAATGTTACGCGTAAAAATCAAGTGCCCGCTCATCCTGATTTATATGTGGTTCCGCCACGAATGAATTTGTACATGAAAAAAAATCAAGAAATCAATAATTTATATAAAAAGTTTGTCGCAGATGAAGATCACTCTGTGTTTAGTGTAGATGAATCATTTCTTGATGTAACGGCTTCTTTAAGTTATTTTCATTGTGAAACCGCCTATAAGATGGCTCGGATTATCCAAAGAGTCGTTTATAATCATGTGGGTATTTATGTGACCGTTGGGATAGGGGACAATCCGTTACTGGCTAAATTGGCGTTGGACAATGGCGCCAAACATTCGCCAGATTTTATTGCAGAATGGCGGTATGATCGTGTACCAGATACTGTCTGGCAGTTGCCTTCTTTGACAGATTTTTGTGGGATTGGTCGCAGAATGGCTAAACGACTGAATCGCTTAGGAATTGATTCTGTATATGAGTTAGCGCAAGCGAATCCGCATCTTTTACAAGAAACATTTGGCGTGATGGGGCTTCAATTGTATGCTCATTCATGGGGGATTGATCGTACCTTTTTAGGGAAAAAAGCGCAACATAAAGCTGAAAAATCATTTGGAAATAGTCAGATTTTGCCGAGAGATTATGCGCGAAGAGATCAGATTGAACTAGTCTTAAAGGAACTGACAGAACAAGTGGCTGCTCGTTTAAGAAAAGCGCATTGTCAAACGGAATGTATCACAGTCTACGTTGGTTATTCCAAAGGACAAATTGACCGTGAAGGACGAACTGGTTGGCGAAAACAACAAACGATTCCTGCAACAAACAATACAAAAGTTTTGATTACCTATGTATTAGCCCTTTTTAGAGAACATTATCTAGCGGGAACCGATGTCCGGCAATTAGGGCTTTCATATGGAAAATTAGTTTGGAATGAATCTTTACAATTAGATTTATTTTCGGAACCAGAAGAGCAAATTAGTGAAATGGAGTTAAACTATCTGATTGATAAAATCCGACAAAAATTTGGCTTTCAAGCTTTAATCCACGCCTCTTCTTTGTTGGAAGGCGCGACGGCAATTCATCGTTCAGGATTAGTCGGTGGACATGCTGGAGGAAATGTCGGTTTAGGAGGATAACATCATGAAACGAACAAAAAAAGAATTTACACCTTATAATGAGTACCATGATCGGCCCTTTGAACTGAAATGGGCGACCGCTTTTGCATTGGGGGAGTTACAAGAAGGAATCGAAGCTTCTGACGAATATTCTAAGAGAGCGTTTGAACGCTTACCGCAACAGACAACAGAAGAAATTGAAGAATACTTAGAGCAGTCTTTAAAAAATAACCAGGTTTTAGAAATCCAATTGAATACATTGGATGATTATGGCCGTGTTCAACCGCCAATTGTTGGTGTTTTTGAAGGGATGAGTTCAATGGAGTATGCAAAAGTTGGAAATACACATATTTTATTTGAAGATATTCGTCATATTAAAAGTCATGAGTTTACCAAGTGGTCGAGCCTTGATTAAAAAACTATTGTTATACGTGCGTTTTGTGAAAACATATGAGATAATGTTCATAGGTAATAGAAATAAAAATTATGGAGGTGGCTAGGATGGGACATCATTTAAAAGGACACCATGGCAAAAAAACAAATGCAAATGGCGGCTTTTTAACAAAGTTATTGGCTGGTGGTGCCTTAGTGGGCGTAGGAAAAAAGTTATACGACAATCGTGAAAAAATTAAAGAGCTGTTAAGTGACGACAAAGAAAAAAGCAACGATACTGAAAACAAATAAAGGACTGGATTGACGGAATGGTAAAAGATGCAGCGTATATTATTGAAGAGATTACCACGATTTTAGAAGGAACCTATTTTGTGATAACCAAGAAAGCGAATAAGCGCCGCATGTGTTTACATGTTTCAGATACCGCGAAAGAATTTTTACGTTGTCAACGGGAGTATGAAACATTCTTAGAGCAACAGTTTGATTATGCCACAATGTTTTTAGAAACATGTACGGAAGATGTTTCTGTTGAAATTCAAACGGGACTACTTGAAGAAACAAATTATCAAGCATTAACCGTGGAAAAATTACAACAGATAGCCACTAAAATGTAACACAGCTGTTGTGTTAGTTTTGATTCTTAATTTGGTTAAGGAGGCGGATAAAATGTCAGTATATCAACATATTTTGGTTGCTCTTGATGGCTCAGATCAATCTGAAAAAGCTTTTCATGAAGCTGTCAGGATTGCTAAAGAGGAACAAGCCACTCTTTATTTAGCTACAATTATTAATGATGCTGAATTTACGACGAGTCCATTTTCTTTTGAAGAATTGTATGATTTAGAAAAACACAAGTCAGAAGAGATGCTCACTGAAAAGGCAAAACAAGCGAGTGAAATTGGTGTAAAAACAGTCAAAAAAATTGTTGAGCTTGGGAGCCCAAAACGTTATCTTGCCAACACGATTTCTGAAAATTATGCCATAGATTTAATTGTGATAGGTGCCACGGGAAGAGGTGCTATTCAACGAACCTTGATTGGTTCTACTACAGATTATGTGGTTAACCATGCTTTGTGCAATGTCTTAGTTGTTCGCTAATTGTGAGTAAATAATCAAGGGAACAATGTTTTATCGGGGCGTTTTTTTAAATTAAACGAGAGGTGAGTTTATGAAAACAAAAATCGGAAAAACAGTTATCTTGTCAGCGTTTTTATTCACAAGTTTCCTTTTACTGAGTGGTTGTACCTCGGCTGGCGAAGAGATGGAAAAAACAATTGATCGACAGAAAGAAAAAGTCGATAAAACGGTCGATAAGCAGAAACATAAAAATGAAAATTCTATGGAAAGTTACGACGAAAAAGTTGACCGTTCTTTAGATAGTCAAGAAGACAAAATCGATACTACTGAGTAACGGGAAAGCTTTCAACTATCGGCTAGTAATTAAATAATATACAAAAGGGAGCATCCACTGCAGTTATTTCTCACAGCGGATCCTCTCTTTTGTGGTTAAAAAGAAAAAGTTAACTGCTCCCCAACAGTTAACTTTTAATCATGTTGCACATAGTTAAAACACTCTATATATCATTTATATCATTTGAAACAGGTGGTGTAAAAAGAAATCTCTTGAAAAGAGTCTCCATTTATAGGGAAGATTTCCCATAAAAAAGAGAAACGTATAATCACAGAGAGTTAGAGAAAGCAAAGGGAAATAAGTATGTTAAAATAAGAAGCAAGAAAGAAGACAAGTATGCAGAAAATAACAACTAATTAGGTGAAAACAATGAAAATACATTTTGAAAAAGTAACAAGCAATAATCGTAAAGCAGTGGAAAACTTACAAGTTTTCGCTGAACAACAAATCTTCATTGAATCAATGGCAGAAAATCTAAAAGAATCAGACCAATTTCCAGAATGGGAATCGGCAGGTATTTATGACGGCAATAAATTAATCGGCTATGCCATGTATGGACGTTGGCAAGATGGGCGCGTTTGGCTAGACCGCTTTTTAATTGATCAACGGTTCCAAGGACAAGGTTATGGGAAAGCAGCCTGTCGACTTTTAATGTTAATGCTAATAGAAAAATACCAAACAAACAAGCTATACTTGAGTGTTTATGATACGAACAGCTCAGCAATTCGGTTGTATCAACAACTTGGTTTTGTATTTAATGGTGAATTAGATACGAATGGTGAGCGGGTAATGGAATGGACACATCAGAATAAGTAGATAGAACAGGTGAGACAAAAGCCATAGCGCATTTTGTTTCACCTTTTTCTTTTAATTGGCTCCATTTGTTTACTTTTAGTAAGTAAAATGGTAAATTTAGTTCAATCTGTTTTGAAAAAAGAGTTACTGGAGGGTAAGGATGAAAATAGAATTTTTCCATGATGTTATTTGTAGTTTTTGTTTTCCAATGTCTGACCGCATGCATGAGATTCAACAAGAATTTCCTGAAATTGAATTGATTCATCGGTCGTTTGCGTTGGGGTGGTCCGCAAACGATTTTGAAACAATGTTTGGCTCACGAGCAGCAGTAAAAGAAGAAGTTTTGACGCATTGGGTGCATGCCAATCAAAACGATTCAAAGCATCGTTTTAATATTGAAGGGATGAGGAAGCAACGATTTGATTTTCCAACATCAAAGAATGCTTTATTAGCAGCAAAAGCAGCTGGATACATTGGCAACCAAGACACTTATTGGTTACTGTTTGATAAGTTACAAGAAGGTTTATTTATGAGAAGTTTAAATATTGAAGAGCCAGAAGTAATTGAGGAGCTAGTAAAAGAGACAACGATTGATTTTGCTTTATGGAAAGAAGCTGTTGCTTCCGAGGCTGTTTGGACGGCGGTTCAAGAAGATTTTGCGCTAGCTTCTGCTTATGGTTTACAAGGAGTTCCCGCACTAATCATTAATCAAAAATATCTAATTAATGGTGCAGTACCGAAACAAAAAATCAGCCAAACTATTCAAAAAATTCTCGCAGAAGAAAAGCAACAGCAACCGTTAGTTTCATTGACTCCCTCTTCTGAAGAGTCCGCTTCGTGTGAGTTTAAGGAAGGCACATGGACGTGTCATTAAGCAGCATAAAATAACGTTATTCTTTGACAAAACGAAAGACTTCTGTAATAGTTAATGCGGGGGTGATAATATGTTTAACGCGTATAGAGAATACTGGAATAATATTACAACAATGAATGCGTCAGCAACACGAGCACAATATTGGTGGCCACAATTAATTAATTATTTGGTGTTAGGGATTTATTCAGCAATTACGGGCGTTTACAGATATATTGAAGTAACACCCAATGATGGAACAATCATTAAAGAATGGAATACTGTGACCATTATCTTTTTCTTGCTGACTGCTTTAATTTGGTTGGCAAACTTTACTGTTCGAGCAAGAAGATTGCATGATCGCGACCACAGTAACTGGTGGATTTTATTCTATTTACTTCCTTTTATCGGTACTTTAGTGATCTTCATTACATTAATTTTGCCAAGTAAAAGTCACACAAGATGGCCAGTAAATCAATCAGAAATTTAATTTGCTGGTTTCGTTTAGCTGATTATCTTAAGAGTGAAAATAGGACATAAGTCATTTCGATTTATGTCCTATTTTCTTTTTTATTTCAGAAAAATAAAAATATCTTCTGTATGATGGCACCTCACATTACGTGATTCTTGATAAAAGGGCTATCTTTTTGGTAGATAAGGAAAACCATTAAGACGTTAAAAGTTTAATAAATCGAGCAATTCTCTTTTGTTAGAAAATAAGATAGCATCATTAATTAAAATACTTGGAACACTGGTTTCAATAATTGGTTGATTGGTAATAATCAAATCAAATTCTTCAAGTTGATGGTCACCTAATTGTTCTTCCGTAATTGCTAACGTATTTGAACGAATCCGATGCAAAGCTAAAATATCGTGGACATAGTTTCCAATATATTGACTATGATTCAGGCCCATGTCGCTAATAATCAAAATCTTTTTTGAGTCAAAACTCTGGTTAATTTCTGGAAAAGTATTAAGCAACCAAAAAATATAAGAAGATGAATAGTTTAATAGATTTGTTTCTAAAAGAGCGGAAAAGAAATGCAATTCTGCTTTTAATCGTGCATATAAGTGAAGCTGAGTAAAATGAATTTGTCGAGTGAAAAAGGTGGCCCTTTGTGTCAATTCGGAGGTGTCAAAAGGCACTAATTGAGAAAACAAATAAAGACAGGTTAACAAGTGAACAGCGAAGTCGACGACTTCTTCTGTTAATTGTTCAATCTGTGAAAAAGCATTAAATTTTAAATTTTCACGTATTCTTTGACTGATGACTTCTTGGTCTTCGGAGTAGTATTGCTGAAAAGCGCCTCTTTGAAAATACCGGAGAACTTCCCGATAGGTCTCACGGCTGAGTCCAGTAAAATGACGACTGAGTAAAAGATAATCTTCCATTTTGATTGGACTCTTTTTATCTGTTTTTTTCTGGAAACGTTGTTGAAATCCTTGATGCTCTCTTAATAAATCAACAATAAAATACATAATAAAGAAATCGTGTTCATAACTGTTATCCATACTAATAATATTTAATTGGCATTGATTACGGCGCATTAATTGTTTGATTTCCTGCTTATCTAATTGATAGGGCAATTCATAATGGCCATAATACATTAAAAAGAAAAAGGTCGTAAAAATACGTAAAGGCAATTCTTCTGTTTGGCTAGTTAATTGATAGCCTTGATCAACGATAACGCGAAGAGAGTAAGTTTCCAAGACCTGATTACACTGCTTCAATTTACGAGCAAAAGAAGAGCGACTAATATTGATGGTATCGCAATAATATTCGATGGTTTTGCCAGGATTTTGGATAAATTCATGGAGCAATTGGGTGGTCGTTGACGTTTTTGCCATATCCGTCAGTACGTTTAAATATAAGGACGCATTAAAGTTTTCTAAACGATAGCCTAATTTATGCGATGTTTTAATGGTTAAACTTTCGCCCCAACGCTGTTTAATCTCCTCAATATAACGAATAAAAGTAGACTCAGAACTACCAATATATTTTGCAAGTTCTTTTTTAGTCATCCATTTATCAGAAATGGATAAGACACGAATGATTTCTTCCATTTTCCGATAATTTTTTTCTAAAAACCTAATCATATTGTTTCCTCCCAAGTCCTTTACTTTAATTAAACAATCATCGAAACAATAACGCAATTTCAGAAATGAAACCGCTTGGTATGAAAGCTGGTGTGATTTAATGAGCTCCTTCTCTGTATAATAATTATCAGATTAGAATAATGAAATTTTACGTGCTAGGCAATTCTAATTTAACTGTTAATTCATAAAAGAAAGGAGAGAACAGACATTAAATTACTAAAGAAATTTGGGGTTTTCGGCGTAGTCTTTTTACTTGTCTCATCCTATTTCATACCGCTCATTGGCTATGCAGAAACAGCCAAAGAAGTTGAAATTACATCCGCTCAAATGATAACAGATGAGAATGATAAAACGAATATTAATATCGAGTTAAATCTTCTCAACCAAACAGAGCAGCCATTACAACGAGAAATTCAATTGAAAAATGCACAGTTCATGGATACTGCTGTAATTGAAAAAGACGGATATTCTTACCAAGTGACTAATGGTACGCTTTATCTGACTTTGGACGCACAAGTAAAAAAGCCGGTACAGCTTTCGTTAGCTGTTGAGCAAAGTTCGCTTCAAACAGCTCAGCCACCTAAGTTATTGTATGAAAACAACGAATATGATGTTTCAGTTACTTCTGAAAAAATAACAGTAGAGGATTCTGCTAAAGAATCAACTGAACCAGAAAAAATAACTGTACCAGAAAATACGAAAGAAACTAACAAAAATGATTCGGCTCCAGAAAATACAGAACAGCCGACCGCAACAGAAGAGGTAACCAATCCATTTGCAGAAGCAAGAATGGCGCCAGCCACTTTGAGAGCGAATCTGGCACTACCTTTAATTGCACCACAATACACGACGGATAATTCTGGTACTTATCCGACAGCTAATTGGCAGCCCACAGGCAATCAAAATGTGTTAAACCATCAAGGGAATAAAGACGGTGGTACACAATGGGACGGCCAAACGAGTTGGAATGGGGACCCTACTAATCGCACAAATTCTTATATTGAGTATGGCGGTACAGGAGACCAAGCCGATTATGCCATCCGAAAATATGCTAGAGAAACAACAACACCAGGGCTTTTTGATGTATATCTTAATGTGCGTGGGAATGTTCAGAAAGAAATCACGCCATTGGATTTGGTCTTAGTCGTTGACTGGTCCGGTAGTATGAATGAAAACAATCGGATTGGTGAAGTACAAAAAGGAGTGAACCGTTTTGTTGATACATTGGCAGATAGCGGTATTACCAATAACATCAACATGGGCTATGTTGGCTACTCAAGTGACGGTTATAATAACAACGCCATTCAAATGGGACCGTTTGATACAGTCAAAAATCCAATTAAAAATATTACGCCAAGTAGCACTAGAGGAGGAACTTTCACTCAAAAAGCATTAAGAGATGCTGGTGATATGTTAGCAACGCCAAATGGACATAAGAAAGTTATTGTACTTTTAACGGATGGCGTCCCAACCTTCTCTTATAAAGTGAGTCGAGTTCAAACAGAGGCGGATGGTCGCTTTTACGGGACACAATTTACGAATCGACAAGACCAACCAGGTAGCACTTCTTATATCTCTGGTAGCTATAATGCGCCAGATCAAAACAATATCAATAAACGAATTAACAGTACGTTTATCGCCACGATAGGTGAGGCAATGGCCTTAAAACAACGTGGGATTGAAATACATGGATTGGGCATTCAATTGCAAAGCGATCCACGAGCTAATTTATCTAAACAACAAGTTGAAGATAAAATGCGCGAGATGGTGTCAGCCGATGAAAATGGAGACCTTTATTATGAATCCGCGGATTATGCACCAGACATTTCTGATTATTTAGCGAAAAAAGCCGTTCAGATTTCAGGAACGGTTGTAAACGGAAAAGTAGTTGATCCAATTGCTGAACCTTTTAAATACGAGCCAAATACATTATCAATGAAAAGTGTGGGTCCTGTTCAGGTTCAAACATTACCAGAAGTGTCGCTAACAGGCGCTACAATTAATAGTAATGAGATTTATTTGGGTAAAGGGCAAGAAATTCAAATTCATTATCAAGTACGTATTCAAACAGAGTCAGAAAACTTCAAACCTGATTTTTGGTATCAAATGAATGGTCGGACAACGTTTCAGCCATTAGCCACGGCCCATGAAAAAGTTGATTTTGGGGTTCCTTCTGGAAAAGCACCTGGCGTGAAGTTAAACGTGAAAAAAATCTGGGAAGAGTATGATCAAGACCCGACAAGTCGGCCAGATAATGTGATTTATGAAATTAGTAGAAAGCAAGTAACTGACACAGCCAACTGGCAAACTGGGTATATTAAATTATCAAAACCAGAAAATGATACCAGCAATAGTTGGGAGCGCAAAAATGTAACCCAACTTTCCAAAACCGCGGATGAAAGCTATCAAGAAGTTCTTGGGCTTCCCCAATACAATAATCAAGGACAAGCTTTCAATTATCAAACAACCCGTGAATTAGCAGTTCCTGGTTACAGTCAAGAAAAAATCGACGATACTACTTGGAAAAACACGAAGCAGTTCAAGCCATTAGATTTAAAAGTAATCAAAAATTCTTCCTCAGGTGAGAAAAACTTAGTGGGAGCCGTCTTTGAATTGAGTGGTAAAAATGTTCAGACAACATTAGTGGACAATAAAGATGGTAGCTATTCCTTGCCAAAAGATGTGCGCCTACAAAAAGGGGAACGCTATACATTAACTGAAGTAAAAGCACCTGCAGGACATGAGTTAGGCAAGAAAACGACTTGGCAAATTGAGGTGAGTGAGCAAGGCAAAGTAAGCATCGATGGACAAGAAGTGACCACCACAAATCAAGTTATTCCATTGGAAATTGAAAATAAATTTTCTTCTTTGCCAATCAGAATTAGAAAATACACCATGCAAAATGGCAAACAAGTGAACTTAGCAGAGGCGACTTTTGCGTTGCAAAGAAAAAATGCTCAAGGAAGTTATCAAACTGTGGCAACTCAAAAAACAGATACTGCAGGATTGAGCTATTTTAAAATTAGTGAACCTGGTGAGTATCGAATGGTGGAACAAGCAGGACCATTAGGCTACGACACTCTTGCTGGAAATTATGAATTTACTGTTGATAAATATGGGAAAATTCACTATGCAGGCAAAAATATTGAAGAAAATGCGCCAGAATGGACACTGACACATCAAAATCATTTGAAACCTTTTGACTTAACGGTTCATAAAAAAGCCGATAATCAGACGCCACTTAAAGGAGCGAAATTCCGTTTAACAGGACCAGATACGGATATTGAATTACCAAAAGATGGCAAAGAAACGGATACTTTTGTTTTTGAAAACTTAAAACCAGGGAAATATGTCCTAACAGAAACCTTTACGCCAGAAGGATATCAGGGGTTAAAAGAACCAATCGAATTAATAATTCGTGAAGATGGTTCAGTCACGATAGATGGGGAAAAAGTAGCAGATGTTTTAATTTCTGGAGAGAAGAATAATCAAATTACTTTAGATGTTACGAACCAAGCAAAGGTTCCTTTACCTGAAACTGGTGGCATAGGACGCTTGTGGTTTTACTTGATAGCGATTAGTACATTCGTGATAGCGGGTGTTTATCTCTTTATTAGACGACCAGAAGGGAGTGTGTAATCAATGAAAAACGCACGTTGGTTAAGTATTTGCGTCATGCTACTCGCTCTTTTCGGGTTTTCACAGCAAGCATTAGCAGAGGCATCGCAAGCAAGCGTTCAAGTTACGTTGCACAAATTATTGTTCCCTGATGGTCAATTACCAGAACAGCAGCAAAACACAGGGGAAGAGGGAACGCTGCTTCAAAATTATCGGGGCTTAAATGACGTCACTTATCAAGTCTATGATGTGACGGATCCGTTTTATCAGCTTCGTTCTGAAGGAAAAACGGTCCAAGAGGCACAGCGTCAATTAGCAGAAACCGGTGCAACAAATAGAAAACCGATTGCAGAAGATAAAACACAGACAATAAATGGAGAAGATGGAGTGGTTTCTTTTTCATTAGCTAGCAAAGATTCGCAGCAACGAGATAAAGCCTATTTATTTGTTGAAGCGGAAGCACCGGAAGTGGTAAAGGAAAAAGCTAGCAACCTAGTAGTGATTTTGCCTGTTCAAGATCCACAAGGGCAATCGTTAACGCATATTCATTTATATCCAAAAAATGAAGAAAATGCCTATGACTTACCACCACTTGAAAAAACGGTACTCGATAAGCAGCAAGGCTTTAATCAAGGAGAGCACATTAACTATCAGTTAACGACTCAGATTCCAGCGAATATTTTAGGATATCAGGAATTCCGTTTGTCAGATAAGGCGGATACAACGTTGACACTTTTACCAGAATCAATTGAGGTAAAAGTGGCTGGAAAAACAGTTACTACAGGTTACACACTGACGACGCAAAAGCATGGATTTACGCTTGATTTTTCAATTAAAGACTTACAAAACTTTGCAAATCAAACAATGACTGTGTCGTATCAAATGCGTTTAGAAAAGACCGCTGAACCTGACACTGCGATTAACAACGAAGGACAATTAGTCACGGACAAACATACCTTGACTAAAAGAGCCACAGTTCGTACAGGTGGCAAGTCTTTTGTCAAAGTTGATAGTGAAAATGCGAAAATCACCTTGCCAGAGGCTGTTTTTATCGTCAAAAATCAAGCGGGGGAATACCTCAATGAAACAGCAAACGGGTATCGTTGGCAGAAAGAAAAAGCATTAGCTAAAAAGATCACATCTAATCAAGCCGGCGAATTTTCAGTTAAAGGCTTAAAAGATGGCCAGTACTTCTTGGAAGAAATCTCTGCACCAAAAGGTTATCTTCTGAATCAAACAGAAATTCCTTTTACGGTGGAAAAAAATTCTTATGCAACGAACGGACAACGAACAGCACCGTTACATGTAATCAATAAAAAAGTAAAAGAGTCAGGCTTCTTACCAAAAACAAATGAAGAACGTTCTATTTGGTTGACGATTGCAGGCCTGCTAATCATTGGGCTGGTAGCCATTTGGCTATTTTATCAAAAACAAAAAAGAGGAGAGAGAAAATGAAGCAATTAAAAAAAGTTTGGTACACCGTTAGTACCTTGTTACTAATTTTGCCACTTTTCACGAGTGTATTAGGGACAACAACTGCATTTGCAGAAGAAAATGGGGAGAGCGCACAGCTCGTGATTCACAAAAAGAAAATGACGGATTTACCAGATCCGCTTATTCAAAATAGCGGGAAAGAAATGAGCGAGTTTGATAAATATCAAGGACTGGCAGATGTGACGTTTAGTATTTATAACGTGACGAGCGAATTTTACGAGCAACGAGCGGCAGGCGCAAGCGTCGATGCAGCTAAACAAGCTGTCCAAAGTTTAACTCCTGGGAAACCTGTTGCTCAAGGAACCACCGATGCAAATGGGAATGTCACTGTTCAGTTACCTAAAAAACAAAATGGTAAAGATGCAGTGTATACCATTAAAGAAGAACCAAAAGAGGGTGTAGTTGCTGCTACGAATATGGTGGTGGCGTTCCCAGTTTACGAAATGATCAAGCAAGCAGATGGTTCCTATAAATATGGAACAGAAGAATTAGCGGTTGTTCATATTTATCCTAAAAATGTGGTAGCCAATGATGGTAGTTTACATGTGAAAAAAGTAGGAACTGCTGAAAATGAAGGATTAAATGGCGCAGAATTTGTTATTTCCAAAAGCGAAGGCTCACCAGGCACAGTAAAATATATCCAAGGAGTCAAAGATGGATTATATACATGGACAACGGATAAAGAACAAGCAAAACGCTTTATTACTGGGAAAAGTTATGAAATTGGCGAAAATGATTTCACAGAAGCAGAGAATGGAACGGGAGAATTAACAGTTAAAAATCTTGAGGTTGGTTCGTATATTTTAGAAGAAGTAAAAGCGCCAAATAATGCAGAATTAATTGAAAATCAAACAAAAACACCATTTACAATTGAAGCAAACAATCAAACACCTGTTGAAAAAACAGTCAAAAATGATACCTCTAAAGTTGATAAAACAACACCAAACTTAGATGGTAAAGATGTGGCAATTGGCGAAAAAATTAAATATCAAATTTCTGTAAATATTCCATTGGGGATTGCAGACAAAGAAGGCGACGCTAATAAATACGTCAAATTCAATTTAGTTGATAAACATGATGCAGCCTTAACTTTTGATAACGTGACTTCTGGAGAGTATGCCTATGCGTTATATGATGGGGATACAGTGATTGCTCCTGAAAATTATCAAGTGACTGAACAAGCAAATGGCTTCACTGTCGCCGTTAATCCAGAATATATTCCTACGTTAACGCCAGGCGGCACACTAAAATTCGTTTACTTTATGCATTTAAATGAAAAAGCAGATCCTACGAAAGGCTTTAAAAATGAGGCGAATGTTGATAACGGTCATACCGACGACCAAACACCACCAACTGTTGAAGTTGTGACAGGTGGGAAACGTTTCATTAAAGTCGATGGCGATGTGACAGCGACACAAGCCTTGGCGGGAGCTTCCTTTGTCGTTCGTGATCAAAACAGTGACACAGCAAATTATTTGAAAATCGATGAAACAACGAAAGCAGCAACTTGGGTGAAAACAAAAGCCGAAGCAACTACTTTTACAACAACGGCTGATGGATTAGTTGATATCACAGGGCTTAAATACGGTACCTATTATTTAGAAGAAACTGTAGCTCCTGATGATTATGTCTTGTTAACAAATCGGATTGAATTTGTGGTCAATGAACAATCATATGGCACAACAGAAAACCTAGTTTCACCAGAAAAAGTACCAAACAAACACAAAGGTACCTTACCTTCAACAGGTGGCAAAGGAATCTACGTTTACTTAGGAAGTGGCGCAGTCTTGCTACTTATTGCAGGAGTCTACTTTGCTAGACGTAGAAAAGAAAATGCTTAATTTCTAGCGTCACCGAAGAAATTTTTAGAAAAACAAAGAGGTCGGAACAGAAGTGTTTAGCTCCGAGAACTCTCAAGGACAAAACTGCGACGAGTCTTTGACGAGAAAACACCTTATAAGTTGTTGAGATCGGAGCAACGCGTAGTGTTGATTCTGTTTCCGCCGTTTATCAGTTTTTAAGCCTGGGCCAATCACTGTCCCAGGCTTTCATGCTTTATTTTTAAGGAGGAAGCAATGAAGTCAAAAAAGAAACGTCGTATCATTGATGGTTTTATGATTCTTTTACTGATTATTGGAATAGGTGCATTTGCGTATCCTTTTGTTAGCGATGCATTAAATAACTATCTGGATCAACAAATTATCGCTCATTATCAAGCAAAAGCAAGCCAAGAAAACACCAAAGAAATGGCTGAACTTCAAGAAAAAATGGAAAAGAAAAACCAAGAATTAGCGAAAAAAGGCAGCAATCCTGGATTAGATCCTTTTTCTGAAACGCAAAAAACAACGAAAAAACCAGACAAATCCTATTTTGAAAGTCATACGATTGGTGTTTTAACCATTCCAAAAATAAATGTCCGTTTACCAATTTTTGATAAAACAAATGCATTGCTATTGGAAAAAGGAAGCTCCTTGTTAGAAGGAACCTCCTATCCTACAGGTGGTGCGAATACACATGCGGTCATTTCAGGCCATCGTGGTCTCCCTCAAGCCAAATTATTTACAGATTTGCCAGAATTAAAAAAAGGCGATGAATTTTATATCGAAGTTAATGGGAAGACGCTTGCTTATCAAGTAGATCAAACAAAAACCGTTGAACCAACTGATACAAAAGATTTACACATTGAGTCTGGCCAAGATCTCGTCACTTTATTAACTTGCACACCGTATATGATAAACAGTCATCGGTTATTAGTTCGAGGACATCGTATCCCATATCAACCAGAAAAAGCAGCAGCAGGAATGAAAAAAGTGGCACAACAACAAAATTTACTATTATGGACATTACTTTTAATTGCCTGTGCGTTAATTATTAGCGGCTTCATTATCTGGTACAAGCGACGGAAAAAGACGACCAGAAAACCAAAGTAGTATGACGAAAAGGCTAAACATACTAAAAAAAGAGTAAAAAAATAGCTTTTCAATTTTTAATCCTCCTTATCGTGCATAATTGAACCAGAGAAACAGAAGTATTAACGAAATAACTAAAAGAGCAAGCCCTGAATAAAAAGCGACAAAGGGCCAATCAATCGACTGTTTAAATTCCTGCCAAGTTTGGATTTTTCTGTTTTTTTCGCGCTATCTTCAAGCGTGAGTAAATAATTCAATAGTAAGAGGAGCAGCAACACCGTGAAATCATTTGTGGTAAAAAACACATGTAAAAATAGAATGACAAAGACAACACGTGATAACACTCGATTCCGCAAAATTAAAAATAACTTAGCACGCATAATAAACCATCATTTCTTATCAGAGATAATGAATCTGTTTTTGTCTACTCTTTAGTTATATCATAAAATTATTAATAATGAAAAAATGATTCGAGAAAATAATTGAAAAAAGTTTTTTTCCTGAATCATTATTTTCGTAAATAAAGAATAAACGTGTTACTCTTGACTTATCAAATTTGGAAGGAGTGTTAAAAATGAAATATCTGGATATTATTGCTTTAATTTTATTGATTGTCGGAGGTTTAAACTGGTTATTAGTTGGTGCATTTAATTTTGATTTAGTTGCAACAATTAGTGGTGGTGCAACCACACCATTAGCAAAAATTATCTATATTATTGTCGGAATTTGTGCGATTTATTCTATTAAGTTTTTAGCTCCTTTGTTCCGCGAACCATAGGATTGATTTAAAAGATTTAGATAACGTGAAGTTATTTTGACTTAGCAATTGAGAGTTTCCTTGAGAAAGGGGACTCTTTTTTTATTTTCTATATTCGTTTCAGAAGGTTTAGACAAGCTCAAAAAATATTTCAAGAGAGCAGCGTTGTTTTCAAAATAGAACCTAGCATTACCTCGAACGTACCTCAAATAACCTGTGTCTTTTTTTGAATCATTAGTTCAAATTGATGTGATCACTAGTGAGAAAAATCAGCTCTAGGATATATAGGAAAATATAAGCATCAAATAGGGATTTTGATGATAAATTATCTTTTTCCTTGTTATGATTATAACAAGGAAAAGAAAGTAGGGATTTATTTATGGAATTACAGGTGACAAAAAAGGCTAAATTTTTTTGTTTGGCGATGGCATTACTAATGACATTAGGTATTTTTATCAGCGCTGGAACAAGTGTTTATGCATCTGACCAGCTAGAGGATTCAGAAGTTGAGGCTGTAGCAAAAGGACTGGAAGAAATGTATGCGAATGGAGTGACGGAAGATAACTTTAAAAACTATGTCAAAAATAATTTTGCTCAGCAAGAGATTTCTTCAGTTGAGGAAGAGTTAAATGTAAATATTTCTGATGCTTCAACAGTAGTTCAAGCACGTTTTAATTGGAATGCATTAGGAAGTTGCGTTGCTAACAAAATCAAAGATGAGTTTTTTGCAATGATTAGTATCAGTGCAATTGTAAAAGCTGCACAAAAGAAAGCCTGGAAAGAATTAGCAGTGACTGTATTACGCTTCGCTAAAGCCAATGGTTTAAAGACGAATGCTATTATTGTAGCTGGACAACTAACTTTATGGGCAGTTCAATGTGGGCTAAGCTAATGAATTTAAAAGATCATGTTACGGAAATAGTAATTACTTTTATCATCGCTTTTGTGTATACTTGGATAGATTCAGGAAAAATTGAAATCTTAAAAACTCTTTTGATAACAATAATATTTTTAGCCATGTTCTATGCAATACCCAAAATCACCAATAGAAAAAGAAAATGAAGTGGTTTTAGAAAGATAATGTGATAGGAAGTGTAAGGGGAGGTAACGAGCCTTCTTTTGCTTATAGAAAAAAAGAGCTAAAACCTTTATTTTATAAGGTTTTAGCTCTTTTTTGTTTTTCTCTACTTTTCTAAAAATGGAGACGGCGGGAGTCGAACCCGCGTCCAAACATATTGCCACTTAAATCTCTACGTTCATAGACACTCATTTAAAGGTTCGCTTTACAGCGTGCCGAGTGACAGGCATTCTGTATTGCTAGTCTGGTAAGCTCTTCTAAATTTTACAGACGGAAAAATTTAGCGTATCCCACTTCGATTAGGACCCTGACCCGAGCACATGGGCGATGCCGGGAGGATCTTCGCTAGCTGGTTTTTAGGCAGCTAAAGCGAAAGAATTGTTTTCGTTTTTAGCAGTTATATTTAACTGTAACGTTTTAACGTAGCCGTAACCTACGAAACGCAATTCAAGCTCAACTATGCCTGTCGAATCCGTAACGCCCCCGAAATAACATAAGTATCCCTTGATACTTATCAAAGTATAGCATAAATTCCTTGTTTTTTCAAAGAGTAGGATAACACTCTGTCAGATATTCATAAAAAGAGGAAGGATGGACCGCAACTCAGTTCATCCTTCCTCTTTTTTATGAAAGTGTGTGGGTATGTTTTGTAATCCATTGTTGCAAACGGATATTCAACCAAAAACCATAAATGCCTAAAGTAATTATAGTTAATAAAAGCCATTTAATCCAATGTCCGAATAATTGCATAGCTGTACCGTCAAAATAAAGACGTTTACCATCAATAACGGTATGCTTGATTTTCCAGTTGTACATCATACAAATTCCCCAAGGTGCGCAAATACCTAATGTAAAGACAGTAATCAAGGTTGCTAAAATTGAAGTCCCGATATACGTTGCTAAACCACCATCAAAATATGAATTTTTCATTCTTTTCCTCCTTATCTTATAAATTTTATTATAACAAGAATAAATGTCCTTGGAAACAAAATGTGGATGAATTAAGTATTTTTATTCATTATTGATCCGAAATATGTTATTTATACAACTCAATATTGGAAGCACTAGATATTTTGTAACAAATGTTATCTAATGTAACTACCATAATAAAACGTTTTCCTTAGGAAGTGAATTAGAAATTTAAAAAAAAGGCTACTTAAATGAGCATTAATATTGTACGAGACATATCTTTTTGCTATTGTCAACTTCTGAAAAAGACCACTAAGTGGAAAAAATAAGAGAAAAGAAGGGTGAATAATTTTTTATGACAAAAAGTGTAAAATTTTTAGTGTTACTGTTGGTAATGATTCTACCAATTGCGGGGGCGTTATTGATAGGTCCAATTTCGTTTGGCGCCGAATTGAGCAAAAGTCCAATCGTTGACAAAGTAGAATTAGATCACACTACTTTATATCAAGGGGAGATGACCTCCATTAAAGTATCTTTTAGTGACAAAGAAAATCAGAAAATAAAACCCGGAGATACAATTACTTTAACTTTACCAGACGCACTAGTTGGAATGACCGAGAACGATGGTTCACCACGAAAAATCAATTTAAATGGTTTAGGGGAAGTCTTCATCTATAAAGATCATGTTGTAGCAATATTTAACGAAAAAGTTGAATCTTTACATAATGTGAACGGGCATTTTTCTTTCGGGATTAAAACGCTTATCACCAATAGTTCGCAACCGAACGTGATAGAAACGGATTTCGGAACTGCAACGGCGACTCAACGTTTGACAATTGAAGGAATGACTAGCACAGAGAATGGCCAAATTGAGCGAGACTATCCGTTTTTTTATAAAGTAGGCGATTTGGCTGGAGAGTCAAATCAAGTACGTTGGTTTTTAAATGTGAACCTCAATAAATCCGATGTCACAGAAGATATTTCAATTGCGGATCGACAAGGAAGTGGTCAACAATTAAACAAAGAGAGTTTTACATTTGATATTGTGAATGACAAAGAAACTAAATATATTTCACTTGCCGAGTTTGAGCAACAAGGTTATGGCAAAATTGACTTCGTGACGGATAATGACTTTAATTTACGTTTTTATCGAGATAAAGCACGCTTTACTTCCTTTATCGTCCGTTACACTTCGACAATCACGGAAGCGGGGCAACATCAAGCGACATTTGAAAATAGTTATGACATCAATTATCGACTAAACAATCAAGAAGCAACGAATGAAAAAAATACATCACAGGTTAAAAATGTTTTTGTAGACGGTGAGGCAAGCGGCAATCAAAATGTGGAAATGCCAACAGAAGAAAGTCTAGACATTCCTTTAGAGACAATAGAAGAATGGGAACCAAAGATACCTACTTTGGAACAGGCAACAGAAACAACTGAAGAGAATGGCGCAACAGAAACCACAGAAAGCAGCCAACCAGAAGTTCATGTCTCACCAACAGAAGAAGAAAATCCAGATGAAAGTGAAACGTTAGGTACAATTGCACCAATCATACCTGAAAAACCAAGTGTGACAACTG
>NZ_KV805588.1:200680-200953 GCF_001811595.1 Enterococcus sp. HMSC078F03 | reverse complement strand
ACCAACAGAAGAAGAAAATCCAGATGAAAGTGAAGCACTAGGCACGATTGAGCCAATCATACCTGAAAAACCAAGTGTGACAACTGAAGAGAATGGCGCAACAGAAACTGCAGAAAGCAGTCAACCAGAAGTTCATGTGTCGCCAACGGAAGAAGAAAATCCAGATGAAAGTGAAACACTAGGCACGATTGCACCAATCATACCTGAAAAACCAAGCGTAACAACTGAAGATAATGGCACAACAGAAACCGCAGAAAGCAGCCAACCAGAAGT